>NZ_JAIQLH010000076.1 GCF_020037025.1 Streptomyces huiliensis | reverse complement strand
CCGGCGGGGGAAATCCGCCGCCCGGATCGGGGACGGTCAAGCCGAGCGGCTGACCGCGGTGGGGTGTGCCCCGGTCCCGCCCCTTCGCCGTTTCCTGGGGCTGCGCCCCAGACCCCCTGATCGCGGCTCCGCCGCTCGTCCTCAAACGCCGGACGGGCTGGATCAGCCCGCCCGGGGGCGCGGGGGCTCGCCCCCCGCAAGAAACGGTGAAATGGGGGTGCCCCCTCTGGGGGAGGGACCGGGGCTACCCCACCCGCTCAGAACAACCTGAGCTTGTCGTCCTCGATCCCCCGCAGCGCGTTGTAATCGAGCACCACACACCCGATCCCCCGATCCGTGGCGAGGACCCGAGCCTGCGGCTTGATCTCCTGGGCGGCGAAGATGCCGCGGACCGGCGCCAGGTGCGGATCGCGGTTGAGGAGTTCGAGGTAGCGGGTGAGCTGCTCGACGCCGTCGATCTCGCCGCGTCGCTTGAGTTCGACGGCGACGGTCTGGCCGTCGGCGTCGCGGCAGAGGATGTCGACGGGGCCGATGGCCGTCGGGTACTCGCGGCGGATCAGGGTGTAGCCCTCGCCGAGGGTCTCCAGGCGGTCGGCGAGGAGCTCCTGGAGGTGCGCTTCCACGCCGTCCTTGATGAGGCCCGGATCGACGCCGAGCTCGTGCGAGGAGTCGTGGAGGACTTCCTCCATGGTGATGATGAGCTTCTCGCCCGCCTTGTTGATCACCGTCCAGACGCTGCCGTCGCCCTCCTTGAGGGTGCAGGGCGGGGACATCCAGTTGAGGGGCTTGTAGGCCCGGTCGTCCGCGTGGATCGAGACACTGCCGTCGGCCTTGACGAGGATGAGACGGGGGGCGGACGGCAGGTGGGCGGTGAGCCGGCCGGCGTAGTCCACGGAGCAACGGGCGATGACGAGACGCATGGTGAGCCACGCTACTCGACTCCCGGCACCGGACGCGATTCGCCCTGGATGGGCCCCTTCGCCGGTGGCCAGTTGTAGGTGCGTTCTCCTGGTGGGGCAGCAGTGGCCGGATTACCGTTGAAGCGGGCGGTCGTCGTACGGGCACGGGGCGTCGTCGTCCGCTCGCCCACCCCCAGGACCCCGCCCGGCGGGGTCCGCGAGAGGAGAACTCATGTCGCTCGACGTCTCACCGGCCCTCCTCGAACAGGCCGAGCGAGGCGAGGTCGACGAAGAGGCATTCGTCGACTGCGTCCGGAACTCCCTGCCCTACGCCTGGGAGATGATCAGCTCGCTGGTGGACCGGCTCGCGGTCGAAGGCGGCGAGTTCGCCGACAACCGGACGCCGCCGCCGGACGAGCAGGCGCGCGGCCAGCTGCTGCGCGCCCTGGCGAGCGACGCGATCCGCGGTGCGCTCCAGCGGCACTTCGGGGTCCGGCTGGCGTTCCAGAACTGCCACCGGGTCGCCGTGTTCCCGCTGGACCCCTCGGTCGACGAGCGGCTGGCCCGCTTCACCTCCGTCCGTGGCCAGCTCCTCAACCAGTCCCCGGAGCTGCGCGACTGCTGAACCCGCGCCACCGCCGCTCCGCGCGCGGGGGCGCGGGACGGCACCCCGGCGCCGCCGGTGCGGCGCGCGCCGGGGGCGGTCCACCGCGTCGCCCGTCCGCGTCCGCGCGCCGCCATGGGATACGGCCAAAGGCCGACCGCTCCCGGGCCCCTCAGCGGAACAGCGGAACAGCGGAACAGCGGAACAGCGGGTCAGCGGATCAGGGGCAGGACCTCCGCGCCGAGCCGGCGCAGGTTCTCCTCGGTCGCCGCCAGGTCACCCGACCCCTCGGCCAGCAGCGCGAACCCGCGTACCCCGGTCCGTTCCGCGGTCGCCGCGAGGCGGTCGGCGCACAGCCGGGGCGAGCCGACCGGGTGCAGGGAGCAGAGCAGCTCCGTGTACGCCAGCGGGTCCCGCATCCGGCGCTCCCGGCCGTCGACGGTGACGTGGGCCCCGAGACCCTGGCGCAGCCAGCCGGGCATCGCCTTCAGCAGGGTCTCCGCCGCCTCCTGGCGGCGGTCCGCCACCTGCACCACACCCGCCGCCACGTGCCCGGCGGTGGCCACGTGCTCCGGTGAACTCCCGGCCTCCAGCGCGCACTCGCGCCACAGGGACACCATCCCGGCCTTCTCCTCGTCGGTGCTGTGCATGCCGAGCAGCATCGGCAGCCCGTGCCGGGCGGCCAGCCGGACCCCGGCGGGGGAGGTACAGGCGACGAGCACCTGCGGTCCCGGCCGGTCCAGCAGCTCGTCCGGCCGCGGGACGACGGGCACCTCGCGGAAGGAGAATCGTTTGCCCGAAGCGCCGACGCGGGGTTCCCGCAGCCAGCGCATCAGCAGTTCGAGCGATTCCGGAAACGCTTCTTCGTAAGCCTGGACGCCCGCGTTGAACACTTCCAGGTCCACCCACGGCCCGCCCCTGCCCACCCCGAGGGTGAACCGGCCGCCCGAGGCGATGTGCAGCAGCGCCGTCTGCTCACCGAGGGCCACGGGGTGGGTGGTCGGCAGGACGCTCACCGCCGTGCCCACCCGGATCCGCCGGGTGCGCCCCAGGAGCAGCCCGGCCAGCGTCACCGCCGACGGGCAGACGCCGTAGGGGACGAAGTGGTGCTCGGCCAGCCAGACCGCGTCGAGCCCGGCCTCCTCGGCGACCTCCGCCGTCCGCACCGCCCGGTACAGCGCCTCTCCATGACCCTGGCCCGGGAACTGGGCGGCCAGGACGAACGCTCCAACGCGCATGTTCGTGCACCTTCCTGCGCGACCGACCCGGATCCCCCGGTGGCAATAACGCCCGACACGTGCCACGAGGTACGGGCGTTCAGGAAGTTTTCATGATGATCGGAGAGGGCGACGGGGTAGGACCGGAGTACGTCGGACCGGGGTGGTGACCGTGACGCGTACCCTGGTCACGGCCCGTAGCTCGTCCCAACTCCGAGGTGACCCGTGTCCCCGCGCCGCAACCGCCAACGAGGCGCCGCCGCAAGGCCGGCCGCCGAGCCCGACCGGTACGAGGGCGGCGGGGTGCGCTACGGCCTGGAGCAGACGGAGAGCTGGCAGGGCGAGGACTGGTCGGTCCGCATGGTCGGCGGGAGCGCGGCGGCCAAGCACTACCGCTGCCCCGGCTGCGACCAGGAGATCCCGCCCGGGGTGCCGCACCTGGTGGTGTGGCCGCAGTACGGCGCCGGGGTCGAGGACCGGCGCCACTGGCACAAGGCCTGCTGGAACGCGCGGGACCGCCGGAGCGCGCGGCTCCAGCGGTCCCGTAACGCGCCGCGGTACTGAGTACCGCCCGTCCCAACTGTGCTCAGGCGTCCCGCTTGTTGAGCGCCAGGTGGGCGCCGGCCGTGGCGGCGGCGGCCAGCGCGAGCATGATCCACAGCGCGTCCCAGCCGGACGGGCCCGAGTCGATCTCCGCGCCGTACAGGGTGAACAGCTGCATGGGGATCGAGTACTTGAGGAGCACCTCGCCGATCTTCTCGACGGCGTCGGACTGGAGGAAGAGGGACAGCAGCGGCGGGAACAGCACCAGGCCCAGCATGGTGGTGATCGCCCCGGCGGAGTGCCGCAGCAGGGTGCCGACGGCCAGGGCCAGCAGGCCGGCAAGCGCGACGTAGAGGCTGACGCCGACGGTCGCCTTGAACCACTCGCCGGTGGTCGGGTCCTCGGTGATCCGGTCACTCAGCAGGGCACTGCTGATCATGGCGACGAGGAGCGTCGCGACCAGCGTGGTCACGAAGGCCAGGGAGCCGAGGACGATCGCCTTCGCCGTCAGCACCCGGGAGCGGCTGGGGCAGGCAGTGAGCGTGGTGCGGACCAGTCCGGTGCCGTACTCGGACGAGATGGTCAGCACGCCCAGGGTGAGCACCGGAATCATGCCCAGCAGCACGCCGACGGCGCCCACGCCGAGCACGTTGTCGGCGCTGAGGACCTCGTCGGAGTTGGAGTAGAGGAGCGACCAGGTCAGGCCGAGGCCGATGACGGTCACCAGCATCGTGCCGAGCGTCCACATCGTGGACCGCAGGCTGCGGATCTTCGTCCACTCGGCGACGACGGCGTCCCCGAGGTGCGCCGCGCGCACCGGGACCGGCGAGACGTAGCCGCCCGGCCCGCCGGGGCCCGCCTGCCCGGGCCAGTACGGCTGCGCGGGGGCCTGCCCCGGCTGCTGCGGCGCCTGACCGGGCTGCTGAGGCGCCTGACCGGGCTGCTGCGGCGCGCCCTGCGGGGGCACGGGGTGCTGAGGGGTCGTCGGGGTGGTCATCGGGCGTCCTCGGTGTCGCGCTTGGTCAGGTCGGCGGGGGCTGAGGGGGCCGCAGGTACCGCGGGGGCGCCGGCCGGCGGCTGCGGCGGGGTGGCGGGGGCGGCGAGGTGCTGCGGCGGCAGGGGCGCCTGCGGGGCCTGAGGGGGCTGCGGGGCCGCCACGGGCTGCTGCTGGGCGTACGGGTTGGGCTGCTCGCCCGGCAGCACCGGGTAGCCGGCCGGACCGTTCCACCCCTGCGGCACCGGCGCGGGCCCGCCCTGCACCGCGTAGCCGGGGGCGGCGGGCGGCTGGAAGCCGGCCCGGGGGTCGTGGGTCGACCGGTAGTCGACGGCGCCCTGCGTCATCCGCATGTACGCCTCCTCCAGGGACGCCTGGTGCGGGGAGAGCTCCCAGAGGCGGACGTCGGTGTCGTGCGCGACGTCGCTGATCCGGGGCAGCTCCAGGCCGGTGACGCGCAGGGCGCCGTCGGGCTCGGGCAGCACCTGGCCGCCCGCCTCGACCAGCGCGGCGGTGAGCTTCTCGCGCCCCTCCGGCTCGGTGTCGGGGGTGCGGACGCGGGCGAAGCCGGCCGAGTTGGCGGCGATGAAGTCCTGGACGCTCATGTCGGCGAGCAACTGGCCGCGGCCGATGACGATCAGGTGGTCGGCGGTCAGCGCCATCTCGCTCATCAGGTGCGAGGAGACGAAGACCGTCCGGCCCTCGGCGGCCAGCCGCTTCATCAGGTTGCGGACCCACAGGATGCCCTCGGGGTCCAGGCCGTTGACGGGCTCGTCGAACAGCAGCACCTGCGGGTCGCCGAGGAGCGCCGCGGCGATGCCGAGCCGCTGGCCCATGCCGAGGGAGAAGCCGCGGGAGCGCTGCTTGGCCACGCCGTGCAGACCGACCACGCCCAGCACCTCGTCCACGCGGGAGCGCGGGATGCCGGCGAGCTGGGCCAGGGACAGCAGGTGGTGGTAGGCGCTGCGGCCGCCGTGCACGGCCTTGGCGTCGATCAGCGCGCCGACCTGGCGAGCGGCGTTGGGCAGTTCCCGGAAGGGGCGGCCTCCGATGGTGACCCGGCCGGCGGTCGGCGTGTCCAGGCCCAGGATCATGCGCATGGTCGTGGACTTGCCGGAGCCGTTGGGGCCCAGGAAGCCGGTGACGGCTCCCGGCCTCACCCGGAAGTTCAGGTTGTGCACGGCCGTCTTGGCGCCGTAGCGCTTCGTCAGGCCGACTGCCTCGATCATTCTCCGCCCCTCGCGAGATGGTCGGGGCATGTGCCCCCGTTCGGGTTAGGAGGATAACGAGGGGTTGACGGTTCCACGGAATGCCGGTGGAGCGCCGGTGACGCCTCAGGGCATCAGGTCCGCGTGGCGGAGGTCGGGCGGGCCCGCGCTCGACGGAAGCTCGCCTTCCGGGCGGATCCAGCCCTCCTCGCCGAAGATGCGCGCGCCCTCCAGCCGTACCGCCTCCTCGGCGCGGGCCCGCTCGGTCCAGGCACGGGGGTCCGGCCCGAGCAGGTTGCGCAGCCGCTTCGAGGAGCGCAGCAGCGCGGCGAGCAGCGCGCCCTGGTCCTCCGCGCCGGGGTGCGGCCGGCCGGTGGCCGGGTCCAGCAGCACGCCGTGCCGGGAGACGTAGAGGTAGGCGCCGCCCAGCCGGTCGCCGGAGGGCAGCGTCATCGGGAACGCCGTCGCGGGCAACAGGACGCGCCGGTAGTGCAGCTCGGAGGCGTCCACCGCGGCGAGCTGGGCCGGGTCCAGCCAGCTGACCACCAGCCGCCGCTCGGCGGCCGGGTCGGCGTACGGCGCGGCGGCCACGTACCCGGCCCGCCCGATGTGCGCGGAGCAGCCCACCCCGATGCCGCGGACGGTCACCGGGACCATGGGCACGGCGGCCGGCAGGCCGTGCGCGGCCAGCTTGTGGCCCATCTGGGCGGGGGAGGCGTTGGAGCCCACGGCGAGTACGGGGTGCCGGTGGCCGGTGACGAGCCGGCCGAGGGCGGTGAGGAGGGCGTCCAGCTCGGGCCCACCGGGGCCGTCGGAGGACGGGCCCCCGCCGCCGTCCGTATGCGTCCCTTCCGTGCCGCCGTCCGTATGCGTCCCCTCCGCGCCACCGTCCGTATGCGTCCCCTCCGCGCCGACGACCGGCCACGTCCCCTCCCCGCCGACGACCGGCCACGCGCCGAGCGGCCGCCCCGGCACCGCGCGCAGCGGCAGCAGCTCCGCCTCCAGCAGCAGGCACGGCTCCGGGGCCGGGCGGCCCGGGTACTCCAGGGGGTGCCGGAACGGGACGGCGTCCAGCCCGAGGTCGCGCAGGGACCGCCGCATCGCCGGCTACGCGTCGCGCTTCTTCAGCACCACGTACCCGCCCACCAGCGAGGCCGCCACCCACAGCACCATGATCGCGAAGCCTCCCCAGGGCCCGTAGGGGGCGTCGTCGTCCACCAGGACGACCTGCATCACCTTCTGTCCGGCCTTGTCGGGCAGGTACTCGCCGACCTTCTTCGTGGCCGAGACGTTCGCCAGGATGCTGGAGATCAGGAAGAAGAACGGCATCAGGACGCCCAGCGAGAGCATGGGGCTGCGCAGCATCGCCGCCACCCCCATCGAGAACATCGTGATCAGCGCCATGTAGAGCCCGCCGCCGACGACCGCGCGGAGGACCCCCGGATCGCCCAGGTCCGCGCCGCGGTCGCCCAGCATCGCCTGTCCGACGAAAAAGGTGAGAAAGCTGGTGATCATGCCCACGACCAGCGCGAGCGCCGTCGCAATTGCGATCTTGCAGAACAGGAAGACGCCGCGTTGCGGAACCGCCGCCAATGATGTGCGGATCATTCCGGTGCTGTATTCGTTGGCGACCACCAATACCCCGAAAACGATCAATGCCAGCTGGCCGAGTCCCATCCCCGCGAAACTGATGAATGTCGGGTCGAAGGCGAACCGGTCTTTGGGGGAGAGGTTTTCGTAGTCGTTCTTCGCGAGTGCGCTGATCAGGGCGCCGAGCGCGACGGTGACCACGACGCCGGTGCCCAGCGTCCACACCGTGGAGCGCACGGATTTGGTCTTCGTCCATTCCGACCGCAGGACCTGTGCCGTCACCGCCATGATCAGGATTCCTTCCCGCGCCGGTCCCCGCGCCAGTCCGTTCCCCAGGCCGGCCGCCCGGCGTCCGGTGTGTCCGGCGCCCCGGCCGGCGGCTCCGCGCCGTCCCCGGCGCGCGCGTGGTACTCCACGGACTCGGCCGTCAGTCGCATGAACGCCTCCTCCAGCGAGGCCCGCTGCGGACTGAGCTCGTGCAGCGTGATCCCGTGCCGGGCCGCCAGCTCGCCCAGGTGGGCGGCGTCCTCGCCGGTCACGTCCAGCCCGCCGTCCGGGCCCGGTGCGGCCGCGATCCCGGCGCCCGAGAGCACGTCCCGCAGCCGCTCCTGCTCCGGCGAGCGCATCCGTACGAACGAACGCGAGTTCCGCGCGATGAAGTCGGCCATGGAGGTGTCGGCGAGCAGCCGGCCCTGGCCGATGACGATCAGGTGCTCGGCGGTCAGCGCCATCTCGCTCATCAGGTGCGAGGAGACGAAGACCGTACGGCCCTGCGCCGCCAGGCCCTTCATCAGCGTCCGGATCCAGTGGATGCCTTCCGGGTCCAGGCCGTTGACGGGTTCGTCGAACATCAGGATGCGCGGGTCGCCGAGGAGCGCGGCGGCGATGCCCAGCCGCTGGCCCATGCCCAGCGAGAACCCCTTGGCCCGCTTCCGCGCAACCGACGTCAGGCCCACCGTGTCCAGTACCTCGCGCACGCGGGCGGGCGGGATGCCGTTGCTCTGCGCCAGGCACAGCAGGTGGTTGTAGGCGCTGCGACCGCCGTGGATCGCCTTGGCGTCCAGCAGGGCGCCCACCGTCCGCAGGGGGTCGTGCAGTTCGCGGTAGTGCCGGCCGTCGATGCGGACGGTGCCACTGGTGGGGT
Source organism: Streptomyces huiliensis (assembly GCF_020037025.1). Taxonomy (GTDB): domain Bacteria; phylum Actinomycetota; class Actinomycetes; order Streptomycetales; family Streptomycetaceae; genus Streptomyces; species Streptomyces huiliensis. The sequence goes on along the minus strand of NZ_JAIQLH010000076.1, from coordinate 31,736 downwards.
TGTCGAGGTCGAGCATCATGCGCATCGTGGTCGATTTGCCCGCGCCGTTGGGGCCGAGGAAACCCGTGACGATTCCGGGGCGCACGGTGCAGGTGAGGTGATCGACGGCGAGCTTGTCGCCGTAGCGCTTGGTCAGACCCTCCAGCTCGATCATTCACTCACGGTACGGGCGTGGCCGGAGCCTCGCCACCGGAAGGGCGCTGTCCGCGGGGCGGCGGGGCGCTGCGCGTGGGGCAGGGGCGCGCGGGACACGTCAGCGCGCCGTGGGACGCCGCCGGATCCTCGGACGGCCACGACGCGCTGAGCGCGGGATCCCCCGAACGAATGTGGTGCTGGGTACTGCTGTTGCCGCTGCTCTGTACTTCCCGTGCCGCGGCCCGCCGTAACGGCCTGCGTACGGCTTCCGTACGGCCTGCGTACGGCCTCGTGCGGTCCCGCGGTCGCCTCTCGCCGCCGGTGAACCGCCGCGGTTCAGCGGCTCTGCTGGGCCGGGACGCCGCGCGAGATCGGCTCGTCGTCACCGGGCACACCGGCCGCGGCCACCGCGGCGCCGGTCAGCGTGGCGAGCATCTCGCGGACGTTGGTGAGCTGGGCGTTGATGCTGTCGCGGCGGTTGGTCAGCGCCGCCAGCTCGCGCTCGGACTCGCTGCGGATCCGGTCCGCCTTGGCGTTGGCGTCGGCCACGATGTCCTCGGCCTGGCGCTGCGCGGTCTCCACCGTCTGGCGCGCCCGGCGCTCCGCGTCCGTCCGCAGCTTCTCGGCCTCCAGCCGCAGCTGCTCCGCGCGGTGCTCGATCTCCGCGAGCCGCTTCTCCGCCTTCGCCTGCCGCGAGGCGAGGTCCCGCTCGGACTGCTCGCGGCGCTTGGCCAGGTTGGTCTCGAAATCGGCCGCCGCCTGGGCCGCCTTGGCACGCGTCTCCTCGAAGAGGGCGTCCGCCTCCTCGCGCTTGGACTGCGCGTCCTTCTGCGCCTCGGCCCGCAGCGTCGCCGCGTCCCCCTTGGCCTTCTCGACGATCCGGGCGCCCTCGTCCTCCGCCTTCGCCTTGCGGTCGGAGGCGAACGCCTCGGCGTCGTTGCGCACTTGCTGCGCCGCCGACTCCGCCAGCTCACGGTGCTGCTCCGCCGCCCGACGGGCCTCCTCGCGCAGGTCCTTGGCCTCTTCCTCGGCCAGCCGGAGGATCTTCTCGACCCGCGCCCCGAGCCCCGCGTACGACGGTTCCGCGTCATTGATCTGGGCCTGAGCGTTCTGCGTCTCGAGGTGCAGCTCCTCGATGCGCTTTTCCAGAGAGGTGATCCGGGCCAGTGCGCTGTCACGGTCGGCGACGAGCTTGGTAATGCGGTCGTCCACCTGGCCGCGGTCGTATCCACGCCGCACGAGCTCGAAGCCGAAGGGGGAGGAAGTGTCGCTCATGGGGTTCCTGTCGAAAGAGACCGGTGAGGTGATAAGGGAATCCTAGGGCGGTGAGCGGCGTCGCATGGAGCAGATCCTCGTACTCGGTTGGCGGATTGGGGAATTGTTCCCCTCGAATGAGTGGCTTACTTCTGACTCTGCTTGCCACCCGAACGAGTAGCGCCGGCTCCCGCCGTCGCCTTCACCCCGCCCTCCTTGGAGCCGCTTGCCCCGGGGGACTCAAATGATTCCAACGCCTCCAACACGTCCTGGACACGGGAAATCTCCGCGTTGATGTCCTTGCGGCGCCGAACCAGCGCCTCCAACTCCGTCCGGCCGCCCTCGACCAGGCGCTGAGCCTCCTGCTCCGCCTCGGTGCGCAGGCGCTGCGCCTCGCGTACGGCCTCGCTGTGCAGCCGCTCGGCCTCCCGCACGGCGGCGGCCTTCTTCTGCTCCGCCTCCTTCAGCAGGCCCTCGGCCTTCTTCACCGCGGCGACCCGGACCTTGTTCGCCTCGCCGCCGGCGTCGGACACCAGCTGCTTCGCCTTCGCCTCGGCCTCCGCCAACTGCTCGGTGGCGGCGGCGACGAGCTTGTCGCAGCGCTCGCCGGCCGACTGCATGGCCTCCGCGGCCTCCCGCCGCGCCCGGTCGTGCAGCTCCTCGACCTCGGCCTCGATGCGCGCCCGCAGCTCGTCCGTGCGCTCCCTTATGGCGGTCGCGTCCCCGCGGGCCTCGGCCAGCAGGGTGTCGGCGTCCGTACGGGCCTGCTCCACCAGCGCGTTGCCCTCGCCGGTGGCCTCCGCGACGATCCGCTCCGCCTCCCGGCGGGCGACGCCGACCATGGTGTCCGCCTGCTCCTCGGCCGCGGCGGCGGTCTTCACCGCCTCCTCCCGGGCCTTGGCGATCAGCGCGTCCGCCTGCTCGGCGGCCTCGGTACGCCGCCGGGCCGCCGCGTCCCGCGCCTCGTCGACCGTCCGGTCGGCCTCCTCGCGCGCCTCCGCGCGCAGCCGCTCGGCCTCCAGCACCGCGTCGGCCTTCAGCTTCGCCGAGTCCGCGCGCGTGCTGTTGGCGTTCTCCTGGGCCGCGGCCAGGGCCGCCTGCGCCTCGGCGGCCATCCGCTCGGCCTCGGCCGTCGCCTCGGCGACCAGCTCGTCGGCCTGCCGCGCGGCCTCGGTACGCCGCCGCGCCGCGTCCTCGCGCGCCTCGTCCGCCGTCTCGGCGGCCTCCTGACGTGCCTGCTCCAGCGCCGCCGCCGCGTCGGCCCGCACCCGCTCGGCCTCGGCCTGGGCGTCCGCCAGCGTCCGCTCGGCCTCCGCCGCGGTCTCCGCGCGGTGCGCCTCCGCCGCCTCGCGGGCCTCCTCGGCCATGCGCGCCGCCTCGGCGGCCATCCGCTCGGCCTCGCTCGTCGCCTCGGCGACCAGCTCGTCCGCCTGCCGCGCGGCCTCCGAGCGGCGCTTGTCGGCCGCCGCGCGCGCCTCGTCCAGGATGCGGTCGGCGTCGTCCTGCGCCGAAGAGGTCAGCTCCGCCGCCTCGTTGACGATGCGTTCGGCCTCCGCACGGCCGTCCGCCCGCATCTTGTTCGCGTCCTCGCGGGCCTCGGCCCGGGCGCGCGCCGCGTCCTGCTCGGCCGACGCCAGCGCGTCCGACGCGTCGGTGCGCATCTGCTGCGCCTTCGCCGACGCGTCCGAGACCAGCCGCTCGGCCTCGGCCGTCGCCTTCGCGACCAGCTCGTCGGCCTGCTGCGCCGCCTCCACCCGGTGGGCGTCGGCCGCGTCCCGCGCCTCGTCCATGACGCGCCGGGCCTCGGCCCGCAGCGCCTCCGCGTCGGCCGCCGCCTGGGCGCGCTCCGCCTCGGCGGCCTCCTCGGCCTCGTCCAGCACCCGGCCGGCGTCCGCGCGCAGCCGCTCGGCTTCGCTCGTGGCCTCCGCGATCAGCGCGTCCGCCTGCTCGGCGGCGTCCGACCGGCGCTTGTTGGCCGCCTCGCGGGCCTCCTCCAGCACCCGCGCCGCCTCGGCCTCGACGCGCTCGCCCTCGGCGATCGCCTCCTCGACCGTGCGCTCGGCCAGCTCGCGGGCCGCCTCCGAGGCCGACTGGGCCTCGGCGCGGATCCGCACCGCGTCCTCGCGGGCGCTCTCGCGCTCCGCGTACGCCTCGGAGCGGACCCGGTCCGCCTCCTCCTGCGCCTCGGTGACCGTCCGCTCGGCGCTGTGCTCGGCGGCCGACCGCAGCCCGGCGATCTCCTCCTCGGCCTGCTCGTGCAGGCCCGCGACGGACTCCCGCACCTGCTGGGCCGTCTGCTCGGCGGCGGACACCAGCTCCGCCGCCCGCTGCTCGGCCTCCTCGACCAGGCGCCGGGCCTCCTCCTGCGCCTCCGCGACCCGCTTGCGCGCCGAGGCCAGCAGCTCCTCGCTCTGCTCGCGCGCCGCCTCGCGCTCCGCCTGCGCCTCGGTCCGGGCGTCGCCGAGCGTCTCCTCCGCCTCGCGGCGACGCCGGGCGGCCTCCTCCTGGGCGGCGGCCAGCTCCTCGGCGGCCTCCGCCGCCGTCCGCTCCGCCGCCGCGTTGGCCTCGGACCGGATCCGGTCGGCGGCCTCCTGGGCCTCCGACCGCAGCCGCTCGGCCTCCTCGGCCGCCTCGGCGCGCAGCCGCGACGCCGTCTCCTCGCCCTCGGCACGGGCCGCGGCGGCCTCCTCGGCGGCCTCCGCGCGCTGCCGCTCGGCGTCCTCCTCGGCCTGCGCCCGCACCGCCCGGGCCCGCTCCGCGGCCTCGGTCCGCTGCCGCTCGGTCTCCTCCGCGGCCTCCTTGCGCAGCCGCTCGGCCTCCGTACGGGCCTCGCGCAGCGCCGTCTCGGCGGCCTCGACCCGCTCCTCGGCCTCGGTCCGCAGCCGGGTCAGCTCCTCGGCGGCGTCCTCGCGCAGCGCCTCGGCGGCCTTCTCGGCCTCCGCGCGCAGCTTCTCCGCCGCCTCGGCCGCCTCGGTGCGGGTGCGCTCGGCGTGGTCCTCGGCCTCCTCGGCCATCTCCTCGGCCTCGGCCCGGGCGCGCTCCAGCGCCTCCTCGGCCTGCTTGCGCAGCCCGGCGGCGCGCTCGGCCGCCTCGGCCCGCACCCGCTCGCCCTCGGCCGTCGCCGCGGACCGCGTCTCCGCCGCGTCGCTCTTCGCCTTGGCCAGCAGCTCCTCGGCGGTCTTCGCCGCCTCCTCGATCTGCTGGAGCGCCTCGCGGCGCGCCTCGGCGCGGACCTTCTCGGCCTCGGCGACGGCGTCCGCGCGCAGCTGCTCGGCCTCGCCGCGCAGCCGCCGCGCCTCCTCCTGGAGCTCGACGGTCTTGGCGCGGTACTCCTTGGTGTCGTCCTTCGCGGCGCCCTTGAGCTGCTCGGCCGACTCCTCGGCCTGCGCCCGCAGCCGCTCGGCCTCGGCCTCCGCCTCCTTGCGGATGCGCTCGGCCTCCTCCGCCGCGGCCTTGGTGGCGGCCCGGGCGTCCTCGGACGCCTTGGACAGCATCTCCTCGGCCGTCCGCGCGGCCTTGGCCAGCTGGGCGGCCGAGTCCTCGGCGGCGGCGCTGCGCGCCTTGTCCGCCGTCTCGGCGAGCAGCCGCTCGGCCTCCGCCGCCGCGTCGTCGCGCAGCTGCTGGGCCTCGGCCCGCAGCGCCTCGGCCTCCTTGGTGGCCTCGGCGACCAGCCGGGTGATCTCGGCGCGCGCGGCCCGGGTGCGCTGCTCGTTGTCGCTCTCGGCCTCGGACAGCCGCGCCTGCGCGGCCTGCGCGGCCTCGGCGACGACCTTCTCGGCCTCGGCCCGTGCCTCGCGCAGCGCCGTCTCGGCCTCCCGCATCCGCTCCTCGGCGGTCCGGGTCAGCTCGGCGGCGGCCGTCCTGGCCTGCTCGGCCTCGCCGCCGGCCTCGGTACGCAGCCGCTCGGCGTGGTCGGTGGCCTCCTGGGCCTGCTGGGAGGCGGCGGTCAGCAGCCGCTCGGCGTCCGTGCGCGCCCGGCGCAGGATCGCTTCGGCTTCGGCGCGGGCCTCCTCGGCGGCGGCGCCCAGCCGGGCGCGCGCCTGCTCGGTGAGGCGCGCGGCCTCGGCCCGCGCGGTGCTCAGCGCCTGCTCGGCCTCGGCCCGGGACTCCTCCAGGAGCCGGCGGGCCTGCGCGTCGGTACGGGCGCGCAGCTGCTCGGCCCAGGCCACGTTCTCGTTGACGTGCGACTCGACCGTCGACCGGCGCTCGTTGAGCTCCTCGTCCAGCCGCTGCCGGCGGGCGACCGCCTCGGCGTGCAGCTCGGCCTCCATGCGGGCCTGCCGCTCGGCGTGCTCCTGGAGCAGCCGCTGCGTCTGGGCGCGCGCCTCGCGCAGCTCGCGCTCGGCGTCCGCGCGCAGCTGGTCGGCCTGGATCTGCGCGTTGCGCAGCAGCTGTTCGGCCTGGTAGTCGAGTCCGGCCGCGTCATAGGCGGGACGGTGCGCGAGGGTGCGCCGCGCCTCGTGCAGCTTGGCGCGCAACACCTCGACCTGGTAGCCGAGGTCGTCGGCGTGCTGGACCGCCTTCTCCCGCTCCTTCTTCAGCCGCTCCATCTCGGCCTCGAATTGCGAGAGGTGGTCGGTTTCAGCCCGCTGGCTGTCCTGGCGCTCGTAGCCCCGCACTGCGCGGTCCATCCGTCCCCTGGTCGCGTCGGTGGCCGGCCCCGTGCGTGGTGGTGGAACCCGGAGCCCGCCCTTCCGAAGAAATGGTGTCAGATCATCGGCACAGCCTGGGCCGGGCCCCACCCGTACCCCGGCCGAACCTGCACTCTACCGGCCGGGGCAGGTGTGGGTCAGTGCTCCTCGTCCGGGCGGGGCGCCGAGGTGACCAGTTCCGTCAGCACGCCGTGGCAGTCCTTGGGGTGCAGGAAGGTGATGCGGGAGCCCATGGAACCCGTGCGCGGGGCGTCGTAGAGGACGCGGACGCCCTTGTCCCGCACGGCCGCCGCGTCGGCGTCCACGTCGGCCGTGCCGAACGCGATGTGGTGCACGCCCTCGCCGTTCTTCGCCAGCCACTTGCCGACGGGGGAGTCCTCCCGGATCGGCTCCAGGAGCTGGAGGTAGGAGGCGCCGCCGTCCGACGTCTCATTGATCTTCAGCATGGCCTCGCGTACGCCCTGTTCCTCGTTGACCTCCGTGTGGAACACCTCGAAGCCGTACGTGGCACGGTAGAACTCGACGGTGGCGTCGAGGTCGGAGCAGGCGATCCCGATGTGGTCGATGCGCGTCAGCATGGGTCCAGTGCACCGCCGCGCGGAGCGGTTACGCAACGTGCGCGCGATCACACCCGCCGCCCGATGACCGACCGGTGTACCGCTCAGTACATTGACGAGAACCACCGTTAACCGCCTCCGCCGAAGGAGCACCGTCCATGTCTGGTACGAACGGTTCGACCGCCCCCACCTCCGTGATCGTCGCGGGCGCCCGGACGCCCATGGGCCGCCTCCTCGGCTCCCTGCGCTCCTTCTCCGCGGCCGAACTGGGCGGTTTCGCCATCAAGGCCGCACTCGACCGGGCCGGCATCGGCGGTGACCAGGTGCAGTACGTGATCATGGGTCAGGTGCTGCAGGCCGGCGCCGGGCAGATCCCCGCCCGCCAGGCGGCCGTGCACGGCGGCATCCCGATGAACGTCCCCGCACTGACCGTCAACAAGGTGTGCCTGTCCGGCCTCGACGCGATCGCGCTGGCCGACCAGCTCATCCGCGCGGGCGAGTTCGAGATCGTCGTCGCGGGCGGCCAGGAGTCGATGACCAACGCCCCGCACCTGCTGCCCAAGTCCCGCGAGGGCTACAAGTACGGCGCGATCGAGATGCTCGACTCCATGGCACACGACGGGCTCACCGACCCGTTCGAGGCCATCGCCATGGGCGAGTCGACCGAGAAGCACAACACCCGGCTGGGCATCGGCCGCGCCGCGCAGGACGAGATCGGCGCCCGCTCCCACCAGCGCGCCGCCGCCGCCCAGAAGAACGGCCTGTTCGACGCCGAGATCACCCCGGTCGCGGTGCCGCAGCGCAAGGGCGAGCCGGTGGTCTTCAGCAAGGACGAGGGCGTCCGCGGGGACACCACCGTCGAGGTGCTGGGCAAGCTGAAGCCCTCGTTCAGCAAGGACGGCACCATCACCGCCGGCACCTCCTCGCAGATCTCCGACGGCGCCGCGGCCGTGGTCGTGATGAGCAAGGCCAAGGCCGAGGAACTGGGCCTGGAGTGGATCGCCGAGATCGGCGCCCACGGCAACGTGGCCGGCCCGGACAACTCGCTGCACTCCCAGCCGTCCAACGCGATCCTGCACGCCCTCTCCAAGGAGGGGCTGACGGTCGACGATCTGGACCTGATCGAGATCAATGAGGCTTTCGCGGCGGTTCTTGTGCAGTCAATCAAGGATCTGGGGGTATCGCCGGAAAAGGTGAACGTCAACGGCGGCGCCATCGCACTGGGCCACCCCATCGGCATGTCGGGCGCCCGGACGGTCCTCCACCTCGCCCTGGAGCTGCGCCGGCGGGGCGGCGGGACGGGCGCGGCGGCGCTGTGCGGCGGCGGCGGCCAGGGCGACGCCCTGATCATCCGCGTGCCGGGCAAGTGACGGCCGGACCCACCGGCACGCGACGGAAGGAGCGGCGATGGCGGACGTGACCGCGCTGGTCGAGCAGGCCCGGGCCGGCGGTCCGCGCGCCGTCGCCCGGCTGATCTCGCTGGTGGAGGGGGCGTCCCCGCAGCTGCGCGAGGTGATGGCGGCGCTGGTGCCGCTCGCCGGCGGGGCCTACGTGGTCGGGCTCACCGGCTCGCCGGGCGTCGGCAAGTCCACCTCCACCTCGGCCCTGGTCTCCGCCTACCGGCGGCGGGGCAAGCGGGTCGGGGTGCTGGCCGTCGACCCGTCGTCGCCGTTCTCCGGGGGCGCCCTGCTGGGCGACCGGGTGCGGATGTCGGAGCACGCCTCCGACCCGGGGGTGTACATCCGCTCGATGGCCACCCGGGGGCACCTGGGCGGCCTCTCCTGGGCCGCGCCGCAGGCGATCCGCGTCCTGGACGCGGCCGGCTGCGACGTGGTGCTGGTGGAGACCGTGGGCGTGGGCCAGTCCGAGGTGGACATCGCCTCCGAGGCCGACACGACGGTGGTGCTGCTGGCCCCGGGCATGGGCGACGGGATCCAGGCGGCCAAGGCCGGGATCCTGGAGATCGGCGACGTCTACGTGGTCAACAAGGCGGACCGGGACGGCGCGGACGCGACGGCCCGGGAGCTCAACCACATGCTCGGGCTGGGCGAGGCGCGCAAGCCCGGCGACTGGCGGCCGCCGATCGTGAAGACCGTGGCGGCCCGCGGCGAGGGCACCGACGAGGTGGTCGAGGCGCTGGAGAAGCACCGGGCCTGGATGGAGGAGAACGGCGTCCTCGCGGAGCGGCGTGCGGCCCGGGTGGCGCACGAGATCGAGCGCATCGCGGTCACCGCGCTGCGCTCGCGCATCGGCGACCTGCGCGGCGGCCGGGACGTGGGCGCGCTGGCGGCGCGGGTGCTGGACGGGTCGCTGGACCCGTACGCGGCGGCGGACGAGCTGGTGGCGGGGCTGACGGCGGGGGCCTGAACCGCCGTCTCCCCGGCCGGCCCGGCCGTCCGTGACCGCGACGGGTACGGACGGCCGGGCCGCGGCTCCTGAGGGGCCGCGGCGGCCCTGAGAGCCCCGAGGGTCAGCCCTTGCCCCGCGCGGCCCGCAGGTGCTCGGCCACCGGGGTCAGCGAGCCGTGCAGCGCCTTGAGCTCGTCGGGCGACAGCAGGTCGATGAAGTGCTGCCGGACGGACGCCACATGGTGCGGCGCGACCTTCCGCATGGTCTCCCAGCCCTGGCCGGTGAGGACGGCGAACAGCCCCCGCCGGTCGGACTCGCAGTTCTCCCGGCGGACGAGACCCGCGTTCTCCATCCGCGTGATCTGGTGCGAGAGGCGGCTCTTCGACTGCAGGGTCGCGGCGGCGAGATCGCTCATCCGCATCCGGTGGTCCTTCGACTCGGAGAGGTTGACCAGGATCTCGTAGTCGTTGTTGGTCAGGCCGAACGGCTGGAGGTCCCGTTCGAGCTGATGCATCAACAGCCGGCTGACGTCCAGGTGGGCACGCCAGGTGCGCTGTTCCTCATCGTTGAGCCAACGTGTGCCGTTCTCGGTGTCCATGGTGAGATTCTACCTAAGAAAGTTGAAAAGCGAACCAATTGGGAGGGCGTGGCCGGAACGGGAGGTCAAGCGTTCGATGTCACACTCCGCAGGGTACCGCTCACAGCCCGAAGCGGCGCTGGAGGTCTCCCAACTGGCCGGGGAGCCGGGGGGCGGATGGCTGGTTCCCGTGCGTCGAGGGCGTCCCGCCCGAGGGCACGCCCGCCTCGTCCGGCGGTGCCCCGGTGGGCTGTTCGGCCATCAACTGCTCGGTGGACTGCAGCAGCACCGTGCCGGCGCCGACGAACTCGAACTGGTGCTCCTCGCCCGACGTCCCGCCGAAGCCGGTGAGCATCCGCACCCCGCCCAGCACGCCGCGCATGTACCCGTGGTCGTAGTGGTGGCACGGCGAGGGGCAGTCCGCCCAGCCGACCAGCGCCTGCGGATCGACCCGGATCGGCGGCTCCACGAAGACCACCGGACCGTTGGACGCGGCGACGAACTTCCCCGTCCCGATGAGCGTCACGAACCCCGGGATGATCGACTGCTTGAGGGCCAGCGTCGGCTGGTACGCCAGCAGGTTCCCCGACCGCACGGTCAGGTTGCCCTCCTCCAGGTCGTACGAGTTCACGTCGAACGCCCGGTCCGCGAGCACCATCCGGCCCCGGCCCTCCGCCACCACCCAGTCCGCGGCGTGCAGCGGCGAGTGGAAGCTGCTCCGGATCAGCCGGTCCAGCGGCCCGTGGCCGATGCCGTGGAAGCTGATCTGCCCGAAGTAGGCGATCATCTTCCCCTTCTGCAGGAACCACTGGCCGTCGAGGTCCACGCTGAAGGCGTACGGGTTGACGTTGTCGTTGACCGGCAGCGAGTGCGCGTCATGGATGACCGGGCCGTTCATCGTGGGCCTCCTGGAGTTTGTCGGCTCCCGGGCCGGGGAGCAAAGCGGGGTGACCCTCCGTCAGGGTCTTTCGTCATGTGCCGCATCGGTATCGCGTCCGGTCTCCAGGCGGTGGAGGATTTCCGAGTTGAGCGACCTGCGGGCCGACCTGGCCTCGGCGGCCAGCCATGAGTGCAGGTCGGCGGGGAGTCTGAGGGTGATGCGTACTTCCTGGTCCATGGAATGCATCGTAGTGTCATAATGGTGTCATGAGGTCGCCGCAGGTCGTCGACGGTGGGAGGCATGCCCGGTACACGTACCGGCTTCGCGTGTCGTCCAGTGCCGAACGGTCGCTGTCCGGCGAGTGGGACCGGTGCCGCTGGGTCTGGAATGAGTGCGTTGCCAGGTCGAAGCGGGCTCATCGTGAAGGTGAGAAGTGCGGTCCGGCATTGCTTGACAGAATGCTGACGCAAGCTCGCGCCGGGATCCCGTGGTTGGCCGAGGGAGCCAGTGTTCCTCAGCAGCAGGTCGTCCGTGACTTCGGGAAGTCCCGCGCCAAGGCGCTGAAGGACGTCGTTACCGTTGACGTACAGCCTCTGCCTCTGACCGGTGCGGTGATCGGTGTCGACTGGGGCGTGAAGGAGACTGCGACCACTACCTCGGATGCTCACGACCTTCCACATGCCGAACATGGCAAAGAGGCTGCTCTGCGGCTCGCTCGATACCAGCGGATGACGGCTCGCCGGGAGCGCCCCAAGGGGAAGACGCAGAGTCGGGGGTACCGAAAGGCCCGTCGGCAGGCCGCAAAGCAACACCGGAAGGTGGCGAGGCAACGCCAGGACACAGCGCGTAAATGGGCCAAGGCCGTAGTGCGTGATCACGACATCATCGCGGTGGAGGACTTCAAGCCCGGATTTCTCGCCAAGACGACCATGGCTCGCAAGGCGGCCGACGCCGCCATCGGCGCGACGAAACGAGCCTTGATCGGGATGGCGCACAAGCATGGGCGCGAGGTGCGGCTCGTACATCCCGCACACACCACCATGGACTGCGCAGCGTGCGGAGCGAGAACCAAGCACGCACTTCCTCTTTCGGAACGTATTTACACCTGCACAGCGTGCGGAGCCGAATCCCCCAGGGACAAGAACTCCGCCCGTGTGATGCTGATCCGGGCTGGTCTGCACCCGGCTGGTGTTGAGGGCGTAGGACCGCCCGGGGCGCCGCCCCGGGCGGCTGCCTGAGCCAGGAATCCCCCGGGACCCACGGAGCCGGTACTGTCCGGCCCCGGCCGAGGGAGTGGTCAAAGCTTCTCCTCCGACGCCTGCACGAACACCGTGCCGCTGCCCGACAGTTCGAGCTGGAACGCCTCGCCCGAACCGCGGCCGATCATCTCCCGCCAGCCGATCGCCGTCGACAGCTTGTTCCGCACGTCGCCGCGGTGAGCGACGTACGCCTGAGGGTCGACGTGCACGGGCCGCTGCGGCTGGATCGGCAGCTCGATGAAGCCGCCGTGCGCCATCACCGCCACCGCGCCGTGCCCCTTGAGGGTCGTGGTGAACAGACCCTGGCCCGTCACCTGACCGCGCACCATGCCCATCACGCCGCCCTGCGACCCCATGAACATCGTGCCCTGCTGGAGCGAACCGTCGAACGCCAGCAGCCGGTCCGCCTCCACGTAGAGGGTGTCACCGCTCAGTTCGATCACATGGACGTGGTGCCCACCGTGTCCGAACATCACCGTGCCGCTGCCCTCCACCGTCATCAGCGGCGTGGCCTCGTTGGCGATCCGGCGGCCGATCATCCCCATGACGCCGCCCTGGCCGCCCGTGATGCTGGGCGTGAAGGAGACCTCGCCCTTGTAGGCGAGCATCGCCCCGCGCTGGCTGAACAGCCGCTGCCCCGGGAGCACCTGGGCCTCGACCATCCGCGAGTTCAGTGAACGGAACGGCATCAGACGTCACCCCCGATCGTGGTGCGCTCGCTCGGCTGCACGTACACCAGCCCGTCGCCCTCGAAGCGGATCTGGAACGCCTCGCCGGATCCCTCGCCCAGGAACGTCCGGAAGTTGACGCCGGACTGGAAGTGCTGCCGGAGCCCGCCGGTGTGCGCGATGTACGCCCCCGGGTCGACCGACAGCGGCGTCTGCGGCGTCACCCGCAGCACGATCGCCGTGCCGTCGGAGAGGATCGCCGCCTGGCCGGTGCCCTCCACGGTCGTCGTGAACAGGCCGTTGCCCTGGGACGCCCCGCGCAGGCCGGTGAACGACGTGCCGGTGCGCAGCGCCGAGTCGGTGCAGAGCAGGTTGGACGCCTCCACGTACAGGGTCTCGCCCTGGAGGTTCACCAAGTTGATCTCGCTCGCCCGGTCGGCGAAGTAGCAGGTGCCGTGCCCCTTCACCTCCATGACCGTCATCTGTTCCCCCGTGATCCGGCGCGTGACCATGCCGCGCAGGCCGTCACCGCCGCCGGTCATCTTCTTGAATGTCATGTCGCCCTCGTACGCGACCATGGCCCCGTTCTTGGCCTTGACCGCGTCGCCCGCCATGTCGACGGCGAGGACTTTGCTCCCTTGGAGCCGAAACTGTGCCACCCCTCGAAGCTAGCGGGCGCCGGCGCCGCTCCGACAGGCCCCCGGTCCCGGAGAGGCCCCGGAGTCGTCCCTGATAAGACCCCTGGTATGGGGTCGAACACCACCCGGAGCCGGGGGTGTCGGCGGTAACTGCAACAATGGTCAGAACTTGTGAACGCACTCACAAGATCGCTGCAGTGCGTGACCGTCCCGCCACTCCCGACGGAAAGGGTGCTCACCCGTGGACCTCAAGACCGCCTCCGCTCTGCGCCGGCTCCGGCTGATCTCCGCGCCCGAGGCCACGTCGTTCCTGCTGCTGCTCGTCTGCGCGGTCCTCAAGCGGACCACCAGCTTCAACGCCGTCCCGACGATGGGCATGGTGCACGGCTTCCTGTTCCTCACCTATGTGATCTTCTGGGTCGACGCCTGGAAACGGGCCAAGTGGGAGACGAAGACCGCCGTCCTCTACTTCGTCCTCTCCGTCCTCCCGCTCGGCGGCTTCTTCGCCGACCGCAAGCTCCGCCGCGAGGCCGAGGCGAGCGTCATGGCCGCCCGGGCCCGCAAGGAAGGCGTGGTCGGCGCGTGATCGTCGCCTTTTCCGTCACCCCGATCGGCGCCGGTGAGGACGTCGGCGCGGACGTCGCGGAAGCGGTGCGCGTCGTCCGGGAATCCGGCCTGCCGAACCGCACCGACGCCATGTTCACCTCCCTGGAGGGGGAGTGGGACGAGGTCATGGACGTCGTCAAGCGCGCCGTCCAGGCCGTCGAGGCCCGCTGCGGCCGGGTCTCGCTCGTCCTCAAGGCCGACATCCGCCAGGGCGTCACCGACGGCCTGACCAAGAAGGTCGAGACGGTGGAACGCCACCTGGCGTCCTGACGCGCGGGCACGGTGCGGCGCCGTATCGCCGTACGGCGCCGTGCCGTGCTGTGCCGCGTCGTGCTGTGCTGTGCTGTGCCGCGTCATGCCATGCCATGCCATGCCATGCCATGCCATGCCATGCCATGCCATGCCGTGTCCGAAGTGCGGGACGAGGCCGCCCGCGATATGACCGGGCGATAGGCTCGTGCCGTGTCCAAGCCGCTCAGCCTGCCCTTCGACCCCATCGCCCGCGCCGACGAACTGTGGGAGCGGCGCTGGGGTGCGGTGCCCTCCATGGCCGCGATCACCTCGATCATGCGGGCCCACCAGATCCTGCTCGGCCAGGTCGACGCCGTCGTCAAGCCGTACGGGCTGACGTTCGCGCGCTACGAGGCGCTGGTGCTGCTCACCTTCTCCAAGGCCGGCGAGCTCCCGATGTCCAAGATCGGTGAGCGCTTGATGGTGCACCCCACGTCCGTGACCAACACGGTGGACCGCCTGGTGACGGCCGGTTTCGTGGACAAGCGCCCCAACCCGCGGGACGGCCGCGGCACGCTCGCGTCGATCACCGACAAGGGGCGCGAGGTCGTCGAGTCGGCGACCCAGGACCTGATGGCGATGGACTTCGGGCTGGGCGTGTACGGCGCGGAGGAGTGTGCGGAGATCTTCCGGATCCTGCGGCCGCTGCGGGTCGCGGCGTCGGACTTCACGGAGGACGAGGCCGCGGCCGGCTGACGAGTCCGTGGCGGCTGGCGGGTCCGCGGCCGGACAGGGCCGCCCCGACGCCCTTCGACGGGCCCGCGCGACACGCCTCGCCCCCTCCCACCAGGGCCCTTTCGGACAGCCCAGGGGCGGCGAAGATCGCCCCGGATGGTGCCGTTACGCTCTCCCCCATGAAGCGCTCCGTCCTGACCCGCTACCGTGCCCTGGCCTACATCACCGGCGTGCTGCTGGTCCTGCTGACGATCGGCGTGATCGCCAAGTACGGACTGGACATGGACGGTGTGGCCGGCCCCCTCCGGGTCGTCGCCATCGCCCACGGCTGGCTCTACGTCCTCTACCTGGTCTTCGCCTTCGACATGGGCTCCAAGGCCAAGTGGCCCTTCGGCCGGCTGGCCTGGATCCTGCTGGCGGGCACCATCCCGACGGCCGCCTTCTTCGTCGAGCGCAAGGTCACCCGCGAGCTGGAGCCCCTGTTCGCCGAGGCGGCGCCCGCGCCGTCCCCCGCCGCGTGACCGCGGTCTGACCGACGCCTGACCGCCCCCTGACCGCCGCGCGGGCTCCTGCCCGGCCCCCGCCCGGCGGCGGAGCGGCACCTTCCGAACGGACGGCCCCGGACGCCCCTTGTGTCCGGGGCCTTCTTGCGCGACGATTTACTAGGACGTCCTAGTAAATTCGACGTCCCCGGGACGGGCCGCGACGACGGGGGCCGCCCGGCGGTCGAGGCCCGCGCGGGGCGCGCGGGAGCGCGGAGAGGCGGACGGCACCACCATGGACGCAGCATCGATCGAAGCGGGACGCGGTCGCTGGCAGGCCCGTTACGACGCGGCGCGCAAGCGGGACGCCGACTTCACCACCCTGTCCGGCGACCCGGTGGACCCGGTCTACGGCCCCCGCCCCGGCGACGCCTACGAGGGCTTCGAGCGCATCGGCTGGCCCGGTGAGTACCCCTTCACCCGCGGTCTGCACGCCACCGGCTACCGGGGCCGCACCTGGACCATCCGCCAGTTCGCCGGCTTCGGCAACGCCGAGCAGACCAACGAGCGCTACAAGATGATCCTGGCCGCGGGCGGCGGCGGTCTCTCGGTCGCCTTCGACATGCCGACCCTGATGGGCCGCGACTCCGACGACCCGCGCTCGCTCGGCGAGGTCGGCCACTGCGGCGTCGCCATCGACTCGGCCGCCGACATGGAGGTCCTCTTCAAGGACATCCCGCTCGGCGACGTCACCACCTCCATGACGATCAGCGGCCCGGCCGTGCCGGTCTTCTGCATGTACCTCGTCGCCGCCGAGCGCCAGGGCGTGGACCCGGCCGTCCTCAACGGCACGCTCCAGACCGACATCTTCAAGGAGTACATCGCCCAGAAGGAGTGGCTGTTCGGCCCCGAGCCGCACCTGCGCCTGATCGGCGACCTGATGGAGCACTGCACCCGCGCCATCCCCGCCTACAAGCCGCTCTCCGTCTCCGGCTACCACATCCGCGAGGCGGGGGCCACGGCCGCCCAGGAGCTCGCGTACACCCTGGCCGACGGCTTCGGCTACGTGGAGCTGGGGCTGAGCCGCGGCCTGGACGTGGACACCTTCGCGCCCGGCCTGTCCTTCTTCTTCGACGCGCACCTCGACTTCTTCGAGGAGATCGCCAAGTTCCGTGCGGCGCGCCGGATCTGGGCCCGGTGGATGAAGGAGGTCTACGGCGCCAAGACGGACAAGGCGCAGTGGCTGCGCTTCCACACCCAGACCGCCGGCGTCTCGCTCACCGCCCAGCAGCCGTACAACAACGTCGTCCGCACGGCGGTGGAGGCCCTCGCCGCCGTCCTCGGCGGCACCAACTCCCTCCACACCAACGCCCTGGACGAGACCCTGGCGCTGCCCAGCGAGCAGGCCGCCGAGATCGCCCTGCGCACGCAGCAGGTGCTGATGGAGGAGACGGGCGTGGCCAACGTCGCGGACCCGCTGGGCGGTTCGTGGTTCGTCGAGCAGCTCACCGACCGCATCGAGGCGGACGCCGAGAAGATCTTCGACCGGATCAAGGAGCGCGGGCTGCGCGCCCACCCCGACGGGAAGCACCCCATCGGCCCGATCACCTCCGGCATCCTGCGCGGCATCGAGGACGGCTGGTTCACCGGCGAGATCGCCGAGAGCGCCTTCCGCTACCAGCAGTCGCTGGAGAAGGGCGACAAGCGGGTCGTCGGCGTCAACTGCCACGAGGGCTCGGTCACCGGTGACCTGGAGATCCTGCGCGTCAGCCACGAGGTCGAGCGCGAGCAGGTCCGCGTCCTGGCCGACCGCAAGGCGGCCCGCGACGACGCCGCCGTCACCGCCGCCCTGAACGCCATGCTGACCGCGGCCCGCGACGGCTCCAACATGATCGGGCCCATGCTGGACGCGGTCCGCGCCGAGGCCACGCTCGGCGAGATCTGCGACGCGCTGCGGGACGAATGGGGGACGTACACGGAGCCGGCGGGCTTCTGAACCCACCCCCGGTAAATACGTTCGAACGCCCGGTCACCGCCCGCTAGGGTGACCGGGCATCGATCGTGGCGCAGGTGCTCTGACCTGCGCCGAAGCACGACTCGGGGGAACGGGAAATGCAGTACGACGGACACGTGGACGCGGGCTTCGAGGCCGTCGCGGACGTCTTCGCGCGGAACTTCGCGGAGACCACCGAACTCGGCGCGGCCGTCACGGTCTTCCACGGCGGCCGCAAGGTCGTGGACCTCTGGGGCGGCACCGCGGACGAGCGCACCGGCCGCCCCTGGGTGGCGGAGACCGCCGTTCCGGTGATGTCCGCCGGCAAGGGCGTCCTCGCCCTCTGCGTCCACCTCCTCGTCCAGCGGGGCCTGCTGGACCTCGACGCCCCGGTGGCGCGCTACTGGCCCGAGTTCGCCCGGAACGGCAAGGAGGGCATCACCGCCCGCATGATCCTCGCCCACCGGGCCGGCCTCCCCGTCCTCGACGCGAGCCCGTCCTTCGCGGAGATCACCGCCTGGACCCCGGTCGTCCGCGCCCTGGAGGAACAGAAGCCGCTCTGGGAGCCGGGCGCGGCGCACGAGTACCACGGCCACACCATCGGCTGGCTGGCCGGCGAGCTGGTCCGGCGGATCACCGGGCTCACCCCCGGCGCGTACTTCCGCTCCGCCGTCGCCGACGGCCTGGGCCTGCGCACCTGGATCGGCCTCCCCGAGGACGAGTACGAGGGCCTCGCCCGGCTCGCGTACGACGGCGAGCCACCGGCCCTCCCCGACCCGGACCACCTCTTCACCCGCATCCTCACCATGAACGGCGCCTTCGTCTTCCCGGGCCTCGACCACCCGCGCGGCTGGAACTCCAAGGACTTCCTGACCGCCGAGATCGCCGGCACCGGCGCCGTCTCCACCGCCCGCGGCCTCGCCGGGACGTACGCGGCGGCGGTCACCGGGATCGACGGCGAACCCCGGCTGCTCACCGAGGAGACGGTGGACGCCGCCCTGCGCCCGCAGACCTCCGGCGCCTCCTGGTCCGGCTTCCCGGACCTGGGCGTCCGCTGGGGCGTCGGCTTCCACCTCGACTCGCCGCCCGTCGTCCCCATGCTCGGCCCGCGCAGCTTCGGCCACGACGGCGCCGGCGGCCACCTCGGCTTCGCGGACGACGAGTTCGGCGTCGGCTTCGGCTACGTCGCCAACCGCATGATCGGCGAGGGCGACGAGCGGGCGGGGCGACTGGTGGCGGCGGTCAAGGAGTGTCTGGAGGGGCTGCCTGAAGAGGGGCTGCTCGTCTCCTGAAGTACGGCCTCCTGAAGTACGGCCTCTTGGAGTACGGGCCCCTGAAGTACGGGCTCAGCGCGTACGGGCGGGGGCGAAGGGGATCCCCGAGGCCAGCCCCCGCCAACCGACCACCAGGGACTCGCCGAGGAAGCTCGCGCCGATGGACAGCTGGAGCGGCCGGGCTTCCTCGTGCAGGCCCATCGCCACCGCCAGGACGTTGAAGCCGGCCGCGACCGCCAGGGTGCCGATCAGGGTCAGGAAGGTGCGGCCGTCGTACCGCTGCCACAGGAACCCTCCCTTGTCAGTCAGCCGGATGGTGGCGCCCCGGAGGGCACCGAGCGCCACGCCGAGGACGGTGCCCGTGATGACCCAGGTGAGGTCGGTGCCGGTGAGGTCCGACTTCTTGGCGAGGGACACGCTGCCGATCACGATCAGGATCACCGGGGCGGCGAAGAGGTCCTTCACGCTGACCGGTTCGCCGATGATCCGTTTGATCACGACCGCGATCACCACCGCCGCGATGATCGCGGCGAGCAGCCAGGGGTTCACGTGGGTACCGCCCATCTTTGTGGCATGAGTGCGCTAAAAAAAATGCTAGCTCGACCGTGCTATAAAGCCAAGGTGCCGAAGATCGTCGACCCCGTGGCCCGTCGGAGGGCGGTGGCGCAGGCCGTCCTGTCCGTCACCGCCCGGCACGGACTGGAAAACGCGTCATTGCGCAACGTCGCCGAGGAGGCCGGACTCGCCGTCGGCTCGGTCCGCCACTACTTCGCCGACCACGACGAGTTGGTGACCTTCGCGATGCGGGAGCTGAGCCGGCGCATCGGCGACCGCATCCGCGCCCACGCCGAGCGGCTCCTGGCCCCTGGCGGCGGCATCGACCGCCGGGCCGGGACGGAGGAACTCCTGGCCGAGTTCCTCCCCCTGGACGAGGCCCGCCGTCAGGAGTGCGCGCTCTGGCTCGCCTTCAGCGCCGCCGCGCACACCCGCCCCCGACTGCGGCCCTGCGCCGCCGAACTGCAGGCCGGCCTGCACGCCCTGATGGCGCGGGTGCTGGACGAGGCCCGGCGCGCCGGCGGGCTGCCGGACGCCCTGGACGTCGAACTGGAGGCCACGCGGCTGGCTGCCCTCCTCGACGGTCTCACCCTCCAGGCGACGCTGCTGCCGGACCGCTACCCGCCCGAGCTGCTCCGCCGGGTGCTGGGACGGCACTTGGACACCCTCGGCGGCTGACTTCGGGGTGTGCCCTACACCGGCGGTGCCGCGCCCGCCGAGGCGAGCCCCCCGATGAGGAGGGCGGTGAACCCCCGCGCCCACTCCCCGTCCACGGGCTCCGCGCTGACGAGCGTCCGGTGGACGACCGCGCCCGCGATCACGTCGAAGATCAGGTCCGCGGTACGCGCCGCGACGGCGGGTTCGTCCTCGCGGGGGAGCTCGCCGCGCGCCTGGGCGCGCTCGCGCCCCAGCAGCACCAGGCCCTTCTGGCGTTCGACGATCGCGGAGCGGATGCGTTCGCGGAGGGCCTCGTCGCGGGTGGACTCGGCGACGACGGCCATCAGGGCCGTCTTGGTCTCGGGCCGGTCGAGGAGGGCGGCGAAGCGGAGGACGACGCCCTCGATGTCGGCCTGGAGGCTGCCGAGGTCGGGGAGGTCGAGGTGCTCGTCGAAGAGGTCGGCGACGGCGTCGACGACGAGGGCGTTCTTGCCGGCCCAGCGTCGGTAGAGGGTGGTCTTGGCGACCCCGGCGCGGGCGGCGACGTCGCCCATTGTCAGCTTGCCCCACCCGAGTTCGACCAGCGCGGCGCGGGTCGCGTCGAGGATCGCGCGGTCGGCCTCGGCGCTGCGGGGGCGGCCCGTGCGACCGCTCGCGCGGTGTGCGGGGGGCTGCGGGGCGGACGTCATGCGGCGACCTTACCGCCGAGTAGCCGCGTCGGTATGAGCCAGATCACGGGAGGCGCCCTGCCGCGGTGCGGGGGTTCCAGTTACGCTACGAGTCGTAGCGAAAGAGTGAGCGACAACCACGGACGCCAGGTGGGGACCCGGCGTCGAATTCGCTGTGTACCGCTGCGTACTTTTCCGATCGCCGCGCGGAAGGGGGAGGATGGGCCCATGCAGCCACGGAACATGTCCATGAGTGGAGTGGTCGACCTCGCCGCGGTGAAGGCGGCCGGGGAAGCCAAGCAGAAGGCGGAGCAGGTGCGGGCCGAGGCGGCCCGCCAGGGCGGTGTGCCCGCGGGCGCGGGGCGCCTGGTCCTCGACGTCGACGAGGCGTCGTTCGAGCACGAGGTGCTCCAGCGGTCGGCCGAGGTGCCGGTCGTCATCGACTTCTGGGCCGACTGGTGCGAGCCCTGCAAGCAGCTCGGCCCGGTGCTGGAGCGGCTGGCCGGCGAGTACGCGGGCCGGTTCGTGCTGGCCAAGGTGGACGTCGAGGCCAACCAGCGGCTGTTCCAGCAGTTCGGCGTCCAGTCCATCCCGGCGGTCTTCGCGGTCGTGGCCGGCCAGGCGCTGCCGCTGTTCCAGGGCGCGGCGCCCGAGGCGCAGATCCGCCAGGTGCTCGACCAGCTCGTGCAGGTCGCGGAGCAGCAGTTCGGCATCGTCGGCGCGCCGGTGGCGCCGGGTGCCGAGGACGAGGCGCAGGCGCCGGTGCGTCCGGCCGGGCCGCACGACGCGGCGCTGGGCGCGGCCCACGACGCGCTCGACCGGGGCGACCTGGGCGGTGCCGTCCAGGCGTACAAGAACGTGCTGTCCGACGACCCGGGCAACGTCGAGGCCAAGCTGGGTCTGGCCCAGGCGGAGCTGCTGCGGCGGGTCCAGGGCATGGACGCCCAGCAAGTGCGCAAGGCCGCGGCCGACGCGCCGGGTGACGTCCCGGCGCAGATCGCGGCGGCCGACCTCGACCTGGTCGGCGGGCACGTCGAGGACGCGTTCGGCCGGCTGATCGACGTCATCCGGCGGACGGCCGGCGAGGACCGCGACGCGGCGCGCGTCCGGCTGCTGGAGCTGTTCGAGGTCATCGGCCCGGACGATCCGCGGGTGACGGCGGCGCGTACGGCGCTGTCGCGGGCGCTGTTCTGAACGGTTCGTCGGCACACGCTTGTCACAAACGAAACACCGGTCGCGGTATATCAAATCTTTATAAATGCGACCGTAGTTACTTGCGGTAAGGGGAACCCGGGCTTCCGCCCGGGTTTTTCCCGTTATGCCGCCATCTTCTCGGCGGAACGCCGCTCACTCCCCGTACCCGCCCGTCGTGGGTCGGACTCCCAGAGGTTATCCGCGCGTTACTCGCAAGTAATGAACCTCTTGTGCCTCGCCCCGGAATCGACCACGATCGGCGCAACCCGGTCCGGCACCGCGGTCCGGCATCCGGCCGGCGCACGGGAGCCGGGTCCCCACCGGGACGACCGGCGGCTGCGCCGCCGGCCGTGGGACAGGGGGGTCCCCGCCGCCAACGACGGGGCCTGTCCCGGAGGTTGCGCGCACGCGTGGCCACGTGGTTGTCGCTCGGGGGTGATCGCCGGTGTTTCGGTCGCGGCTTGGCGTTGGGTGCCACCGCAGGCGACGGCGCTCCGCTTCCCGAGGACGTAGCACGTCTCCCACCCCGGGCCAGGGTCGTCGGCCCGTGCCGGGGGTGTACGTCCGAGAAGGAGGCAAGTCATGAAGTCCCAGGCACGCGGTGGGACCAGATGGAAGCGGTTCGCGGTCGTCATGGTCCCGAGTGTGGGCGCGGCGGCGGCGGTCACGATGGCGATCGCGCAGGGTGCGCTGGCGGCGTCGTTCCAGGTTTCCGGTCAGCAGTTCCAGATCACGGCCAAGCACATCCACGGCGAGGGCTTCGGCCAGTACGGCGCCATGGAGGACACGGACCCGAAGGCCAAGGACCACAAGCCGGTCGCGGTCGTCGGCATGAACGACGCCGACATCACCAAGCTCTGTCAGGCGGTCAACGTCCCCACGCCGTTCGGGACGGTGGGCCTCAAGCTGAAGGCGGGCGGCGGGGGCAAAAAGGTCCACGCGAAGCAGCTGTACCTCGACGCCAACGAGATGAAGGTCGGGAACGCTCAGTTCAACAAGATCGACATCGGTGTGTCGTCGGACCACATGACCCAGGGACCAGGGAAGAACCCCGGCGACGTGAAGAAGTCGGTTCCGAACTCCTTCGCCCAACAGGCCGAGACCGTCGAGTTCGACAACGTGGACCAGAAGGCATGGGCCACATCGTCCGCTTCCTTCACCCTGCCTGACCTCAGGATGAACATCAGCATGGACGAGCAGGTGTGCAAGCCCGGCGAGTAGCACACGGGAACGGCCGGGGGCGGGGACCGCACGGGTTCCCGTGCCCGTGCCGCGCGCACTCGTGATCGCGGGGAGCGCGGGACGGGAGCCCACCGGGGGCTCACCCAAGCACCAATCGCCAGTTCGAGGAGCTGTCCACCATGAGCGCCGACACGACGCCACCACAGCCGGCCGACAAGGGCGGCCCGCGCCGCAGGTTCCGGACCTGGCGGGGTGAACGCCCATTCTGGGCCGGTCTGTGGACCATGCTCGCCGGTGTGCCGATCATGTACATCCCGTACCAGGCCCTGAAGTTCGGCGAGCTGAGCATCCGGCTGTCCACCACGGCGGGCGCGGGCTCACTGATCATCGGGATCCTGCTCGTCGTCCTCGGTCTGACGATGTGGTTCCAGAAGCACTCCCGCGTCTTCTCGGGCGTCGCGGCCATCCTGCTCGGGATCGTCTCGCTCGTCGTCTCCAACTTCGGCGCGTTCCTGCTCGGGATCGTCCCGGCGATGCTGGGCGGCGCGCTCGCCGTCGCCTGGGCGCCGGCCCGGCCGCTGCCGGAGGCCGTGGAGGCCTCGGAGGAGGAGCCGCCGGACCTCCCGATCCCGTCCGGCCCGTCGCTGGTGAAGGAATGAACAGGAGCCACCGTGGCGACTGACGACGAAGCGCGCGACCGCGACTGCCCGAGAGCGGGCCCGCGCCACGCCGCGCCCAGAAAGCCTCTGCTGGCGCGCCTGCACATGCCCGCGGGGAAGGCGGTCGCACTGGCGGCCATGCCGACCGCGGTGCTCATGGGCATGGGCTTCACGCCCCAGCTGGCCACGGCCAAGCCGGGTGCGCCCAGTCCGTTCGGCGATGCGTTCTGCGTGACGAAGCCGGATGGGACGCCCACGCCGGACACGCCTACGCCCGGCACGCCCACGGCGGATTCGCCCACGGCCACGCCGAGCCCGGACGAAGACGCCGCGAAGGAAAAGGGCAAGAGCAAGGAGAAGGACAAGGACAAGGGCAAGGGCAAGGACGACGACAAGGGCGGGGCGACGAACGAGCCGGACACCGGCGGAAAGCCGACCCCTGACGAGGGGAAGGACGACACCCCGGCCGAGACCGGGAAGCCCGCTCCCAAGCCCACCGCCGACCCGACGCCGGACCCGCCGGCCGTACCGGACAAGGGCAAGCTGCCCGTGCCGCCGATCCCGCCGCTGCCGCCCCTGCCGGATCTACCGCGGCTGCCCGACCCGGAGGCGACCAAGTCCCCGACCCCGACGACCACCCCGTCGCCGGACCGTACGGGCACCACGGACACCCCGGCGCCTTCGGCAACGCCTCGCCCCGGGAAGAGCCCGGACCGCGCCGGAAAGAAGGCAGAGGAGACGAGGAGGAAGAAGGAGACGGGCCCCACCGGTGCGCCGCCCACCGCCCCCTCCGCCACCACGAAGCCCTCCACCGAGCCGGACGACGACAAGACCCCGACCCCGGGCTCGACCCCGTCGGGCCCGTCGGGCACCCCGTCCCCCGGCGCGACGGACACGAAGACGCCGCCACCCTGCCCGCTCCCCAACCGGCAGTCGGACAAGGGGCAGGCCGCCTTCGCCGACAACCCCTGGTTCCTGGAGGCGAACCGGCTCACGCTGACCGGTCTGACCTACGAGGGGGTCAAGGAGGTCGTCACGGCGGGCGGACAGAAGAAGTCCGTCCTCAAGTTCTCCGCGGACAAGCTGGCGATAGACGACCTGCACGCCCTGGTCAACGACCGGAAGAGGATCTACCACCAGTCCGGCCCGGGCAAGACCTCGACGGTCGACGGCGGCCGCGTGACGATGTACACCGAGCAGCTGAAGGGCAAGCTCCTCGGCAGCACCCTCCCCCTCTTCGCCGCCGACTACACCGCCGAACACCCGCCCCCGCTCATACCGGGCCTCAAGCTCCCCATCCCGATCTTCTTCACCGACGTGAAGATCCGCCAGGCGGGCCAGTTCGGCGGCAACCTCACCATCCCCAACATGCGCGTCTACGTCACGGACGGGGTGTACCCCTAGCGGAGCCGGAAACGGCTGTGGCCGCCGGCCCCGAGGGGCGGCGGCCACAGCCGTTCAGGCGCGGGTCAGTTCTCGCGGCCCAGGTGGTGGACGCGGACCATGTTGGTCGTGCCCGGGACGCCGGGCGGGGAGCCGGCGGTGATGATCATGGTGTCGCCCTCGTTGTAGCGCTTGAGCTTGAGGAGCTCGGCGTCGACGAGGTCGACCATGGCGTCGGTGTTGTCGACGTGCGGGACGACGTACGTCTCGACGCCCCAGCTCAGGGCGAGCTGGTTGCGGGTGGCGGCGTCCGTGGTGAAGGCCAGGATCGGCTGGGCCGCGCGGTAGCGGGACAGGCGGCGGGCGGTGTCGCCGGACTTGGTGAAGGCGACGAGGGCCTTGCCGCCCAGGAAGTCGGCGATCTCGGCGGCGGCGCGGGCCACCGAACCGCCCTGGGTGCGCGGCTTCTTGCCCGGGACGAGCGGCTGGAGGCCCTTGGAGAGGAGCTCCTGCTCGGCCGCCTCGACGATGCGGGACATCGTCTTGACGGTCTCGATCGGGTAGGCGCCCACGCTCGACTCGGCGGAGAGCATGACCGCGTCCGCGCCGTCCAGGATCGCGTTGGCGACGTCGGACGCCTCGGCGCGGGTCGGACGCGAGTTGGTGATCATTGACTCCATCATCTGGGTCGCGACGATCACCGGCTTGGCGTTGCGGCGGCACATCTCGATGAGGCGCTTCTGCACCATCGGGACGCGCTCCAGCGGGTACTCCACCGCCAGGTCGCCACGGGCCACCATCACACCGTCGAAGGCCATGACGACCTCGTGCATGTTCTCGACGGCCTGCGGCTTCTCGACCTTGGCGATCACCGGGACGCGACGGCCGACCTCGTCCATCACCTGGTGCACGTCGAGGACGTCCTTGGCGTCGCGGACGAAGGACAGCGCGACCATGTCGCAGCCCATCGCGAGCGCGAACTTCAGGTCCTCGATGTCCTTCTCGGACAGCGCCGGGACGTTGACGGCCGCGCCGGGCAGGTTGATGCCCTTGTGGTCGGAGATGACGCCGCCCTCGATGACGATGGTCTTGACCCGCGGGCCGTCGACCTCCGTCACGCGCAGCTCGACGTTGCCGTCGTTGATCAGGACCTGGTCGCCCTTGGTGACGTCGCCGGGCAGGCCCTTGTAGGTGGTGCCGCAGATCGTCTTGTCGCCGGCGACGTCCTCCGTCGTGATGGTGAACTCGTCACCGCGCACCAGCTCCACCGGGCCGTCCGCGAAGGTCTCCAGGCGGATCTTCGGGCCCTGGAGGTCGGCCAGGACGCCGACCGCGCGGCCGGTCTCCTCGGCGGCCTTGCGGAGGCGGTGGTACCGCTCCTCGTGCTCCGAGTGGCTGCCGTGGCTCATGTTGAAGCGGGCCACGTTCATACCGGCCTCGATCAGCGTCTTCAGCTGCTCGAAGGAGTCGACGGCGGGGCCCAGGGTGCAGACGATTTTGGAACGGCGCATGGGGCAGATCCTATCGGTTTGTTTCGGAGCGGAATATTCGAGCTGTGGGAAGTGACAGGGGCGAGCCGGGGGCGGAACCCCCGGCTCCGTGGGGATCAGGCGCTGACCAGGGCGTATGCCTGGGTGGCGATCTCCAGCTCCTCGTCGGTCGGGACGACCGCGACGGCGACCCGGGCGTAGTCCGGGGAGATTAGTCGCGCCGAGTCCCCGCGCTGCGCGTTGAGCTCCGCGTCCACGGCCAGGCCCAGCTCCTCCAGGCCGGCCACGGCGGCCTCCCGCACGGGCGCCGCGTTCTCGCCCACACCCGCCGTGAAGGCGATCGCGTCGACCTTGCCCAGCACCGCGTAGTAGGCGCCGATGTACTTCTTCAGCCGGTGCACGTAGATGTCGAACGCGAGCCGCGCCGCCTCGTCGCCCTCGTCGATCCGCCGGCGGATCTCGCGCATGTCGTTGTCGCCGCACAGTCCGATCAGACCGCTCTTCTTGTTGAGGAGCGAGTCGATCTCGTCGACGGACATCCCCGCGTTGCGGGCCAGGTGGAAGATGACCGCCGGGTCGACGTCACCGGAACGGGTGCCCATGACCAGGCCCTCCAGCGGGGTGAGGCCCATGGAGGTGTCCACGCAGCGGCCCCCCTGGACGGCGGACGCGGACGCGCCGTTGCCCAGGTGCAGGACGATCACGTTGACCTCGGACGGGTCCTTGCCCAGCAGCTTCGCCGTCTCCCGCGAGACGTACGCGTGCGAGGTGCCGTGGAAGCCGTAGCGGCGCACCCGGTGGGCGTCCGCCGTGGCCACGTCGATCGCGTAGCGCGCCGCGTGCTCCGGCATCGTCGTGTGGAACGCCGTGTCGAACACCGCGACCTGCGGCAGGTCCGGGCGGAGCGCCTGGGCGGTGCGGATGCCGGTGATGTTGGCCGGGTTGTGCAGCGGGGCGACCGGGATCAGCCGCTCGATCTCCGCCAGCACCTCGTCGGTGATCAGCGTCGGCTCGGTGAACTGGTTGCCGCCGTGCACCACGCGGTGGCCGATCGCGGCCAGCTCGGGGGAGTCCAGCCCGAGCCCGTCCGCCGCCAGCTCGGCGGCGACGGCCTGGAGCGCGGCGGTGTGGTCGGCGATCCGCTCGGTGATCTCGCGCTTGGTGCCGCCGGTCGCCAGCGGGGTGTGGGCCAGCCGCGAGGAGTCCTCGCCGATGCGCTCGACGAGCCCGACGGCGAGCCGGGCGCCGTCGGCCATGTCCAGCAGCTGGTACTTCAGCGAGGACGAGCCGGAGTTGAGGACGAGGACGCGGGTCGCGCGGGAGGTGGCCTGGGCGTTGGCAGTCATGGGGCTTTCCGTGGTGGGGGGAACGGCGGAGGGCGGGGCGGGGATCACGGCTCGACGCGGTCGCCGCGCTGGTCGCCCTGGGCCTGGATGGCCGTGATGGCGACCGTGTTGACGATGTCCTGGACGAGCGCGCCGCGCGACAGGTCGTTGACCGGCTTGCGCAGACCCTGCAGGACCGGGCCGACCGCGACCGCGTGGGCCGACCGCTGCACGGCCTTGTACGTGTTGTTGCCCGTGTTCAGGTCGGGGAACACGAGGACGGTCGCCTTTCCGGCCACCTCGGAGCCCGGCAGCTTGGTGGCGGCGACGGCGGCGTCCACGGCCGCGTCGTACTGGATCGGGCCCTCGACCAGCAGGTCGGGACGGCGCTCGCGGACGAGCTCGGTCGCCCGGCGCACCTTGTCCACGTCCGCGCCGGAGCCGGAGGTGCCAGTCGAGTACGAGAGCATCGCGATCCGCGGCTCCACGCCGAACTGCGTCGCCGTGGCGGCGGACTGGATGGCGATGTCCGCGAGCTGCTCGGCGTTGGGGTCCGGGTTGACGGCGCAGTCGCCGTAGACGAGGACCCGGTCGGCCAGGCACATGAAGAAGACCGACGAGACGATCTGCGCGCCCGGCGCCGTCTTGATGATCTCGAAGGCGGGCCGGATGGTCGCGGCGGTGGAGTGCACCGCGCCGGAGACCATGCCGTCGGCCAGCCCCTCCTGCACCATCAGCGTGCCGAAGTACGACACGTCGGCGACGACGTCGTGGGCCAGCTCCACCGTCATGCCCTTGTGGGCGCGGGCCGCCGCGTAGATCTCGGCGAAGCGCTCGCGCAGCGGCGACTTCTGCGGGTCGATGAGCTGCGCCTCGCCCAGGTCGATGCCCAGTTCGGCGGCGCGCTTGCGGATGACGTCCTCCTCGCCCAGCAGGGTGAGGTCGCAGACGTCGCGGCGCAGCAGCACGTCGGCGGCGCGCAGCACCCGCTCCTCGGTGCCCTCGGGGAGGACGACGCGGCGGCGGGCGGAGCGGGAGCGCTCGATCAGCTCGTGCTCGAACATCATCGGGGTGACGCGGCCGGAGCGGGCGACGGCGATGCGCTCGGTGAGCTCGGCGGTGTTCACGTGCCGCTCGAACAGGCCGAGGGCGGTCTCCGCCTTGCGCGGCGACGAGCCGTCGAGCTTGCCCTCGACGGCGAACAGCTCGGCCGCGGTCGGGAAGGAGCCGCCGGGCACGGAGATCACCGGGGTGCCGGGGGCGAGCCGGCCGGCCAGCGCCAGGATGTCCGGTCCCGGCCGCTCGTCCAGGGTGAGGAGCACGCCGGCTATCGAGGGGGCGCCGGCGCTGTGCGCGGCGAGGGCGCCGACGATCAGGTCGACGCGGTCGCCGGGGGTGACCACCAGGCAGCCGTCGGTCAGGGCCGGGAGGAAGACGGGGAGCATGGCGCCGCCGAAGACGAAGTCCTTGGCGTCCCGGTTGAGCCCGGCGTCGTCACCGAGCAGCACCTCGGCGCCCAGCTTGCGGACGATCTGCGCGACGGTCGGCGCGGAGAGCGAGGCGTCCTCGGGGAGCGCGTAGCAGGGGACCGGCAGGCCGGACGCCAGGCCCTCGGCGATGGCCTCGCGGTCGGCCGGGGCCACCCGGTTGACGACCAGGGCGACGACGTCGCAGCCCAGCGCCTCGTAGGCGCGGAAGGCGTTGCGGGCCTCGGCGCGGACGGCCTCGGCGGCCTGGCCGCCGCCGCCCACGACGGTGATCACGGAGGCGCCGAACTCGTTCGCCAGCCGGGCGTTGAGCGCCAGCTCGTCCGGCAGGTTGCTGCCGATGAAGTCGGTACCGAGGACGAGGACGTTCTCGTACTCCCGGGAGACGGCGTGGAAGCGCTCGACGAGCCGGGAGACCAGCTCGTCCGTGCCCTTCTCGGCCTGGAGGGCGGCGGCCTCGGCGTACGTGAGGCCGTACACGCTTTCGGGTGACTGCTCCAGCCGGTAGCGGGTGCGGAGGAGGTCGAAGAGGCGGTCCGGCCCGTCGCCGTGGACGAGCGGGCGGAACACCCCGACCCGGTCCACCTGGCGGGTGAGGAGCTCCATGACTCCCAGCTCGATGACCTGGCGTCCGTCGCCGCGGTCGGTCCCGGTCACGTACACGCTGCGCGTCACGCGTGCTCTCCTTGCTCCATGGCCGTGTGCTGTTCGGGTGGCGTTTGTTCGGCTTGTGAAATTACCCGTTAGGGTGGTCTTGCCCTCTTGACAATACCTGCGACCCTGGATAAGGCGCTCGTCAGGCGGAAGGCGAGAGGCTCGGCGGAAGATCGTCAGTGTGTTGGTTAATGTGCGTTGACGGCCGCCCGTGCGAGCGCGGCGGGCCCGGCAGGCCCGTGGAACAATCGGGTCCGGCTCACAGGTCCCACTAGCGACCACCAGAACCAGCAGGAGACACAGCACGATGCGCATCGGAGTCCTCACCGCGGGCGGCGACTGCCCCGGCCTGAACGCCGTCATCCGCTCGGTGGTGCACCGTGCCATCACGGAGCACGGTGACGAGGTCATCGGCTTCGAGGACGGCTTCAAGGGCCTGCTCGACGGCCGGTTCCGGAAGCTCGACCTCGACGCCGTGAGCGGCATCCTGGCCCGTGGCGGCACCATCCTGGGCTCCGCCCGGCTGGAGCGCGCCCGGCTGCGCGAGGCGTGTGAGAACGCCAAGGACTTCTCCCGTGAGCACGGCATCGACGTCCTCATTCCCATCGGCGGCGAAGGCACGCTCACTGCGGCCCGGATGCTGTCGGACGCCGGGCTCCCGGTCGTCGGCGTCCCCAAGACGATCGACAACGACATCTCCTCCACCGACCGCACCTTCGGCTTCGACACGGCCGTCGGCGTCGCCACCGAGGCCATCGACCGGCTGAAGACCACCGCCGAGTCCCACCAGCGCGTGATGGTCGTCGAGGTCATGGGCCGGCACGCGGGCTGGATCGCCCTGGAGTCCGGCATGGCCGGCGGCGCCCACGGCATCTGCCTCCCCGAGCGGGCCTTCGACCCCGCCGACCTGGTGAAGATGGTGGAGGAGCGGTTCGCCCGCGGCAAGAAGTTCGCCGTCATCTGCGTCGCCGAGGGTGCGCACCCGGCCGACGGGACGATGGACTACAAGAAGGGCGCCATAGACCAGTTCGGCCACGAGCGGTTCGCCGGCATCGGCACCAAGCTCGCGGGCGAGCTGGAGCGCCGCCTCGGCAAGGAGGCCCGCCCGGTCATCCTCGGCCACGTCCAGCGCGGCGGCACCCCGACGGCGTACGACCGCGTCCTCGCCACCCGCTTCGGCTGGCACGCGGTCGAGGCCGCGCACCGCGGCGACTTCGGCAAGATGACCGCGCTGCGCGGCACCGACATCACGATGGTGCCGCTGGCGGACGCGATCACCGAGCTGAAGCGGGTGCCGGAGGACCGGATGGACGAGGCGGAGTCGGTCTTCTGACCGGTGCCGGGCCAGTGATCGGCTGAGCCGGCTCGCCGGTCGGCGGTTGACGCGGGGCGCGGCTTCCCGCCTCCCTCGTACGGGGGTTGGCGGGTACGGCGCTTGACGTGGCGGCGTTTACGGTGTGTCGCGGGGGCGCTAGAGTGCTGGTGGCCCTGGGAGTCCGGAATCTCTGGGCCGGGGACGCCCCACAACTTCGCCCACGAGTCTTCCTGGGCGAGGTGCCCCCTTCATTCGGATCAGCACAACCTAAAGAGGCCCTCGCCTCGGCGGTCATCCGAGACGAGAGCCGACACCGCCCGCAGCGGACGGCTTGTTGACCGTCAGTCCTCAGTTGGTCGGAGGACTGGCGGTCACCGAAGCGGCGGCCGTGCCGTCGCAGTACAACCGAAAAGAGGCCCTCGCCCCGGCCGATCTCCGAGACGAGAGCCGACACCGCCCTCAACGGACGGCTTGTTGACCGTCAGTCCTCACCTGTTCGGAGGACTGGCGGTCACCGTTCGTTGAGCCACCTCCAGAACTCCCGGATCACTGCCGCGATCCGCTCGTGCAGAGGCTTTTTGCGGTGACGCCCCACGGCGCCCCCCTTCATCGGTGCGCGGTCAGAGGACCGGTGACCGCTCCGGAGGGGGCCCTGGTTCGGACTCCCCGCCCGTGGAAGCCCGTGGAGGACCTCCCGGACGAGGACCCCGACGTATGCGGGTCCCTCGAGAAGGGGGGCGCGTGTGCAGCGCTGATCCGTACGCTATCGCAACGGCCTTGCCTGGAACGGCCGTTGAGGGGGAGCGTGAAAGCGGCGCGCGGCGCCCGGAGTCACCCGGGCGCCGCACGCCGCTTCTTCACGCCCCCCCCGCGCGGG
>NZ_JAIQLH010000075.1 GCF_020037025.1 Streptomyces huiliensis | reverse complement strand
CGGCCCCCCCACGCCGCTTCTTCACGCCCCCCCCGCGCGGGGGCGCCGTCTCACTTCTTCATCAGCTCGACGACGCTCGTGATGTCGTCCGCGCCGTACCCCTCCGCCGTACGCCGCACCATCAGCTCCTGGAGCGCCGTGAGGAAGACCGGGCGCACGCCCTGCTCCTCGGCGGCGGTGACGAGGTTGCCGTAACCCGCCGTCTGCATCGCGAGGTTGGAGACGACGTGCTGCGAGTGGTCGCCCGTCGCGATCTGCTCGGCGAAGCGCGGGATGCTCGTCGCCATGGCCTCCAGCCAGGCGGTGAGCAGCGGTGTGAACTCCTCCGCCGGAACCCCGGCCGAGGACGTCATCGCCAGGGCGTGCATGACGCCCATGAACTGGCCGTACATGCCGCTCAGCAGCGACACGTCGTACAGCGCCGCCAGCCCGGGGTCGGTGCCGACGAAGCGGGCCGCGCCGAGCAGTTCGAGCACCGGGAGGTACGCGTCGAACGCCTCCCGGGCACCGCTGTACACGATGAACGACTGCTCGGTGCCGATGCCCGGCGGGATGGCCATGATGCCGCCGTCGACGTACGTGATGCCGTGCTCGTCCGCCCAGGCGGCCATCCGTCGCGCCTGGTCGGGCGTGCCGTTGGTGAGGTTGACCAGCGTCCGGCCCTTGAGGGCGGCGGCCACCGGCTCCAGCGTCTCGCGCACCGACGCGTAGTCCCAGATGCAGGCGATCACCAACTCGCTCGCCTCGACGGCGCTCTCGACGTCGTCGGCGCGGACGGCGCCCAGGGCGACGAGCGGGTCGGCCTTCTCGGGGGTGCGGTTCCAGACGGTGGTCGGGTGGCCGTTGGTCAGGAAGGTGGTGACCATGGCCTTGCCCATGGCGCCGAGGCCGAGGAAGGTGACGGGGGTCTTGCTCATGATGAGTCTGCTCCTGGAGAGGCGGGGTGGGTACTCGGCTGCGCGCGCTCCCTCAGCCTCGTCCAGGCGGCGATCCCGCTCAAGTACGCACAATAAGGTGGGTACTTACCCGGAGGTGGGGGCCCGCCCGTCCACAACGGGCCCCCGGCCCCTCACCGCGCAACGAGCCCCCGGTCTCCTCACTGCGCCCCGATCGCCTCCAGCGTGTCCAGCCGCGCTGCCCGCCGCGCCGGCCACGCCGCCGCCAGGATCCCGACCGCCAGCGCCAGCAGCAGGAAGATGCCGATGCGGCCCCACGGCACGACCATCTCGTACTGCGGGAACGACGTCCGCAGCAGATGCCCGCCGGACCAGGCGAGGAACAGGCCCAGGCCCACCCCGAGCACCGCGCCGAACATCGCGATCATCACGGACTCCAGCCGCACCATCTGCTTCACGCCCGAGCGGGCCAGGCCGACCGCCCGCAGCATCCCGATCTCCCGGGTGCGCTCGAAGACCGACATGGCGAGGGTGTTGACCACGCCGATCACCGCGATCACCACGGCCACGCCCAGCAGCCCGTACATCAGGTACAGCACGTCGTCGATGTCGCCGGCGGCGGAGCGGCGCAGGTCGTCGCGGCTCTCGACCTTGACGGCCGGGTTGCCGCCGAGGGCCTTCCGGATCGGCGCGCGGAGCCCGTCCGCCTTCCCGGGCGCGGCTTTGACCAGCACCTCCTGGTCCCGCACCCGGTCCAGGTGCGGATCGACGAAGGAGGGCGCGGCGAGGACGTCGCTCAGCACGTCGTTCTCGCTGTGGACGGCGACGACGCGGGCCGTGGCGCGCTTCCCGTCGTAGAACGTCATGGGCAGCGCCGAGCCGACCGTCAGGTGCCGTTTGCGAGCGTAATCCTCGCTGACGGCGACGTGCTTTCCGCGCACGTCGGACAGGGAGCCCTTGAGGACCTTCAGATCGGTGACCTTGCCGATGGCCGCGACGTCCGTGCCCCGGATGCCCGCCGGGTCACCGGCCGACTCGAAGCCGGTGACGCGCACTGGGACGGCCGCCTCGACGTCCGGCAGCTTGGCCAGCGCCCGCGCGGTGGCGGGGTCCAGGCCCCGGCCGCCGGCGGTGCTCACCTGGTAGTCGGCGGTGAGGTCCTGGTCGCCCATCCGGTCGATGCCCCGGTCGGCGGAGATCGCCGTCACGGTCAGGCCGGTGATCAGGGTCAGGCCGATCATCAGCGCGGAGGCGGTGGCGGCCGTGCGGCGCGGGTTGCGCAGCGCGTTCCGCCGGGCGAGCCGGCCGCTCACCCCGGAGACGCGCTCGGCGAGGCGCCCGAAGAGGTGGACGAAGGGCCGGGACAGCAGCGGGGCCAGCACGATCACGCCGGTGAGGGTGAGCACCGAACCCGCCATGGGGACGGTGAGGTCGCGGGCGTTCTTGAGGGTGCTGACGTACAGCATGATCGCGACGCCGGCGCTGGTGAGGACGGCGCCGATGGTGTTGCGGACGACAAGGCTCCGGGTGCCGGCCGGCGCGTCCACGGCGGCGAGCGCCTCCACCGGTGCGATCCGCGCCGCCTTGCGGGACGGCAGCCAGGCGGACAGGACGGTCACCAGGAAGCCGACGCCGACGGCGGACAGCACGGACGCGGGGGTGATGACCAGCGGCCCGTCCGGGAGTTCGGCCCCGTTGGAGCCGAGCAGGGACCGCATGCCCACGGCGACCCCGAGGCCCAGGACGAAGCCGGCCGCCGAGGCGATCAGACCGAGCAGCCCGGCCTCGATCAGCACCGAGCGCACGACCTGCCGGCGGGACGCGCCCACCGCCCGCAGCAGGGCGATCTCCCGGGTGCGCTGGGCGATGAGCATGGTGAAGGTGTTGGCGACGATGAAGATGCCGACGAAGAGGGAGACCCCGGCGAAGACCAGGAACGTCTTGCGGATGGCGCCCGTCTGCTCGTCGATGGCCTTGGACTGCTCGGCGGCCAGCTCGGTGCCGCTCCGGGCCTGGGCGTCGTCGGGCAGGACGGTCCGGACGCGGGCGGTCAGCGCGTTCGGGTCGGTGCCGGGCGCGGCGGTGACGACGAGTTCCTCGAACTTCCCCTTGGTACCGAGGAGTTTCTGGGCGGTGGCGGTGTCGAACAGGGCCAGGCTGCCGCCGGCGCCGACCCGGGGGTCGTCGGTCTTCACCGTGCCGACGAGCTTCTTGGTCATCACCGGCCCGTCGACGGCCAGCCGCACCGTGCCGCCGAGCCGCACGCCGGTCTTGGCCGCGGTCTTGGTGTCGAGCGCGACCTCCCCGGCGGAGGCCGGGCCGCGACCCTCGACGAGCGGGTAGCGGCGGTCCTTCCCGTCCGCGGCGGGCGCGTAGTTGGCGCCGGTGCTGCCCCACTCGTTGCCAGCGGACTCGCCGTGGCGGTCGGCGACGACGACGGTGCCCGTGACGGAGGGCCGGACGGCGGCGACGCCGGGGAGCGCGCGGATCCGGTCCGCGGTGCGGGTGCCGAGGCCGCCGGCGTCGCCCGGGCCGCCGCCGGTCGAGGTGACGGAGACGGCGACGTCGTCGAGGCTGCGGGACGTCCGGTCGCGGTACGCCTTGTTCACGGAGTCGCTGAAGACGAGCGTGCCGGAGACGAAGGCGGTGCCGAGGAGGACCGCGAGGGCGGTCATGAGGAGGCGGGTCCTGTGCGCGAGGAGGTTGCGCAGAGCGGTACGGAACACGGGTGGCCTGGGTCCTGGGGGTCGGGTCGGTTACGGCGGGCTTGGCGGGCGCGTTCTGCCGCGCCGGCGGACCAGCCGGTCGGGTGGTCGACTGGTCCGGTGGTCGGCTGGTCGGCTGGTCGGCTGGTCGGGTGGTGGCCGGCTGGTCCGGCGGTCAGCTGGTCCGGCCGCGGGCCTCGAACGCCTTCATCCGGTCCAGCACCGCAGGCGCGGTCGGCCGCGGCATCTCGTCGACGATCCGCCCGTCCGCGAGGAACAGCACCCGGTCCGCGTACGAGGCCGCCACCGGGTCATGGGTGACCATGACCACCGTCTGGTCCAGGGCGCGCACCGACTCCCCCAGGAGGCCCAGGAGTTCGGCGCCGGCCCGGGAGTCCAGGTTGCCGGTGGGTTCGTCGGCGAAGACGATCTCGGGGCGGGAGGTGAGCGCGCGGGCCACGGCGACGCGCTGCTGCTGGCCGCCGGAGAGCTGGTTCGGCCGGTGGGCGAGCCGTTCCGACAGGCCCAGGGCGGTCACGATCTGCCCGAGCCACTCCGGGTCGGGCCGCCGGCCCGCGATGTCCATCGGGAGGGTGATGTTCTCCAGCGCGGTCAGCGTCGGCAGCAGGTTGAACGCCTGGAAGACGAAGCCCACCTTGTCCCGGCGCAGCCGGGTCAGCTGCCGGTCGCCGAGTGTGGCGAGCTCGGTGTCGCCGATCCGCACGGAACCGGAGGAGACGGTGTCCAGGCCGGCCATGCAGTGCATCAGCGTCGACTTGCCCGAGCCCGACGGGCCCATGATCGCGGTGAACTCGGCCCGGCGGAACTCGACGTCGACCGCGTCCAGCGCGGTCACCCGGGTCGCCCCGTCGCCGTAGACCTTGCTCAGGCCGGTGGCGCGGGCCACGACGGCGCCGGTGCGGGGGGTGGTCGGGGCGGCCATGGGGGACAAGGGGGCTCCTCGGGGACGGGACGCAAGGGACGGGACGGAGACGGGGGTCGGAAGGGGACCCGTCCAGTCTCTGTGCCGAGGAGGCGCCGGGCGTCAGCCACAGGACCGGAATGCGGCGTCGCACTTTCGGGAGGAGCGGGACCCCGCGCGTAGTCCCTGAGACGGACGGCGGTCATCCTGCGGGCGCACCGCGGTCGCCCTTGCACCGAGTACCGCGGTCAGCCCTTCACCGCCCCGCCCAGTGCGAAGCCGCCGCCCAGCCGGCGGGCGACGAGCGCGTAGAGCAGGACGACGGGCGTCGAGTAGAGGACCGAGAAGGCGGCAAGCTGCCCGTAGGCGACCTGCCCGTGGTTGCCGAAGAAGGTGAAGACGGTGACGGACGCCGGGAGCCGGTCCGGCGACAGCAGGAGCAGGAACGGGACGAAGAAGTTGCCCCACATCAGCGCGAAGGAGTAGACGGCCACGACGGCCGTGCCCGGGCCCATGAGCGGCAGCACGATCCGGACGAGCGTCGTGAACCGGCCCGCGCCGTCCGTCCACGCCGCCTCCTCCAGCGACGTCGGCACCCCGTCCATGAAGTTCTTCATCAGCCAGACGGCGAACGGGAGTTGGGCGGCGGCCAGGAAGAGGATCGTGCCGGACATGGTGTCGACGAGGTTGATCCGCACGAAGAGCCCGTAGACCGGCACCATGATCGCGGTGATCGGGAGGCAGGTCATGAACAGGATCGTCAGCAGGTAGGAGTGGCCGAAGCGGGACCGGAAGCGGGACAGCGGGTACGCGGCGAGGGCCGCGCAGGCGACGGTGAGGGCGGTCGCGCCGCCGCACAGCAGCAGGCTGTTGAGCATCGGGGTGAAGGTGATCTCGTCCGTGAGGACGGCGGAGAAGTTGTCCGCGGAGGGCCCCTCCGGGACCCGTACGCTCAGCCCGGCCTCCGGGTCCACCGACGCCAGCGCCAGCCAGGCCAGCGGCACGGCGAAGGCGGCGGCCACGGCGAGCAGCGCCGCGTCGGCGGCCAGCCGGTGCCGGGTGCGGCGGGTGAGCGACGGGCGGCGGGGGAGCGGCGGGCCGCGTCGGGCGAGGGGTGGGCGCGGGACGACGAGTGGGCGCATGGGCGACCTCCGGGCGCGCGTGCTCGGAGGATAGCGGGCGGGCGGGGAGCCGGACAGGGCGCGGCCGCCCCGTGCGGGTCCCGCGCCCCGTCCCGTCCCGCGGTGGGGTCGCTCAGGTCTGCGGCGGCGTCGCGTAGACGCGCGACGCGAACGCGTGGACCTGGTTCTCGGGGAGGTTGCGGGCGACGTCCGCCTCGCTGATCATGCCGACCAGCTTCTTGTTCTCGATCACCGGCAGTCGGCGGACGTGGTGGCTGCCCATCTCCTCCACCACCTGTTCGACGCTGGCGTTCGCGTCCACCCAGCGGGGCGTGCCCTGGGCCAGGTCGGCGGCGGTGCACTGGGACGGGTCGTGGCCCTCGGCCACGCACTTCACCACGATGTCCCGGTCGGTGATGATTCCGCACAGGCGTTCGTTCTCGTCACTGACGGGGAGCGCGCCGACGTGCAGGTCGCGCATCCGCCGGGCGGCGTTCAGCAGCGTCTCCGTCTTGGGGATCCACTGCGCGCCCTCGTGCATGATGTCCTTGGCGGTGGTCATGGTGGTACCTCCTGACTGCGCCTTCGTGGTCCTTCGCGGTCCTTCGTGGGCCTTCGTGGTCTCCCCCTCGCGCGTGCCCCGTCCGGGCGCCGTGACGCGTCCCCCTCGTCTCCATGCTCGCGCGACCGCCGCCGTGCCGCACGCGGGGCGGCCCGTGCCGCACCGGGCGGGTGTGCGGGGCCGGTGCCAGACTGGGAACGGGGCAGACGTCCGAAGGCGGACGGAAGAGGTCCGAAGACGGACGGCAGACGTCCGAAGACGGACGGAAGACGCGCGGTACGACGAGGACGCGAGAGAGACGGGGTTCCGGCCATGCTCACCACCGATTTCGTCACCGGTTCGCCCACCTGGCTCGACCTGGGCAGCCCGGACATCGACCGGTCCGTCGCCTTCTACGGGACGGTCTTCGGCTGGGAGTACCAGTCGGCCGGGCCCGAGTCGGGCGGCTACGGCTTCTTCCGCCGCGACGGCGCCACCGTCGGGGCCGTCGGCCCCCTCACCGAGGAGGGCGCCCGCTCCGCCTGGACCGTCTACTTCCGGACGCCGGACGCCGACGCCACCGCCAAGTCCGTCGAGCAGGGCGGCGGCACGGTGCGGGTCGCGCCGTTCGACGTGATGGAAGCCGGGCGGATGGCCTGCTTCACCGATCCGGGCGGCGCCGAGTTCGCCGTCTGGCAGCCGGCGGCCGTCGGCGGGCTGGAGAGCGCCTCGGCCGAGAACGCGCTGTGCTGGACCGAGCTGCACGTGGCCGACCCGACCGCGGCGTACGCGTTCTACCGCGGCGTCTTCGGGTGGCGCAACACGGACATGGAGGTCCCGGGGATGGTCTACAAGGTGCTCTCCACGGCGGAGGGCGACCAGCAGGCCGCCTCGTTCGGCGGCGTGGCGCCTCTGCAGGAGGGCGACGACCCGCGCTGGATCCCCTACTTCGCCGTCGCCGACCCGGACGCGGTGGTCACGGCGGCGGAGGGCGGCGGCGGCTCGGTCCTGATGCAGCCCGCCGACGTGGCCGGAGTCGGCCGCATCGCCTGGCTCGCCGACCCCTTCGAGGCCCCCTTCGCCATCATCCGCCCGGACCAGCCGGCGGCGGCCGCCTGACAGGCACGGCCCGTTCGGGGCTGTCGGCTCGGGGCCGGTCGGCGCGGAGCCTGTTGGCTCGGGCCTGACCGCCCGGGCCGGTCGGCTGCGGGCCCGCGGCGGTGGGGCGCGACGGGCTCGGGCCGGTTTTCCACCGGGTGGACGGGCGCCTGTCGGCTGCCCGGAGCCCGGTTCGGGCATGACCAAACCTGATAAGGCTTGTTTTTGCCCAGTTTTTGCGTTTAGATCAGCGGCATCCCCGCGGCCGGTGCCCTTCCCGACGATCAGCGCCGGAAGCAGGACCCGCCGTGCGGCGGGAATCCGACGGTTCCCCTCCGTCGGACCGCGCTCCCTCACTTCGTGTGAGGTGTCTTTTCAGCCGTTGATGACAGGGCTAACTTCGCGATGAGCGAGGGCGGCCCTGAAGGGAGAACGTAAACCCGAACGCGGTAACTGACGCCGAATCAACTCCGCCCACTGCCGCCATTTCCCGTCGAAGGACGATCGCATGTTCCCCTCCCGTAACTGATACATCACTCGCCGTGGATGGCGAATCGGGTTCGAGCACCCCCGTAGGTCGAACCCGAGTCTGATGATGCAGGAGAGATGCGATCATTACAGCGGGGAACTTTTCCTCCGAAAAACTCTCGGACTAAAGCGTCTTCCCTCGTGCGGGGAGCCGTGGTAATGGGGGGTAGATGGACAAGGGAGCGCTTCAATGGCTGTTGCGCGAACGGCGGGCGCTCATCGCCCCGGAAGAATACGGTTTGAGTAGGCCGTCCCGGCAGGGGCGACGCGCTCCCGGGCTCACGCAATCGCAGATCGATCAACTGTTGCACCGCACGCACGGAACGTACAACAGGTTGGAGACGGGTAACTACCCCAATCCTCCAGAGGACTTATTGCGGGACGTCGCCCGCCTTCTGGCGTTCAACGAACACGAGTGGTCGTTGCTATGGCTCTACACGCTTCATCGCGACCCGCCGACGCCGCTTCACCCGCGGTCCGGCACCGAAGTCCGCGGTGCGTGGCAGGACGTCATCGACGGCATCTCCCATATCGCCTACATCACGGACCAGTCCTGGCGGGTGGTCACGTACAACAAGGCGTTCGCCGAGATCTTCCCGAGCGGCCGGGTGCCGACCAACACCATGCGGTGGATGCTCCTGGCGCCGGAGGCCCGTGAGGTCCTGATGGGGTGGGACGAACACTGGCTCCCCATGGTGCTTCCGCAGCTGCGCGCCGCGATGGCGGCACTCCCGCACGACGAGACGCTCGCGGGGATCGAGAAGGACGTCCTGGCCGACCCGCTCGCGGGTCCGCTCTACGAGGCGGGCGGCGGGTCGTACATCCACCCGGACGGCGACGAACGGCCCTTGCGGCACGCCCGGCTCGGCCCCGGCTGGGTCTCCCTGTGCACCGCCGAGCCGCTGGCGTCGCCCAGAGCGCGCCTGATGGTCATGATCTTCCGCCCGGGTGAGGAACGCCGGCACACCGGACCGGCGATCCTCCGCGCCACATGAGCCCGAACTTACCCGGACGAGCGGCCGCCCCGTGGTGGCCGCCGCCGGGCGCAGCCCCCCGCACCGACCCCCCGTGGAGGACCCCTTGCCCGCCTTCGTCGCGCGGCCCGCCATAGCGCTGCCCGAACATGTCGTCACCACCGACGAAATCTGTGCCGACATCCAGTCCCACCACGGTGACCTCCCACGCCTCGCCGCCACCTTGCGCATCGTCCGGGCCACCGGAGTCTCCACCCGCAGGTTCGCCCGCCCCCTGCACTCGCCGACCGTCTCCGGGGACGCCCCGGTCCGGGAGCGCAACCGAGTCGCGTTCGACGACGCCTGTCGGCTCGCCGAGGAGGCCGCCCGCGGCGCCCTCGCGCACGCGGGCCTGGAGCCCTCGGACATCGACTGCCTCGTCACCAGCCACAGCACCTCGTGGGCGGTCCCGGGGCTCGACGTCCACCTCGTCCAGGCGCTCGGCCTGCGGCCCGACGTCCGGCGCGTCCCGATGGCGTCCCTCGCCTGCTCCGGCGGGGCCCAAGGGCTGGTCCGCGCGACCGACCTGCTCGCCGCGCGCCCGGGCAGCCGCTGCCTGGTGGCCGTCGCCGAGACCTTCAGCGCCATCTACCACCAGCAGGACACCTCGGTGGAAGCCATGATCTACAAGGTGCTCTTCGGCGACGGGGCCGGCGCCTGCGTCGTCACGGACGAACCCCTGTCGCCCGGCCTGCGGATCGACTCCACCTGGGAGTATTTGCTTCCGTACAGCCGTGACCGCTACTGGGCGCACCTGGACGGCAGCGGCTTCCACTTCAACTCCAGCCGCAAGGCCATCGAGGCCGCGGGCGAGGCGATGCCCGCGCTCAAGGACTGGCTGGCGACCGCCGCCGGGGACCGGCCGTTCCGCCCCGAGTGGACGGTCGCCCATCCCGGCGGCCCGCGCATCCTGGACAGCGTGGGCGAGGAACTGGCGATGGACCGCGAGCGGCTGCGGCACTCCTGGGACAGCCTGGCCGCCAACGGCAACCTGGGCGGGGTGGCGGTCCTGGACGTCCTCGCCCGCACGCACGCGGACCCGCCGCCGGCCGACGCCCCCGGGCTGCTGCTCGCCTTCGGTCCGGGCTTCGTCGCCACCGCCGGCGCCGGCGCCTGGCACGCGTGACCCGGTCATGACGCCGGAGGGCAGGGCGGGTAGTAGCCGGCGGGATCGCGGCCGCCCGGGTCCGCTTCGGGGTACTCCGTGCCGGACTCCTCGTCCGTCCGGAACGTCAGCTGGAACTGCCGTAGGCCGGGGAACCCGGAGAGTTCGCTGACGCACATGGTGACGGTCCCGGGGCCCCGCTCCGGGTGGCGCCACGGTCGTATGGCCCCGTCCGGGTGGGCATGCCCGGACGGGACGCTCCGGTACCACCTGCTCAGGAGCGGGTCGGCCAGGCAGCGGTCCGTGAGCCACTGGAGCACGGGGTCGCCCTTGTGCCGGACGAGCGCCAGCCGGAGCTGCGGGACGGCCACCGGCCCCCAGCGGTTCTCCCAGTCGAGCAGGGTGTTGGTGCGGGCACTGTGGTCGAAGAGCATCCAGTGCATGGTGTTGTACGGAACCCGGCGGCCGGGGAACAGCTCGGCGAAACCGCGGCTGTAGGTATGGACGTTCCAGAGACTGTCGCTGATATAGGTGATGGCCCGGGACTCGGTGACCATCTCCCGCCAGTGGCGGGGTGTGGTGATCCGGGAACCCTCCGCGAGCGGGAACGGCGGCTGCTCGCCCCGGGCGTATCCGTAGAGGACGACCCATTCCTGTTCGGTGAGTCCGAGGATATGGGCCACATCACGCAAATACTCGGGTGCCGGATTGTCCAGGACGCCGCGTTCCAGTTTGCCGTACGTACCCGGGGCGCGCAGGAGTAAGTGGTCCATGTGAGCCTGGGTCAGGCCCGGCGACTTTCTTCCCCGGGGATCCATCCGTACGAGCCCCAGCCCTTCCGGACTGATGGCCGCCCGGCGTTCGGTGAGCATCTGGCGCAACACCTCCGTGTCCAATGGGACAACTCCCTTCCTACACCCGGGACCTCCGTTTTTCGAGGTGCTGTCAGCACCTGGAAAGGCCGCTCGCGCCCTGATGATAGGGCCGGGCTGGCCGCGACCCGGTGCCGGGGCGTGGAAAGGTGGGGAGCAGGGCCGGAAAGTGCCGGAGGCGCGGCGCGCCGTGGGCCCCCGGCACACCGCCGGCCTTGTGACGTCCGCGCGCTCACTCCTCCCGCAGCAACCGCAGGTACACCACCGCGAACAGCCCCCCGACGAGCAGCAGAAGCAGCGCGACCGCCGTCCCGTACCCGATCAGGGACTTGAGGAAGGCCTGGTCGTACATGAAGACCGGGAGGGTCTCACTGCGGTGGGCGGGGCCGCCGCGGGTCATGGCCCAGATGAGGCCGAAAACCGACAGTGTCTGGAGGGTGTTGAGCATGAGGTTGGTGCCGATGGTGCGGCGGAGCATGGGGAGGGTGATGTAGCGGAAGCGGCGGAAGCCCGTGGCGCCGTCGACGAGGGCGGCCTCGGTCACGTCCTGCGGGATGCCGTCGAGCGCGGCCGAGTAGACCAGCATGGAGAACGCGGTGCCGCGCCAGACGTTGGCGAAGGAGACGGCCAGGATGGGGAGGGTGAACAGCCAGTTCTGGGTGGGCA
The DNA here is from genome assembly GCF_020037025.1 of Streptomyces huiliensis. GTDB lineage: Bacteria > Actinomycetota > Actinomycetes > Streptomycetales > Streptomycetaceae > Streptomyces > Streptomyces huiliensis. Next base: position 12,699 of record NZ_JAIQLH010000075.1, on the reverse strand, counting down.
GATGGAGGTGCTCCAGGATGGCGTTGAGGGTGCCGCGCCGGTGGAAGAAGGTGTAGAGGAGGAAGCCCGCCACGATCTCCGGGACGACCCAGGCGGCGACCACGATCGTGCCGGTGACCGTGCGGACCGGCCGGGACGCGTGCCGCATCAGGGCGGCGAGCGCGAAGCCCAGGGTGTTCTGGCCGACGAGGGACGACAGGACCGTGAAGAGGAGCGTCAGGACGACCGCGTTCCGGAAGTCCTCGTCCGCGAAGGCGTGCCGGAAGTTCTCCAGCCCGACCCAGGACGCCGACGCCTGCCCGGTGAGGCGGGTGTCGGTGAAGGCGAGTCCGACGCACCAGACAACCGGGCCGGCGAGGAAGAGCAGCAGCAGGACGGTGGCGGGCGCGAGGGGCAGCCAGCGGGCGACCGCCGAGCGGCGGCGGGCGGTCATCGGCGTTCCTCCGCCGTGTCGGCGATGGACCGCAGCTCCTCGTCGTAGTCCCGTGCGGCCCGGGCCGGCGAGGCGTCGCCCGTGGCGACCGCCTCCATCGCCTCCTGCAGCGCCGAGGACACCTGCGGGTAGACCGGCAGGGCCGGGCGGTGGCGGGTGACCGCGACCAGGCCGGTGAAGAAGTCGATGCCCGGTACGTACGTCCGGTACCGCGTGTCGGCGGCGACGTCGTCCCGGACGGCGATCTGCCCGTCGCGGACCGTCCAGTCGAGGGCGTTCGACCGGTTCTGCAGGGTCTCCACCACCTGCCAGGCCAGGTCCGCCTTGCGGGAGCGGGCGGCGACCGCCCACGACCAGCCGCCGGAGAGGCTGACCCGGCCGGGGGCGGCACCGTGCTGGGTCGGGAAGGCGGCCCGCCCCAGCACGCGCGGCCAGGCCGGCCACGGTCTGCTGCCGTCCGGCTGCCAGTTCTTGCCGAGCCAGTTGCCGTCCAGGGCGATGGCCAGCTTCCCCTTGGGCAGCCATTCGGCGGTGACGCGCGTGCTGACGTTGGGGTCGAGCGCGTCGGTCGGGTCCGGGCCGAGCTTCTCGGCGTAGACCGTGCGGACGAACTCCAGGGCGTCCACGAAGCCTTGGCGGCCGGTGAGCCACTTCTTCCGGACCGGGTCGTACAGCGGATCGCGGCCCGTGCCGTACAGCAGCATCTCGAAACCCTGCATGGCCGCCGCCTCGCCGGGGCCCTTGCCCGTGTAGAGGTGGAACGGGATCACTCCGGGGACCCGGTCCCGGACGGCCCGGGCCGCGTCGAGGACGTCGTCCCAGGTACGCGGCTGCCAGTCGGCCGGCAGGCCGGCCCGCGCGAAGAGCTCCTTGTTGAACCACAGCCCCCGGGTGTCCGTACCGTCCGGCACCCCGTACATCCTGCCGTCCTCCGCCTTCACCAGCGCCTTGGCGGCCGGGAGGTAGTGCTTCCAGTCCTGCCAGCCGGCCAGCTTGTCGTCCAGCGGACGCAGGTAGCCCGACGCGACGTCCGAGTCGATGAGGGAGGTGTCCTCGCGGACGAGGTCCGGCGCGGTCCGTGGGGAGCGCATCATCTGCTGCACCTTGACGGCGTAGTCGTCCTGCGCCGCCTGGACGGGGACGAGCTCCATCGTCCGGCCCGGGTGCTCCCGCTCGAACCGCCGCTTCACGCCCGCCAGGTAGTCGTCCAGGATCCGGTACTTGTTGTCGGTGCTGCGCTGGTAGACGACCCGTACGGTGTCCGGGTCGCCGCCCGGGTTCCCACAGGCGGTGAGCGGTCCGGCGAGCGCGGCGGCGGTCAGCGCGGTGGCGAGCAGCGCGGTGGTGACCGGGCGCGCGGGGGTGACCGGGCGCGCGGGGGTGGTGGAGTGCGGTGGGGCGGGGGCGCGCACGGGAGCTTGACGGCGCGCGGGAGCTTTGGGACGCACGGGCACGACCTCCTACGGGCCGGAGCCTGCGGCCCGCTGCGGGCCCGGCGGCTCGGTGGCACCGGTAGCGTTCCCGGCCCGCCATCCGGGTACGCGCGGGGGTGCGGCGGGCGATGCTCCATGGGGTTGTCCGGCGGCCGAGGGGTTGTCCGGCCGTGTCCGCCGTCGTCCGGTGGCGGTGTGCGGTGTGTGCGGTGTGTGCGGTGTGTGCGGTGTGTGCGGTGTGTGCGGTGTGTGCGGTGTGTGCGGTGTGTGCGTACGGCGTACGGCGTACGGCGGGTGCGTGCCACCCGGCGGGTGCGCCCCCGGCCTTCGGGCTCGCCCCCGCCGCGTCAGCCCCCGCTCAGCCAGCGGTACCGCAGCTCCGGCCGTCCCACCTGCCCGTACAGCGGCGCCCGGGCCGCGCGCCCGGTGGCGACCAGGTGTTCCAGGTAGCGGCGGGCGGTGATCCGGGAGATGCCCAGCGCGGCGCCGGCCGTCGTGGCGGAGACGCCGTCCGGGCCCGCCGCGCGCAGGGTGTCGGTGATCGCCGTGAGGGTGTCCGTGCTCAGTCCCTTGGGCAGGACGGCGGGGCGCGGGGCGCGCAGCGCGCCGAGTGCGCGGTCCACCTCGTCCTGGCCGCTGGCCTCGCCCGCGACGGACCGGAATTCGGCGTACCGCGTCAGCCGGTCGCGCAGCGTGGTGAAGGTGAACGGTTTCAGCACGTACTGCACGACCCCCAGTGAGACACCCTCCCGGACCACGGCCAGGTCGCGGGCCGAGGTGACGGCGATGACGTCGGCGGTGTGCCCGGCGGAGCGCAGTGAGCGCAGCAGCCGGAGTCCGTGGCCGTCGGGGAGGTAGAGGTCGAGCAGGAGCAGGTCGGCGGGGGAGCGCTTGAGGAACTGGGAGGCGTCCCCCACCGAGTGCGCCACCCCGGCCACGGTGAAGCCCGGGACGCGCCGGACGTAGAGGGCATGCGCGTCGGCGGCCACGGGGTCGTCCTCCACGACGAGTACGCGGATCGGCGGCGTCGGTGGCGCGGGCGGCGCGGGCGGTGTCACGGCCGCTCACCGGCGTCGCCCGGTGCCACGGCCCCGGCGCCCAGCGGCAGCCTGACCGTGAACTCCGCGCCCCCCGACGGCGCCCGGCCCGCCTCCACCGTGCCCCCGTTGCGTACGGCCGCCTGCCGGACGAGGGCGAGGCCGAGGCCGTGGCCGTGTGCGGCGGCGGCGCCGGGGCCCTTGGTGGACCAGCCGCGGCGGAAGATCTCGTCGGCCGTGCCGGGGGCCAGTCCCGGACCGGTGTCGGTGACGCGCAGCAGCAGGTCGTCGCCGTCCGGGCGGACGGTGACGGTGACCCGGGCGGCGCCGGCGGGGAGGCCGTCACCGGGGCGCGGGCCGGCCGCGTCGACCGCGTTGTCGATGAGGTTGCCGAGGACGGTGACCAGGTCGCGGGTGGGGAGGGCGGGCGGCAGCAGCCCGTCGTCCACGTGGCTGTCGGGGGAGAGGAGCAGTTCCACGCCGTGCTCGTTGGCGTGGGCGGCCTTGCCGAGCAGCAGCGCGGCGAGGACCGGTTCGGCGACGGCGGCCACCACCTGGTCGGTGAGGGCCTGGGCGAGCTCCAGTTCGGCGGTGGCGAAGCCGATGGCCTCCTCGGCGCGGCCGAGTTCGATCAGCGAGACGACCGTGTGCAGCCGGTTGGCGGCCTCGTGCGCCTGGGAGCGCAGCGCCTCGGCGAAGCCCCGGACGGAGTCCAGTTCCCCGCTGAGGGCCTGGAGTTCGGTGTGGTCCCTGAGGGTGACGACGGTACCGCGGCGCTGACCGCCGGAGACCGGCGAGGTGTTGACGACCAGCGTCCGGTCGGCGGTCAGGTGCAGTTCGTCGACGCGCGGCTCGGGCGCCAGCAGGGCGTCGGTCAGTGAGCGGGGGAGACCCAGTTCGGTGACGTGGCGGCCCACGGCGTCCGTGCCGCGCAGCCCGAGCAGTTCGCGCCCGCCGTCGTTGACGAGGGCCACCCTGCGCTGCCCGTCCAGCATCAGCAGCCCCTCCCGAACCGCGTGCAGGGCGGCCTCGTGGTAGTCGTGCATCCGGGCCAGCTCGGTGGCGTTCATCCCGTGGGTGTGCCGCCGCAGCCGCCGGTTGAGGACGTACGTCCCGGCGCCGCCGAGCGCGAGGACGGCGGCGGCGAAGACGAGCAGGGCGACGACCTGGCGGCGGTGGCGCGCGCTGATCGCGTCGACCGTGATCCCGGCGCTGACCAGGGCGGTGACCCGGCCGTTCCGGTCCCGGACGGGGGCGACGGCCCGGACGGACGGGCCGAGCGTGCCGGTGTACGTCTCCGCGAACACCCGTCCCTCCAGCGCAGGCCCGGTGTGGCCGAGGAAGGGCTCGCCGATCCTGGCCGGGTCGGGGTGGGTCCAGCGGGTGCCGCGCGGGCTCATGATGGTCACGAAGTCCACGTCGGTGTCGTGCCGGACCCGCTCGGCGTACGGCTGGAGCTCGCGCGACGGGTCCTTCGCCCCGGCCGCCGCGGCGACGGCGGGGGACGCGGCCACCGCGGTCGCCGTCGCGGTCACCTGACGGCGCGCGGCCTTCTCGGCCTCGGCGCGGTCGGAGATCCAGGCGAACGCGGCGCACCCCGCCACCACCGCGGCCACCAGCACGATCTGCACGGCGAAGAGCTGGCCGGCGAGGCTGCGGGAACGTATGCGAGGTGTGCGCATGGCCGACAGTGTGCACCGCGGCCCATTCGTGAACGTAATGCACGCAAGGGTGACCGCGGTCACAGCGGCGTGCATAGTCTCCGGGACCCCCTTCCTCCTGGACCGGTCCCGCCGAACGGACGGGCGGGGCCGGTCTGCGGGAGCCGCGACGACGAGGAGCCCCACGTGACAGCCGTGACGACGACGTCACCGTCCAACCAGCCGGAACCGCCGGACGAGCCGGGCCGGTCGGGCCCGCCGGCCGGGAAACGGGACCGCACCCACTACCTCTACCTCGCCGTCATCGCGGCGGTACTGGCCGGCATCGCGGTCGGCTTCGCCGCCCCCGGCACGGCCGTCGAGCTCAAGCCGCTGGGCACGGGATTCGTCAATCTCATCAAGATGATGATCTCGCCCGTCATCTTCTGCACGATCGTGCTCGGCATCGGATCGGTCCGGAAGGCCGCCAAGGTCGGCGCGGTGGGCGGGCTGGCGCTCGGCTACTTCCTCCTGATGTCGAGCGTGGCGCTGGCCATCGGCCTGCTCGTCGGCAACCTGCTGGAGCCCGGCAGCGGCCTGCACCTGACGGACGCCCTCCGGCACGCCGGCGAGGCGCAGGCCCAGACCGCGCACAAGTCGACCACCGCGTTCCTCCTCGGCATCATCCCCACCACCCTGGTGTCCGCCCTCACCGGCACCGAGGTGCTGCCGACGCTGCTGGTCGCCCTGCTGGTGGGCTTCGCCCTGCAGGCCATGGGCGGCGCGGGGGAGCCGGTGCTGCGCGGCATCGGGCACCTCCAGAAGCTGGTCTTCCGGATCCTGTCCATGATCATGTGGGTGGCGCCGGTGGGCGCCTTCGGTGCCATCGCCGCGGTCGTCGGAGCCACCGGCGTCGACGCGCTGAAGTCGCTGGCCGTCATCATGGTCGGCTTCTACACGACCTGCCTGCTGTTCGTCGTGGTGATCCTGGGGACGCTGCTGCGTCTGGTGGCCGGGGTGAACATCTTCCGGCTGCTGAAGTACCTGGGACGGGAGTTCCTGCTGATCCTGTCCACCTCCTCGTCGGAGTCGGCGCTGCCCCGGCTCATCGCGAAGATGGAGCACCTGGGCGTCAGCCGGCCCGTCGTCGGCATCACGGTCCCGACCGGCTACTCGTTCAACCTCGACGGCACCGCCATCTACCTCACCATGGCCTCGCTGTTCATCGCGGAGGCGATGGGCACGCCGCTCGACCTGGGGCAGCAGGTCTCGCTGCTGCTGTTCATGATCGTCGCGTCCAAGGGTGCGGCGGGCGTCACCGGCGCCGGGCTGGCCACCCTCGCGGGCGGCCTCCAGTCGCACCGGCCCGAACTCGTCGACGGCGTCGGCCTGATCGTCGGCATCGACCGCTTCATGAGCGAGGCGCGCGCCATGACCAACTTCGCGGGGAACGCGGTCGCGACCGTCCTCGTCGGCACCTGGACGAAGGAGATCGACCGGGAGCGGGTCGGGGAGGTGCTCGCCGGGCGGCTGCCCTTCGACGAGAGCACGCTGACGGCGGACGGGCACGGGGTGCCGGAGCCGCGCGAGGCGGACCGGGAGTCGGCGGGCGTCTGACCCGTGCCGAGGGGGCGCCGGACGGGCCGACGTCCGGCGCCCTTGGCATGACGCCGGACGTCGGCCTGCCGGCACGACGCCAGACGTCGGCCCGCCGGCATGACGTCAGACGTCGACCCGCTGTTCCCCCGCGATCCGCTCCACCAGTCCCGCCGCCTCCTCCGCCCGGACGCCCGCCGCCGTCAGGACCGTCACCGCGGCCGAGCGGCCCGCCCGCTCCGGCGGCAACAGCCCGTCGTTGACGGCCTGGAGCAGCCCGAAGAGGATCTGCTCGTGCACGTAGGCGAGGGCCGCCGCGGGCAGGACGGACGTGAAGCGCCCCGCCTCCAGGCCGCGCCGCAGCAGTGCCTCGCTCTCCCGCCGGACCGGCTCCAGCCGGCGCAGGATCCCCTCCACCGTGACGCTGCGCTGCGCCATGGAGACCAGCAGCCGGTAGCCGTCGGCGATCTCCCATACCGCGAGGATCGCGCGGGCCAATCCCTCCGCCGCGTCGCCGGGGTCGCCGACGGTCCGCAGCGCCTCGGCGCGCGCCGCGCCGACCGTCTCCGCCGCGTCGTCCACCAGGGCCGCGATCAGCGCGTCGCGGCTGGGGAAGTGGCCGTAGACGGTCCGCCGTACGACGCCCGCCGCCCGGGCGATCTGGTCCATGCTCGCCTCGGGGTCGCGCAGCAGCTCCGCGAGGGCGACGTCCAGGATGCGGCGGCGATTGGCGCTCGCTCTGCCGGTCATCGGTTCTCTTCTCCGTCGGGCCCGTCCGGCCCGCCGAGGGCCTTCCCCCTTATTTTCCCCCTCATTTTGCACACTGCCGTCCACCCCCCTTAGATTGCACACCAGTGGGTAATTGCACAACCGTGTGCAAGAACGAGGAAAGGACGAAAGCCATGCGCCTGGGGATATCGCGTCCCGTCGACGCGATGGACGGGCCGTACGCGCGACGCTGGTGGGCCCTGGGGGTGCTCTGCATCAGCCTGCTGATCATCGTCATGGCGAACACCTCGCTGACGGTGGCCGCCCCGGACATGGTCCAGAGCCTCGGTCTCGGCAGCTCCGACCTCCAGTGGGTCATCGACGGCTACACCGTCCCGTACGCCGCGCTGATGCTGATCCTGGGCGCGGTCGGTGACAAGTACAGCCGCCGGGGCGCCCTCGTCCTCGGCCTGCTGGTCTTCGCCGGGGCGTCGGTCGCGGGCTCGCTCGTCGACAGCGCGGCGGGCGTCATCGCGTCCCGCGCTGCGATGGGCGTCGGCGCGGCCATGATCATGCCGGCGACGCTGTCGCTGCTCGCCGCGACCTTCCCGCGCGCCGAGCGGGCCAAGGCCATCACCATCTGGACGGCCACCGCCGGCCTCGCCATCGCCGTCGGCCCGCTGGTCGCGGGCGCGCTGCTGGAGGACCACGGCTGGGCCTCGACGTTCCTCATCAACGTCCCGATCGCGCTGCTCGGCGCGGTGGGCGCGCTGTTCCTAGTGCCGCCGTCCAAGGCGGAGAACGTCGAGAAGATCGACTACATCGGCGGCCTGCTGTCCGTCATCTGGGTCGGCTCCCTCATCTACATGATCATCGAGGGGCCGCACTTCGGCTGGGGCGCCAAGGCCATCACGGCCGCGGTCGTGGCCGGCGTCGGCTTCGTCTGCTTCGTGCTGTGGGAGCTGCGCCACCCGCGCCCGGTGCTCGACGTCCGCCGCTTCGCGCAGCGCGCGTTCGCGGGCTCCACGCTGGCGGTCGCCCTGTTCTTCCTCGCCGTCTTCGGCGCCTTCTACTACCTCACGCAGCACCTGCAGTTCGTGCTTGGCTACTCGCCGCTGGACACCGGTGTCCGGATGCTGCCGCTGGCCGGCGCGGTGTTCGTGGGCGGCGCGCTGACCGCGCTGCTCACGCCGCGGTTCGGCATGAAGATCACGGTGGCGCTCGGCATGACCGTGGGCACGGTCGCCATCGCGCTGCTCACCCGCGTCGACGCGTCCTCGTCGTACGACGACTTCGTGCTGCCGCTGATCATCCTGGGTCTGGCCATCGGCCTGTCCCTGTCGCCCTGCACCAACGCCATCATGGGCTCCTTCCCGGAGAGCCAGCTGGGCGTCGGCGGCGCCGTCAACAGCACCTCCATCGAACTCGGCGGCTCCCTCGGCATCGCCATCCTCGGCACGGTGCTCGCCAAGACCTACTCCTCCAACCTCGGTGACGCCGCCGCCAAGGCCGCCGCCGCGGGCGGCCCCAAGCTGCCGGAGAAGGCGCTCACCGCCGCCCAGGACTCGGTCGGCGCGGGCCTCTACGTCGCCAAGGAGGTCGGCAAGCAGGTCACGGCCGGCGCCGCGCCCAAGGTCGGCCCCGAGAAGGCCGCCGCCCTCGGCGCCCAGCAGGCCCAGACCGTCGTCGAGGCCGTCCACAAGGCGTTCTCCGACGCGGTCGCCCACACCAGCGTCGTCGGCGCCGTCGTCCTCGGCATCGGCACCGTCGTCGTCGCCCTCCTCCTCCCCCGCAAGTCCGCCCAGCCCCAGCCGGCCACGGCGGAGCGGTCGGAGGACCGGGAGTCCGAGAAGGTCTGACCACTGCCGTAGCCGCCGTCGGGGCGGGACCGGGGACGTCCCCGGTCCCGCCCCGACGGCATACTGACGAGCGTCGCCGGAGCCGTGCGAGGGGTTGGGGCCTGTGGTAGAGCTGCGATGTGAGGCGGTCCGCTGGGTGTCCGACGAGCCGTTTCCCGGGTGGGTGGAGGTGCGGTTCACCGACGCGGTGGGGCGGTGCTGGTCGTTGTTCGACAAGCCGGCGATCTTCGGCGACGGGGGTGGGCTCGGTCCCGAGGCCGCCTATCCGGTGGCGGTCTCGGTCGCTTGCGTGGTCCGCGAGGCTCATGAGACCCCGGAGGGCGGGGAGGTCGTCGCCGTCTCCACATCACCGCACGGCGTCGCCACTCCGAACGGGCGCGAGGACTTCGTGGTGCGGCGGGATCAGCTCATCCACCGCTGAGCAAGCCGTGACCGTCCGTGCGGAGGTACCGGGGAACCCCGTCCTCCATCGTGTCCACGGCGGCGGCGAACCGTCGGCACAGGCGCGGGCCCAGCAGCCCCCGTGCCCGCCCGGGGGCGAAGAACGACAGCTCCGAAAGCTCGCCGTCGCAGGGACGGAGACCGGCGGCCGTCGCCGCGTCGAGCACGCCGCCGTCGAAGACGAAGGCGAGCTGGTCGTCCCAAGGGCCGTGCGGGGCGACCCAGTCGACCACGAGCAACCGCCGGATGGTCACCGTCAGACCCAGCTCCTCCCGGAGCTCGCGCAGCGCCGCGAGATCAGGTGCCTCATTGGCCTCGGCCATCCCGCCGGGCAGGTCCCAGCCCGGTTTGTAGGTCGGCTTGACCAGCAGGAAGCCACCTGCGGCGTCCCGGAGCAGCACATCGGCACTGACGCGCTTGCGCGCCTGCTTGGCGTTCCCCTCCGCCAAGTAGGCGTTCCACGCTTCGGGGTCGGAGGGGGTCGGACGGGCGGTCACGTCAGTTCTCCGTTCGGCGCGGCACCCGTTCGTGTGGGTCGGCAGGGCCTCATCTCCGCGGCGGCGGAACGCGTTCCACGTAGGGGCCGTTCGGGCGGTGGCGGCCCAGGACCGGGGCGCGGGGGCCGGGGGTGGGGTCCATGCGGATGACGGTGGCGAGGCCGGAGGTCGGGGTGGGGAGGGGGCGGGTGGGGACGGGGAGTGGGGGTGGGTCCTCGGGTGTGGGTTGTGGGGGGACCTGGGGGCGGAGTTCGGCGAGGAGGTGGGTCGCGGCGGCGGGGTTGCCGGCGAGGCGGAGGATCTCGGCCAGGGCGTGGGCCTCGGTGCGGGGGCGTTCGCGGGCGGCGAAGCCGAGGAGCCAGCGGGCGTCCTCGGGGCGGTCGGCCGCCTCCAGGGCGCGGATGAGCGGCGGTACGCCGTTCAGGGCGCGCAGGCGGCCGGCGGCCAGCAGGAGTTCGTAGACGTCCGTGTGCCGGCCGGTCTCGCGCAGCGCGGCCACCACGTCCATGACCCGGTCGGCCGGTTCGGCGCGGGCGACCGAGGCGAGGACGTACGACGCGTCCGGCCGCCGCCCGGCGTGGAACAGGGCCGCGAGGACGCCGGGGACGCGGGCGGGGTCGCGGGTGCGGGCCACCGCCGTCAGGACGTGGTCGGCGTCCGTGGGCTGCTCGTTGGCCCGGAGCAGGGCGACCACGCGCTGGACGAAGCCGGGGTTACCGTCCCGCCCCACGGTGGCGGCCAGGCGCCGGGCCGCCGCGTCCTGGCCGGCCGTGCGGGCGTCGGCCAGGGCGCGTACCGCCGTGAGCGGGGAGTTGTCCGGTGGAGTTGTCCGGGGACCGCCTCGGTTGTCCGGGCGGTGGTCAGGGGTGGGGTCCGGGCGGTCGTCAGGGTGGGCGTCCGGGCGGTTGTCAGGGTGGGCGTCCGGGCGGTTGTCCGGCCGTCCGGACGGGCTCACCGGACAACCGGTCGTCCGGTCGTCCGGCCCGGACGCCGACGCACCCCGCAGCGCGTCCAGTTCGGCGCTGGCCCGCCGCAACTCCGCCGCCAGCAGGACGCGTCGGGACTCGCTCCGCTGCAGGCGCCGGTGCGTCCGGCGGAGCCGCTCCGTACGCGTCCCGTCGGCGCGGCCCCGCGCGGCGCGCAGTTCGGACAGGTCCTTCTCCAGCCGGCCGACCGTCGTGAGGAGCAGGACGGACAACTGGCTCGCCCCGTCCCGCGCGCGCTCGGCCTCGGCGGCCCGCTCCAGCGCGGCGCGCAGCGCCTCGCCGCCGGAACCGCCCGCACCGCCCGCGCCGCCCGCGCCGTCGGGGGCCGGACGGGAGGCGTCGTCCCGGCCGCCGGCGGAGGAGCGGTCGGGTTGTCCGGTCCGGCCGTCACGCCGTGCCGGGACGGCCCGGACAAGCTCCCACAGGGGGCGCGCCTCGTTGAGCATCCGGGTGCGCTCCGCGTCGTCCCGGGAGCAGATGTCGGCGACGGCCTCCACGAAGTCCCATTGCGGATTCGCGCCGGCAAGCCGGTCCGCGACCGTGGAACGGGCGGGCACGCGCCCGTCGGTGAAGTGCTCGCAGTGCAGGGCGCCCGCCACGTCCCTGACGCTCAGCCCCGCCTTGTCCAGCCAGGCGCGTTGCAGGTTGGCCAGCTCCTGGGCAGGTGCGGAGGAGCCGCGCAGCGGTCCCCAGGGTCGTGTCCGCCTCCTTCCCTCGCTCAACGTCCCTCTCCTCGTGTTCGCGATGGCAATGGATCTTGTCCATGCTTGTCCGGCCGGACGCCCGGAACGGTGGACCAACGGATTCCGGTGGGCGAACCTCGGTCTGGAGGTCGCTCCGCCGGGAGAGTTGGTGGATCTCATACTGAAGCACGCGGCACGCTTCCGGCGCACCGGGTGGGGGTCGGCTCCGGGTTCGATCAGGGAAAACCCTGAGACGTTTCGCACTGGTGAACGACGCGGTGGACGGCCGGGACCGGCACGCCCGGCACCTCCCCGCGTTCGGGGCCTGCACGTTCGGGCCCCGCGCGGCGCTTGTACCCATGGAGACCACGCGTCTCCGGCGCCGCATGGGGGATGCCCGGCGTCTCCCACTCCACACCGACACGCAGCACTGGAGAAGCACGTGCATCAAGACAACGCGGCGCAGTGGATCGAAGCCGCCCTCGGCTTGCGGGTGTTCGGACCGGACGTGTTCCGGCTGCTGCGCCGGATGCTCGCCGCCGGCGTCCGGATCGGCATCTCCGGCCTGGTCGGCGGCGCACGCCACTCGGCCAAGCCGTCGTGCAAGCACGGAGGCCGCTGTGACTGAGGGGGCGGCCGACGGGGAAGGCCCGATGGGCCGGTGGTCGGACGCCGACCGGCTGTCGTTCTGGGCCTTCCACCTGGCCCGCAGACGGGACTACATGCGCTTCGCCTACGCCCGGCTGGGATCCGACGCCGACGCGGAGGAGGCGGTGGACCTCGCCTTCGAGGCCGTCATGGCCCACTGGCCCCGGATGCTGCGCATGGCGCACCTGGAGCAGTACGCGTGGACGATCCTCAAGCACCGGATCTGCGACCAGTGGCGCCGCCGCAGGCGCCGCCCCGAGCCCATGGACACCGCCGCCTTCGAGGCCGCCCTCCGCGACCAGGCCGAGGATCCTTACGAACTCCTCGCCGATTTCATACAGTTGAACGCCGCCATCGGCAGCCTGAGTGAGCGCCAGCGGGACGCGGTCGTGCTCCGGTACCGCATCGGCTACACCACCTCGGAGGCGGCGGAACTGCTGGGCATCGAGGAGGCCACGGTGCGCTCCCACGTCAGCCAGGCCTGCCGCCGCCTCGCCCGCGTGCTGCGCGCGGGCGCCCCCGGCACCCCGCGGGCCACGGCCGACACCGCACCGCGGGAGGAGAACCCATGACCGACGACCTCGCCCCCGCGGCCCGGAGAAGGGTCGAGCGACTGCTGTCCCTGGCCCGCGCCCGGGACCGCTACACCGACTACGACGTGGCGGCGGCCGAGGCGCGCCTCCGGGCCCGGCTGTCCGCCCGCGCCCGCCGCGCCGCGTCCGCCACCCCCACGGCGCC
>NZ_JAIQLH010000074.1 GCF_020037025.1 Streptomyces huiliensis | reverse complement strand
CGCGGCCGACGGTTCGGCCGACCGGCCGGGGACCGGCGGGGCGGCTCCCCGCCGCACGCGCAGCGCGAGCGACGGCTCGGCGAGCCAGGTCGGTATGGGCACGAGCACCTCGGCCACCTCGGCCACCTCGGCCACCTCGGCCACCTCGGCCACCTCGGCCACCTCGGCCACCTCGGCCACCTCGGCCACCTCGGCCACCTCGGCCACCTCGGCCACCTCGGCCACCCCGGGCGCCTCGGCCACTCCGGGCACCTCGGCCACCCGCCGCCCGGCCCCGCGCTCGTCCGACGCCCCCTGGCACCACGCCCGCCCCGCCTTCGATGAACCGCAGGCCGAGAAGCCGGACGCCGAGCGCGGCACCGCAGCAGCCGGAAAGCCGGAACCGACCGAGCATGCTTCGGACGCGCCGGAGAGCCCGCGGTCCGCGGAGCCGCTCGGCCGGACGCCGGCCGTTCCGCAGACCCCGGAGCCGGCGGAGACCGACGCCCAGGCGGCGGCCTCCCCGACGGCTCCGCCGGCGGACGGGCCCGCCGCGCGGCAGGCGCCGCCGGTGGCAGCGAAGCCTGCCGAGGCCGAGCAGCAGCTCGGTGCGGGCACTCCCGCCGCCCCGGAGGAGCCCGCCGGGCAGTCGGCGAAGCCGGTCATGCCCGGGGCGCCGGAGTCCCCGGCCGGTGAGCCCGCCGGTCCGGCGACCGCGCCGGCCGGGAAGCCGACTGAACAGTCCGCGAGGCCGGGGAAGGCGGAGCCGGCCTCGAACGCGGCGGATCGCCCCGCAGATCCTTCGGCCATGCCCGCCGCATCGCCCGCGGCGTCGGAGGCGACCGAGGCGGCGAAGCCCGGCGCGCGCGAAGCGGCGGAGCCCGAGACGGGCGCCCCCGTCCCCCGGAGCGCGCCGGCCGTGAACCCCGCCGCCGCC
>NZ_JAIQLH010000073.1 GCF_020037025.1 Streptomyces huiliensis | reverse complement strand
GGCGCCCCCGTCCCCCGGAGCGCGCCGGCCGTGAACCCCGCCGCCGCCCCCGGCGAAAAGCCCGCCGCCGCGCCCGGCGAGGGACCCCGTGCCACGCCCGCCGCGCAGCCCGGCACCCCCGCCCCCGACGGGGACACCCCCGACGGGGACGGCCCGGACGGGGACGGCCCGGACAACGACCCTGACCCCGCCGGAGGCGACCGAGCATGAGCAGCAGCGACACCCTCGACGTGGTGCTGCGCCTCCTGGCCCTGTTCGGCGTCTTCCTCGTCTTCCCGCTGCTCGTCGGGCAGATGGAGCACAAGGTGATGGCCCATATGCAGGGCCGGCTCGGGCCGATGTACGCGGGCGGGTTCCACGGGTGGGCGCAGCTCGTCGCGGACGGGGTGAAGTTCGCGCAGAAGGAGGACATCGTCCCGGCCGAGGCCGACCGGCGGGTCTTCCAGCTGGCGCCGGCCGTCGCCCTGCTGCCGTACCTCCTCGTCCTCGTCGCGATCCCGATCGGCCCCGGCAAGGCGGTCGGCTGGTACATCGACGCGGGCATCTTCTTCGTCCTCGCCGTGATGGGCGTGGGCGTGCTCGGCTCGCTCATGGCCGGCTGGGCGTCGGCGAACAAGTTCTCCCTCCTCGGCGGCCTCCGCACGGCCGCGCAGCTGATGGCGTACGAGCTGCCGATGCTGCTCGCCGCCGCCTCCGTGGCGATGGCGGCGGGCACGGTCTCGCTGCCCGGGATCCTGGACGCGTTCCACTGGTGGTGGGTGCCCTGGCAGATCGTCGGGGGGCTGGTGTTCTTCACCGCCGGACTCGCCGAGCTGCAACGGCCGCCGTTCGACATGCCGGTGGCCGACTCGGAGATCATCTTCGGCGCGTACACCGAGTACACGGGCCTGCGGTTCGCGATGTTCCTGCTGTCCGAGTACGCGGGCATCGTGGTCCTCTGCGGACTGACGTCCGTGCTGTTCCTCGGCGGCTGGCACGGCCCGCTCGGCGCCGACGGGCTCGGCTGGGTGTGGATGCTGCTCAAGACGGCGGTGCTCGCGTTCGTCGTGATCTGGCTGCGGGTGACCTACCCGCGGCTGCGCGAGGACCAGCTGCAGAAGCTCGCCTGGACCGTGCTCATCCCGCTCGCCCTCGCGCAGATCGCGCTGACCGGCGTCGTCAAGGTGGCGATCTCATGAACATCCCCGGCAGCGGCCTGGCCAAGGGCCTGGCCGTCACCCTGCGGACGCTCACCCGGCGCACGCAGACGGTCCAGTACCCCGACGCGCAGCCCGAGCTCGCGCCCCGCACCCGCGGCGTGATCGGCCTGTTCGAGGAGAACTGCACGGTCTGCATGCTGTGCGCCCGCGAGTGCCCCGACTGGTGCATCTACATCGACTCCCACAAGGAGACCGTCCCCCCGGCCGCGCCGGGCGGGCGCGAGCGCAGCCGCAACGTCCTCGACCGGTTCGCGATCGACTTCGCGCTGTGCATGTACTGCGGCATCTGTATCGAGGTGTGTCCGTTCGACGCCCTCTTCTGGTCGCCGGAGTTCGAGTACGCCGAGACGGACATCCTCGACCTCACCCACGAACGGGACCGGCTCCGCGAGTGGATGTGGACCGTTCCCGAGCCGCCCGCGCTCGACCCGGCGGCGGAGGAGCCGAAGGAGATCGCCGCGGCCCGCAAGACGGCCGAGAAGATGGCGGCCGCCCAAGCGGCCCGGGAAACGAACGAAGCGAACGAAGCGAACGAAGCGAACGAAGCGAACGAAGCGAACGAAGCGAACGAAGCGAACGAAGCGAACGAAGCGAACGAAGCGAACGAAGCGAAGGGGGACGGAGCATGAGCACCCACGGCGTCGCACTCGCCTCGGGCGCGCACGGCTTCCTCTCGCCCACCGGCGTCGAGGTCGCCTTCCTCCTCGTCGGCCTCGTCACCCTCGGCGCCGCCGTGCTGACCGTCACCACCCGGCAGCTGGTGCACGCCGCCCTGTGGCTGGTCGTGGCGCTCGGCGGGCTGGCCGTCGAGTACCTGCTGCTGACGGCCGAGTTCGTGGCCTGGGTGCAGGTGCTGATCTACGTCGGCTCGGTGGTCGTCCTCCTGCTGTTCGGGCTGATGCTGACCAAGGCGCCCATCGGCCGCTCGCCGGACGCCGACTCCGGCAACCGGCCGGTGGCGATAGCGGTCGCCGGCGCCGCCGCCGTCGCGCTGGTCTGGGTCGTCGTGGACGCCTTCCGCCGGACGTGGATCGACCTCCGCGGGCCGGTCCAGGGCTCGACCGAGGTCTCCGGCGAGATGCTCTTCCGCTACTGGGTGCTGCCCTTCGAAGCGCTGTCCGTCCTCCTGCTCGCCGCGCTCGTCGGCGCGATCGTGCTGTCCCGGCGCGGCAAGGAGAACGAGGCCGAGGAGCCGCGGCGGAAGGAAGAGGCCCGCTGATGCACCTGATCTACCCCGCGATCCTCGCCGCCCTCCTCTTCTGCACCGGCCTCTACGGCGTCCTCGCCCGGCGCAACGCCATCCTGGTGCTGATGTCCGTCGAGCTGATGCTCAACGCCGTCAACCTCAACCTCGTCGCCTTCGACGTCTGGCTGCGCGACGAACTGCACGCCGGGCAGGCGCTCACCCTGTTCACCATCGCCATCGCCGCCGCCGAGATCGGCATCGGCCTGGCCATCGTCCTGCTCGTCCACCGCAACCGCGGCACCGCCGACCTCGACCGGCTCCGCGACCTCCGCGAGGACGAGACGACCGACGGCACCACCGGCGCCACCGACCGCGAGCAGAAGGCCGAGGCCGCCTCGTGACGACCACGACCACCGCCGCCCTCGTCCCGCTGCTGCCCTTCCTCGGTGCCGTCGGCGGCATCCTGGCCGGCCGCCGCGCGCCCGGACTCGTCCGGCCGCTGGCCCTCCTGCCGACCGCCGTCGCCGCCGTGCTCGCCGTCGTCGTCGCGTGGCAGCAGGGCGGCGGCCGGGCCCTCGACGCGTCGACGCGCCTCACCCCGACTGGCTCCGTCCCCGTCGACCTCGCCCTGCACCTGGACGGCTTCGCCGTCCTCGTCGCCGTGCTCGTCGGGGTCGTGGCCACCTGCGTCCAGCTGTACTCGACGGCCTACCTGCGCGACGACCCGCGCTACCCGTCCTACGCCGCGCTGGTCTCCCTCTTCACCTCCGCGATGCTCCTCGTCGTCTACTCGGGCGACCTGATGGTGCTGCTGGTCGGCTGGGAGGTCATGGGCATCTGCTCGTACTTCCTCGTCGGCCACTACTGGGAGACCGAGGCCGCCCGCGCCGCCTCCCTCAAGGCGTTCCTGGTCACCAAGCTCGGCGACGTCCCGTTCCTGATCGGCGTGTTCGCGCTCGCCGACGACGCGGGAACGTTCCGCATCGACGGCATCGTGCGCACCGCCGCCTCCGGCGACCTCTCCCACCCCACGCTCACGGCGCTGCTGCTGCTCGCCGGCGTGGCGGGCAAGTCGGCCCAGTTCCCGCTGCACACGTGGCTGCCCGACGCGATGGCCGGCCCCACGCCGGTGTCCGCGCTGATCCACGCCGCGACGATGGTCGCGGCCGGTGTCTACCTCGTCGCCCGGCTCCTCCCCGTCTTCGCCGCCTCCACCGCGGCCCTCGCCGTGCTCGCCGCGATGGCGGCGGTCACCATGGTCGGCTCGGCCGTCGCCGCGCTCGCGCAGGACGACATCAAGCGCGTCCTCGCCTACTCGACCGTCGGCCAGCTCGGCTACATGACCGGCGCCCTGGCCGTCGGCGACCGCGGCGCCGCCGTCTTCCACCTCGTCTCGCACGGCGCGTTCAAGGCCCTCCTCTTCCTCGGGGCGGGCGTGGTCATCCACGCCGCCGGCACCAACTCGCTGGCCGCCACGGCCCGCATGGGCGGCCTCGCCAAGCGCGTCCCCGACGCGTTCTGGACGATGACCGTCGCCCTCCTCGCGCTCGCCGCGATCCCGCCCTTCAGCGGCTTCTTCTCCAAGGAGGCCGTGCTGGGCGCCGCCGAGCACGCGGCCCAGGGCGAGGCGGACGGCATCCCGGGCGCGGTCGGCTGGACGGTGCTCGTCGCCGGCCTGCTCACCGCCCTGCTCACCGCCGCCTACGCCACCCGCCTCTGGCTGCTCGCCTTCCGCGGCAGCGGCCAGGAGGCCGCCGACCACGGCCGCCAGCCCGCCGCCATGACGAGCGTCCTGTGGGTGCTGTTCGTCCCCACCGTCGCCCTCGGCCTGGCCGCCTGGAAGCTCCCCGACTGGTTCGACGGCGGCTCCCTGACGCCCACGCTCACCACCTCCCTCCTGTCCACCGGCTGCGCGCTCGCCGGCGTGCTCGTCGTCACCGCCGCGTGGCGGCGCACCGCGGCCCTCACCGCCCGTACCCCCCTCGGCGCGGTCGCCGCCGACCCGGAGGAGGCCCCGGCCGTCTCCGAGGAGGAGGCCATCGCCACCCACGAGGCCGCGTACGGCAGCGTCTCCGGCGCCCAGGACCCCGCCGATCCGGGCAGGCTCCTCCTTGGCCCGCTGCACCGGCACGCCGCCGCCGGCTTCCACCTGGACGCCGTCGTGCACGCCGTCGCCGTCCGCCCGGCGCGCGGCGCCGCCCGCCTCGCCCGCTTCCTCGACCGCGAGGTCGTCGAGACCTACGTGCGCGGCGCGGCGTCCGCCCCCGGCCTGCTGGGCGCGGCCGTCCGCCGGGCCCAGACCGGCAACACCCAGACCTACCTGAGCGTCCTGTTCGCGGGCTCCGTCGTCCTGGCCGTCGCCGCCGTCCTCGTCGCCTCCGGAGCCTGACCGTGAGCCATACCGTTCTGCAGATCCTCCTCCTCGCGATCGTCGGCCTGCCCCTCGCCGGAGCCGTCGCCGCCCTCCTCCCGGCGCCGCCCGGACTCAAGGGCCGGAGCCCCGAACAGGCGGTGCTGCGGCACGGCGTCACCGTCACAGGCGCCGTGCTCGCGCTCACCGTCGCCCTGGCCGCCGGCTTCGACCACGACCGGCCGGCCCGGATGCAGGCCACCACCGACGTGAGCTGGATCCCGGCGCTCGGCATCCGGTTCCACCTCGGCGTGGACGGCGTCTCGCTCCCCCTCGTCGTCCTGACCTCGCTCCTCACCTTCCTCTGCGCGCTGTACAGCTACTACCGCGTGCCCGACGGCCCGTCACCGAAGGCTTTCGTGGCACTGCTGCTGCTCCTGGAGGCCGGCTCCCTCGCCTCGTTCGCGGTCCTCGACCTCGTGCTGTTCTTCCTCGCGTTCGAGACGGTGCTCGTCCCGATGTACTTCCTCATCGCCCGCTGGGGTGGCGAGGGACGCGAGCGCGGCGCCTGGCGCTTCGTCCTCTACACCCTGCTCGGGTCCGTGGTCATGCTGCTCGGCCTCCTCCTCGTCGGCATCAAGGGCGGCACTTTCGACATGGTGGCACTCGCCACTGACAACGGGTCGGGTCTGAGCCATTCCACGCAGGTCATCGCGGTGTTGGCGATCGGCGCGGGGCTCGCGGTGAAGGCGCCGATGTTCCCGCTGCACAGCTGGCTGCCCGACGCTCACACCGCCGCGCCGACCGTCGGCTCGGTGCTCCTCGCGGGCGTCCTGCTGAAGATGGGCACCTACGGCCTCGTCCGCATCGTCCTGCCCGTGGCCCCCGACGGCGCCCACACGTTCGCGCCGTACCTCGCCGCGTTCGCCGCCGTCGGCATCGTCTACGGCTCGCTGGTCTGCCTGGCGCTGGCCCGCCGGGGCTCCGGCGGCGACCTCAAGCGGCTGATCGCCTACAGCTCCGTCGGCCACATGGGCTTCGTGCTCCTGGGCATCTCCACCCTCACGCCCACCGGCGTGAACGCGGCCCTCTTCGCCAACATCGCCCACGGCCTCATCACCGGCCTCCTCTTCTTCCTGGTCGGCGGCATCAAGGACCGCTACGGCACCACCGACCTCGACCGGCTCTCCGGCCCCACCGGCGCCGCGCTCTACGGCCGGGCCCCGCGCCTCGGCGGCCTCCTCGCCTTCGGCGCCGTCGCCTCCCTCGGCCTGCCCGGACTGGCCGGATTCTGGGGCGAGATGCTCGCGATGTTCGCGTCCTTCCGGCCGGCCGACGGCCTCAGCCGCCCCGCGTACCTCACCTTCATGGCGCTGGCCGGTCTCGGCACCCTGCTGACCGCCGCCTACCTGCTGGTCGTCGTCCGCCGCGTCTGCATGGGCGGCAACGGCGAACAGCACACGACGGCGGCCAAGGGAGCCGTACCCGCGCTCGCGGACGTCCGCCCGTACGAGTTCGCCGCCTGGACGCCGCTCGTCGTCCTCACCGTCCTCGCCGGGCTCTGGCCCGCGGCCCTCCTGGGCCTCACCGACCCGGCCGTCCAGCAGCTCCTCGGAGGAGGCAACTGATGGTGCTCCTCGCCGACTCCGCGGCCGTCTCGCTGGTCCAGTCCGTTGACTGGCTCGCCGTCGCACCGCCCCTGATCGCCGCCGTGGCCGCGCTCGCCGTCCTCGTCGCCGACCTCTTCCTGCCCGCCGAGCGGAAGCACGTCCTCGGCGGCGTCACGGTCGGCGGCCTGCTGCTGGCCGGGCTGGCGCTGATCCCGCTGCGCGCGGGCACCCGCAGCACCTTCTGCCTCACCGGCGGCAGCCACACCTGCAGTTACGAGGCCGACCACTTCACGCTCGTCCTCCAGTTCCTGGTCATCGGCGGCGCGCTGCTGACCGCCCTGCTCTCCGCCACCACCGTGCGGGAGCAGGAACTGCCCGCCGGCGAGTACTGGTTCCTGCTGCTCTCCTCCGCCGCCGGCGCCGCCCTGCTGCCCGCCTCCCGCGACCTCGCCACCCTCGTCGTCGCCCTGGAGGTCGCCTCGCTGCCCGCGTTCGCCCTCGTCGGCCTGCGCCGCGGCGACCGGCGCTCCTCCGAGGCGGCGCTGAAGTTCTTCCTCTCCTCGGTCACCGCCACCGCCGTCACCCTCCTCGGCGTCAGCTTCGTCTACGCGGCGACCGGCACCCTGCACCTCACCGACGTCGCCCACAGCCTCGCCGCCGTCGACCCGCGGCTGGCCACCCTGGCCCGCACCGGCGTGGTGCTCACCCTCGTCGGCTTCGCCTTCAAGACGGCCGCCGTCCCCTTCCACTTCTGGGTGCCGGACGCCTACGCCGGCGCACCGCTGCCCGTCGCCGGCTACCTCTCCGTCGTCGGCAAGGCCGTCGGCTTCACGGGCATCGCCCTCGTGACGGTCATCGCGTTCCCGACGTACTCCGACGTCTGGGGTCCCGCCCTGGCCGTCCTCGCGGCCCTCACCATGACGGCCGGCAACGTCGCCGCGCTGCGCCAGCGCCCGGACCGGAAGCTCAGCGCCGTCCGGCTGCTCGCCTGGTCCTCGGTCGGCCAGGCAGGCTACCTGCTGGTGCCGCTGGCCGCCGCCGGCTACGGGAGCGACCCGGGCCACGCGGTCGGCGCCACCGTCGCCTACGCCCTGATGTACGCGGCGGTGAACCTCGGCGCGTTCGCGGTCGCCGTCCTCGTCGGACGCACGGCGGCCCACCACCGGATCGCGGACTACCGCGGGCTGTACGCGCGGAGCCCGTTCGCCGCGCTCGCCCTCGCCTTCTTCCTGCTCTGCCTGGCCGGGCTGCCGCCGGGCGTCATCGGGCTGTTCGCCAAGGTCACGGTCTTCTCGGCGGCGGTCGACGCGGGGCTGGGCTGGCTGGCCGCGGTCATGGCCGTCAACGTCGTCATCGCGCTGTACTACTACCTCCAGTGGACGGCCTTCCTCTTCCGTCCGGCGGGGGAGCCGGAGGGGACCGCGGACGGGGAGGCGGCCGCGGTGAAGACCCGGATGCCGCGCTCCCTCGGCGCGGCCATCGGCCTGGCCGCCGCGGCCGGCCTCGTCCTCTCGGGCGCGCCGCAGCTGGTGCTGCGGTACGCGTCGGGGTCGCTGCTGTAGGGGGAGCGCGCGGGTGGCGGGGCGCCTCGGGGACGCTCTCGGGGGCGCCCCCGGCAGGGCTGACCCTCTCAGGGACATCCCTTCCGGGACATCCCTTCCGGGACATCCCTTCCGGGACATCCCTTCCGGGACATCCCCATCAGGGGCGCCCGCCCTCCGCCTCGCCCGCCCGGAGTACGCCCCACCCCGTGCACAAGGGAACTAGCGGCCTCCGCCTCGCGTTGACCAGTACGAAAGGTTCCACTGGTTCAAGGGTTCCCCTGCCGCACCACCTGGAGGGCGTACCGTGCACCGCCGGCACAACGGACTCAGGACCGCCGTACTCCTCGGCGGGCTGTCCGCGCTCATCATCGTCATCGGCAGCGTCTTCGGCCGGACCGGCCTGATCGTCGCCGTCCTGGTCGCGCTGGGCACCAACGCGTACGCGTACTGGAACAGCGACAAGCTCGCCCTGAAGGCGATGCGCGCCCGCCCGGTCAGCGAGTTCGAGGCACCGCACCTCTACCGCATGGTGCGCGAGCTCTCGACCGCCGCCCGCCAGCCCATGCCCCGGCTGTACATCTCGCCCACCGAGGCCCCCAACGCCTTCGCCACCGGCCGCAACCCGCGCAACGCGGCGGTCTGCTGCACCGACGGCATCCTGCGCCTCCTCGACGAGCGCGAGCTGCGCGGAGTGATCGGCCACGAGCTCAGCCACGTCTACAACCGCGACATCCTCATCTCGTCGGTCGCGGGAGCGCTCGCGTCGGTGGTGATGTTCCTGGTGAACTTCGCCTGGCTGATCCCGATCGGCCGGTCCGACGACGACGAGGGCCCGGGATTCGTCGGCATGATCATGATCATGCTGTTGGGGCCCATCGCGGCCTCCCTGATCCAGCTCGCCGTCAGCCGCTCCCGGGAGTACGAGGCCGACGCGTCCGGCGCCCGCCTCACCGGCGACCCACTGGCGCTGGCCTCGGCCCTCCGCAAGCTGGAGACGGGGACCAAGCGGCTGCCGCTCCCGCCGGAGCCGCGCCTGGAGACGGCGAGCCACATGATGATCGCCAACCCGTTCCGGCCCGGCGAGGGCATGTCCAAGCTCTTCTCCACCCACCCCCCGATGGCGGAACGGATCACCCGCCTGGAGCGGATGGCGGGCGGCGGCCGTGACTGAGCAGGCCGTGACTGAGCAGGCCGCGGCTGAGGAGGCTCAGGACACGGTCTCGCCGTTGTGCGAACCGCCCTTGCACGTGGCCTTGATCTCGGTCGTCAGCACGCCCGGATCCGCGTCGCCGTAGTCCGGGACGCCGCCGCCGTCGAGGCAGGTGAAGACGTCGATGTCGGCCGGGGCCGCCGGCTCGGCCTGGGCGGTGGTGACGCCGATGACGCTCAGGGCGGCCAGGGCCGCCGCCAGGATCGCTCTGCGCATGGTTCCTCCCGGACGGTTCGTCCGCCGGATGGCGGCACGCCCACCATGGCCCCGGGAAGGCCCGGCGGCGCGCTGCGCTGAGCCATCAGGGGGTTTCGTCCGGCTCCGCGTTTGAGAACCGGAGCACCCTCACGCCGCGGCGCGATCCGCCCGCGCCGCCCGCCGGTACCCTCCGGGCGCCTGCCCGAACTCCCGCTTGAAAGCCTTCGCGAACGCGAACTCCGACCCGTACCCGGCCCGCGCTGCGACAGCCGCCAGCGGCACATCCGATTCCCGCAGCAGCCGCGCCGCCGTCGTCATCCGCCATCGCGTCAGGTACGCGACGGGCGGCTCGCCGACGAGCGCCGCGAAGCGGCGGGCGAACGCCGCCCGGGAGAGCCCGGAGCGCGCGGCCAGTGACTCGACCGTCCACTGTGCCGAGGGCTCCTCGTGGATCGCCGAGAGCGCCGCGGCCACCACGGGATCGGCCAGCGCGGCGGCCCACCCCGCGCCGTCGCCGCCCCCCGCCGGGCGGTCCGCCAGCCAGGCGCGCAGGATATACAGGAGCAAAGAGTCAATGAGCGAGGGAACGATGCCGGCCGAACCCGGCCGCGGGTTCTCCACCTCGGCGCCCAGCAGCCGCACTGCGGCGCTCAGTTCGGGATGGCGGCCGTCCCGCGTCGGCAGGTGGATCACGGCGGGCAGCCGGCCGACGAGCGGGTGCGGCCGGCCCTGGTCCAAGTGGTAGTTGCCGCACAGCAGGCTGGTGCGGGCGCCGTCACCGCCGACCGAGACCGTTCCGATCGGGGTGCCCGCGCAGAAGTCCGCCGTGTCCTCCGGCTGGGCCGGGGTGTCCGGATGGTCGGCGAGGATGTGCCCGCGCCCGTCCCGCAGGAAGATCACGTCCCCTTCCTCCAGCCGGATCGGTTCCTGGTACCTGTCCACGGATCCGTCCTCCAGCGGCAGCGCCCAGCACGCGCCGCGCAACACCACGTGGAACCCGGCCCCCGCGACGGGCGGCAGCCGCAGCCCCCAGGGCGCCCGCCCGTCGGTCCGTACGGAGGTCGGATTCCCGGTCCGCATCGAGGCCAGCGCCTCCGTCAGGATGTCCACGCGATCTCCTCCACCCGGCTCGTCCGCCCCACCAGTCTCGTTTGCCTCAGCGCCTCGACCGGCCCGGGTGTTCCGCCGGGGACCGGACCCCCGACGGAAACCGACGGAAACCGACGAAAACCGACGGACGGCCACTGCCTCGGTCCACCGTCAGCCTCAGCCCACCGTCAGCACGACCTTGCCCAGCGCCCGCCCCGCGCCCACCAGCTCGTGCGCCTTGCCCGCCTCGGCCAGCGGGAACGTCGCCCCGACGTGCGGCCGGATCCGGCCCGCGTCCACCAGCTCGGCGATGGCCTCAAGCGCCGCGTAGTCCGGCTCCACCATGACCCCGGCGAAGCGGAAGCCGTCGGCCTCCACCGCCGCCGCGAGCTCGCGGTCGCCGTGCTCCAGGATGCTGACGAGCGTGCCGCCGGGCCGGAGGACCGCCGTCGAACGGGCGCCCTGCGCCGTGGAGTCGAAGACCACGTCGACGTCCTTCACGGCCTCCGTGAAGTCGACCGCCTGGTAGTCGATCACCTCGTCGGCGCCCAGCCCGCGGACGAAGTCGTGCTTGCCCGCGCTGGCCAGCGCGATCACCTCGGCGCCCCGGATCTTCGCGATCTGCACGGCCAGGTGCCCGACCCCGCCGGCGGCCCGGTGGATCAGCACCCGGTCGCCCTCCGCCACGCCGGCCGCGTCCACCAGTCCCTGCCAGGCGGTGAGCGCCGCGAGCGGCAGCGCGGCGGCGTGCACGTGGTCGAGGGAGGCGGGCTTCCGGGCGACCTGCCGCGAGGGCACGGCCACGTACTCGGCGTAGGCGTTGGCGGCGCGCGGGAAGAACGGCATCCCGTACACCTCGTCCCCGACCCTGAACCGGGCGCCGGCGCCGGCCTCCTCGACGACCCCGGAGACGTCCCAGCCCACCCCGAACGGCGGCTCGCCCAGCAGCGGGTAGGCCCCCGACCGGACCGCGACGTCGACCGGGTTCACGGCGCTCGCCCGCACCCGCACCAGCACCTCGCCCCCGAGCGGAACCGGCCGCTCGGCCTCCACCAGCTCCAGCACCTCGGGGCCGCCGAAGGTCTTCTGCATCACAGCACGCATGGGGGTCGCTCCTCGTTCGTTCGCGTTCGTTCGTTTCGACTCCCTCACCGTACGAACTCCGGACGAGCGCCTGAATGGCCTTCCGTCTCCGAAACATGTCCCAACGTCTCACCCCGGGGTCGGGCGCCGAGAGCTCAGCCCCGATACGCCGCGACCACGATCCGCACGAACGACCGGACCAGCGGATTCGCCTCCCCCGTCCGCCACGCCACCACCACCCGGCTCGGCGGCAGCCCGGTCAGCGGCACCACGACGAGCCCCTCACCGGGCTCGTGCCCCAGGAGCGTCATGCCGACCGTCCCGTTCCAGAGAACGGCCTGCCGGCACTCCCGGACCGCACGCACCATCGGGCCCTCGCGCAGCTCCCCGCCACTCCAGTACGCCTGCCAGAGGGGGTCGGTGCCCACCGGGAAGCGGAACCAGCGGCGGTCCGCCAGGTCGGCCGGCCGCAGGCTGCCGTGGCGGGCCAGCGGATCGTCGGCGCGCAGCAGGGCCCCCACCGGATCGGTCCGCAGCGCACGCACGGACAGCCCGGTCTCGTCGAACGGGCCGCGGGTCAGAGCGACATCGACGGCTCCGGCGTGCAGCCCGCACGTCGGGTCGGTCAGGTCCGCGTCGCGGACGCGGACCTCGGCGTGCGGATGCCGCCGGCGGAAGGTGCCGGCCAGCGCCGCCGCTCCCGGGCCGCCGCCGTCGCCTTCGTCGCCCAGGATGCCGACGGTGAGCGTGGCGGCCCCGGCCGCCGCGGCCACGCGGGCGCGCGCCCGGTCGGCCCGGTCGAGCAGGTCCCGCGCCTCGTCGAGCAGGACCGCCCCCGCCGGCGTGAGCGCGACACCGGCGGGCGACCGGTCGAACAGCGAGGCCCCGACGTCGGATTCCAGCCGCCTGATGGCGCGGCTCAGCGGCGGCTGGCTCATGTGCAGCCGGGCGGCGGCCCGGCCGAAGTGGAGTTCCTCGGCGACCGCCACGAAATAGCGCAGCGTGCGCAGCTCCATGCGGGGGACGATACCCGTACGGTATCGCCCCCACGGAACGGGACTTGGACAGCCGCCGCGCCCCGGCCGTGGAATGGAGGACATGACCGCCGCACCGAAAACCGACGCACCGAAAACCGCCGCACCGAAAACCGACGCACCGAAAACCGCCGCACCGAAAACCGACGCACCGAATTCCGAAGCACCGCAGACCGAAGCGCCCAAGGCCGACACCCGCGAGCCGCTCGCCACCCCCGCCGTATCCATAGTCCGCCCCGGCGAGGGAGAGACGATCGTCCTCGGCCCCACCCGCATGCGCGTCCTCGAAGACGGCGGCAACACCGCCCACCGGCTCGGCGTCACCGAGTCGGTCCTCGCGCCGCACACCCCCGGACCGCCGCAGCACCGGCACACCCAGCACGACGAGGGCTTCTACGTCCTCTCCGGCACGGTGCGGTTCACCATCGGCACCCAGGACCACGACGCGTCCGCGGGCACGTTCGTGCTCGTCCCGCCCGGAGCCCCGCACACCTTCGCCAACGCGACCGGCGAACCGGCCGTCATGCTCAGCGTGTTCACGCCGGACCTGTACGTGCGGTACTTCCGCGACCTGCGCGACATGACGGCCGACGGCCGCACCGCGAGCCCCGGGACACACCTGGAGGCGATGAGCCGCTACGCCACGGAACCCGCCACCGAGCACCTCCCCTGACGGCGACCCCCACCCCACCTGCGCGAAGGGCAACCGCGCCGCCACCTTCCGGCGTCTCAGTGGCCAGAGAACCGGTCGCGTGGAAGGCTGCTTACATGAGGTTCATCCTAAATGTCATCTGGCTGGTCCTCTGTGGACTGTGGATGGCTCTCGGCTACGTCGTCGCCGGCATCATCTGCTGCGTGCTCATCGTGACGATCCCGTTCGGCATCGCCTCGTTCCGCATCGCGTCCTACGCGCTCTGGCCCTTCGGCCGGACGACCGTGGAGCGCCGTGACGCGGGCGCGGGTTCGCTGCTGGGCAACATCGTCTGGATCATCTTCGCCGGTTGGTGGCTGGCCCTCGGCCACATCATCACAGGCATCGCGCTGTGCGTCTCGATCATCGGCATTCCGCTGGGGATCGCGAACTTCAAGCTGATCCCGATCTCGCTGATGCCGCTCGGCCGCGAGATCGTCCCGACGGACCAGCCGTTCGCCACGCGGTAAGTCGCCACGCCGTAAAGGACGGCCGCGACGTCCGGCCGGACGCGGATGCGCGACGTACCCGCAACCTCGGGGCCGTTCACGCCGTTTGCCTCGTATGGACGTAGTGTCGCGATCCGGAATCCGCACGGCCGGCCTGTCCGGCGACACCACCGCGCAGGCCGGGGGACGTCCCTGATGCCGGGGCCGGGGCCCGAGCCAGAGCCCGATCCGGAGCCTCAGCCACCGGCCGAGCGCGGCACCCCCGGCGAGCCCCCGATGCCCCCGATGCCCCCGGTGGTCAACTCGCACACCGAATGGGACCCGTTGGAGGAGATCGTCGTCGGACGCCTGGACGGCGCCACGATCCCCTCCCGCCACCCGGTCGTGGCGTGCAACCTCCCGCCGTGGGCGGCCCGGCTGCAGGGGCTCGCGGCCGGGCGCCGGTACCCCCGGTTCCTGGTGGAGCGGGCGCAGCGCGAACTCGACGGTTTCGTCGCCCTCCTGCGCTCCCTCGACGTCACGGTCACCCGTCCCGACGCCGTCGACCACCGCCGCCGCTTCCGCACCCCGGACTGGTCGTCGCGCGGCTTCTGCAACACCTGCCCGCGCGACAGCCTGCTGGTGATCGGCGACGAGATCATCGAGACCCCGATGGCCTGGCGGTGCCGGTACTTCGAGGCGCACTCCTACCGGACGCTCCTCAAGGACTACTTCCGGCGCGGTGCGCGCTGGACGGCCGCGCCGAAGCCGCAGCTCACGGACGAGCTGTTCCGGGCTGGCTTCCGGCGGCCCGGGCCGGGGGAGCCCCCGCGCCGCATCGTCACCGAGTTCGAGCCGGTCTTCGACGCGGCGGACTTCGTCCGCGCCGGCCGCGACCTCTTCGTCACGCTGGGCAACGTGACCAACCGCATGGGCGTCGACTGGCTCCGCCGCCACCTCGGCCGCGGCTACCGCATCCACGAGATCGAGAGCCGCTGCCGGACGCCCATGCACATCGACACGACCTTCATGCCGCTCGCCCCGGGCAAGGTGATGATCAACCCGGACTACGTCGACGTCGACCGGCTGCCCGACATCCTGCGCTCGTGGGACGTCCTGGTCGCCCCCGAGCCCGACCCGATGGACAGCCGCCTGCTCAAGGTCACCTCGCTGTGCGGCAAGTGGCTCAGCATGAACGTCCTCGTGGTCGACGGGAAGCGGGTGATCGTCGAACGGCAGCACACCGGGATGGTGCGGGCACTCAAGAAGTGGGGGTTCGAGCCGATCCCGTGCGACTTCCTGCACTACGCGCCGTTCGGCGGCTCGTTCCACTGCGCGACGCTCGACGTCCGGCGCCGCGGGACGCTGGAGTCGTACTTTTCCTGACGCTCCCGGTCGAACTCGCCGCCGGGAGCCAACGAGAGCGGCGCTTTTCGGTCGGGAAGCGCGCATCGCCCGCACGGCGGCGGACCGGCCGGGAGAGTGGACGGCGCGCCTCGACGCGTCGGCGGCGCACCAGCAGCGCACCGGCCCGCCGCCGGGCCGGTCCCCGGCCGAAAGGACCCACCGTGCCCCAGCGCACCTCCCGCCTGCGCACCGCCGCCCTGGCCACCGCGACCGTCCTGGCCGTGGGCGCCCCCACGGCGTACGCCGCCCTGGACGCCGGCGACGACCCGGTGCCGGCCGCCCGGACGACGGCCGGGCGCGGCGCCCCGTACGTCGGCACGCACCTCTACTTCGGCACCGCCCGCTCCGACGGCCGGCCGGATGTGACGGACCGCCAGTTCCGCGAGTTCGTGACCCGGCGCGTCACCCCGAAGTTCCCCGACGGCCTGACCATCGAGGACGCGCGCGGGCAGTGGCGCGACGCCAAGGGCGTCGTGATCCGCGAGCGCTCCTACGAACTGACCCTCTACTACCCGAAGTCCGAGGCGCGCGGGAAGGACGCCGGCATCGAGGAGATCCGCGCCGCCTACAAGAAGCAGTTCCGCCAGGAGTCGGTGATGCGCGCGGACGAGGCCGCGAACGTGGACTTCTGAGCGGCCGTCGCCGACCCGGAAACGGGACGAGGGCGCGCCGCGGAAGGTCGAGTGGACCCTCCCCGGCGCGCCCTCGTCCGGACGCGATGGCCGTCGGGCGCGCCGGTCACCTCACCGGTACGCCCGCCGGGTCACCGGTAGTTGACGAACTGGAGGGCGAAGTCCAGGTCCTTGCCCTTCAGGAGGGCGATCACGGTCTGGAGGTCGTCGCGGCTCTTGGAGGACACCCGCAGCTCGTCACCCTGGACCTGGGCCTTGACGCCCTTGGGGCCCTCGTCGCGGATGATCTTGGCGACCTTCTTCGCGTTGTCCTGGGAGATGCCCTCCTCAAGGGACGCGAAGATCTTGTACTCCTTGCCCGAGGCCTGCGGCTCGCCCGCGTCCAGGGCCTTCAGGGAGATGCCGCGCTTGATGAGCTTCGACTGGAAGACGTCGAGGATCGCGTTCACCCGCTCCTCGGAGTTGGCCCGCATCTCGATCTTCTCGCCGGACCAGGCGATCGAGGCGCCGACGTTCTTGAAGTCGTAGCGCTGCGAGATCTCCTTGGCGGCCTGGTTGAGGGCGTTGTCGACCTCCTGCCGCTCGACCTTCGAGACGATGTCGAAACTGGAGTCGGCCATATTGAGTTGGCTCCTCGTGCGTAGATTCCGTCAGGGGGCGCGGCGTGGGGGCGTCCTCGGTGGCGGGCTCCCGGCACGGGCCGGACGGGCCCGGAGGACGGCCGCCCCGCAAGCCTAGTCATCCGGGCGGCGATCGGCTGGCTCCGAACCGAGTGGCGGAGCACCCCCGGTCATCGGGTATGGTTTACGTCGTTGCCAAGGAGATCTCGAAAGGGAGTCCGAGGCGGCAACCCATGGCGGTGTGCCCGAGTGGCCAATGGGAGCGGACTGTAAATCCGTCGGCTTAGCCTACCCAGGTTCGAATCCTGGCGCCGCCACCGAGTGAGGCCCCTGCTCTTCCGAGAGCGGGGGCCTCTTTGGTGTTTCCGGGGCTTGTCCGGGGCGTGTTCGCGTGCGTGCGACGGGTCCGGTGCGCTCGCCCGCGTTCAGGTGGGTCCGGGTGCGTTCAACTGTGTTCGAGTAATTTTCGGGGCGCCCGAAGCCGGGCGCACGAGGGCCGGTCAGCCCTCACACCACCCCGAACACCACCCCGACACGGACCCCCGCTCAGCCCGCCACAGCCCGTACCGCCTCCTCCACCGGCGTCCTGCCGCCGATCAGCTCCAGCGTCCGGCCCGCCGTCCCCGGCTCGTCGAGCAGCCCCAGCAGCACCGCCGCCACGTCGTCCCGGGTGACCTCGCCGCGGCCCGTCGACCCGTCCAGCGTGACCAGGCCGGTGCCCGGGTCGTCCGTGAGCCGGCCGGGGCGCAGGATCGTCCAGTCCAGGCCCGCGCGGGAGCGGACGTCCGCGTCCGCGGCGCCCTTGGCGCGCAGGTAGGCGGCGAAGACCGGGTCGGTGCCCTCCGGGGGCTCCCCGTCGGCGCCCATGCTGGAGACGACGACGAAGCGCCGTACCCCGGCCGCCTCCGCCGCGTCGGCGAAGAGGGTGGCCGCGCCGCGGTCCACGGAGTCCTTGCGCTCGATGCCGCTGCCGGGGCCCGCGCCGGCCGCGAAGACGGCGGCGTCGGCGCCCTCCAGGTGCCGGGCGATGTCCGCGACGGACGCCGACTCCAGGTCGCAGACGACCGGTTCGGCGCCCGCGGCGAGCAGGTCGCCCGCCTGTTCCGGCCGGCGGATCACACCGGCCACCTCGTCTCCGCGCCGGGCGAGCAGCCGCTCCAGCCGCAGCGCGATCTGTCCATGTCCACCAGCGATGACAATGCGCATGATCCGACCGTACGCCCCGGTGGACGCGGCGATCAGGAGGAGGGTTCGCCCCCGCGCGGCGCCTGCCGGGGCAGCTCCAGGGCGGGCGCGGCCACCGAGTGCCGGTACTCGCGGACGGCGCTGGTCCGCGACACCACCCGTCCCCGGTGCACCACCAGCCGGCTGTAGCCCAGCGACAGCACTCCGGCCACCCCGTCCCCGCGGACCGCCAGCAGCTCCGCCGGGAACCCGGCCTCGACCCGGACCTCCGGCAGCCCCATCGCCTCCCGGGCCCGCCCGCTGACCGCCTCGTACGCCTGCTCGGGGGTGAGCTCGCCGCGCGAGGCGAGCAGGAACGCCGCCTCCAGCGGGTCGCCGCGCCCGACCGGGTTGGCCGCGTCCCGGACCGCCCCGCTGCCGGCCGCGACCCGCACCCCGGCGGCGCGCAGCAGCCGGACGGGCGCCGCGTGCGAGACGCGGCAGCGGCCGCGGGCGGTGCCGCCGCAGTCGCCCTGTGGCAGGCACACCACCGTCACACCGGCGGCGGCCAGCTGCTCCGCGGCCCGGACGGCCGCCTCCCGGGGGAGCCGGGCCAGTCCGCCGC
Source organism: Streptomyces huiliensis (assembly GCF_020037025.1). GTDB lineage: Bacteria > Actinomycetota > Actinomycetes > Streptomycetales > Streptomycetaceae > Streptomyces > Streptomyces huiliensis. The sequence goes on along the minus strand of NZ_JAIQLH010000073.1, from coordinate 49,404 downwards.
ACGGGCCGAGGGTGACGGCCGGGCGCAGCCCGCCGGCCATCGTGGCGATCCGGGCCAGCCGGGGCGGGTCGTCGGCGTCGGTGTGCAGGTCCACCGCGCAGCCGTGCTCGGCGGCGATCCGGAGGACGGCCTCCACGTAGCCGGTGGGGTCCGGGTCCAGGTCGGGGCAGCCGCCGACGGCGGTGGCGCCCATCTTGACGGCGTCCCGGAGGACGGCCAGCCCGTCGGCCCCGGCGAGGCCGGTGAGCAGCCGGGGGACGGCGACGGCCGTGAGGTCGGTGAGGTCGCGCAGGACGCGGCGGGCGGCCAGGACGCCCTCCAGCGCCCGCAGGCCGTGCACGTCGCCGACGCGGACGTGCGCGCGGACGGCGGTGGCGCCGTGGCCGAGCTGGAGCAGGGCCGCCTCGGTGGCGCGCCGCTGGACGTCCTCGACGCCGTCCGGGACCGGGCCCGCGAGGCCGGCGGTGAGTGCCGTGTCGCCGTGTGCGTGGGGTTCGGCGGGGGCCGGCAGCAGCAGGTAGCCGCCGAGGTCGCAGCGGAGGCCGGGGGCGAGGCTGCCCGCCGTGCCGACGGCCTCGACGCGGCCGCCGCTGAGCCGTACGTCCACCACGCGGCCGTCGGCGAGGTGGGCGCCGCAGAGCACGAGGGGCTTCTCGCCGGGGCCGCCGCCCGGGGAACCGGAGGGGGAGCTCGCGTCGCCGTCGGGGTTCCGGGCGGGCTGCGGCTGCTGGTTGTCGGGCATCGCGCTCCCTACGGTCCGGGGCATTCGCGCAGCGTGATCCGAGCCTAGGCCGCGGGTGGGGCGGGTTCGAGCAGGCTGCGGCGCGCTGCGAATAGTCGTACCGGCCGGGACCTGCCAGGGGGCGCGCGGTACGGCGTCGGGCCCGCCGCCCGGGGCCTTCCGGTACGGATTTCACCTTCGGCCGCAGAGCGTGTAATGTCTTCCTCGCTCGCCCCAATAGCTCAGTCGGCAGAGCGTCTCCATGGTAAGGAGAAGGTCAACGGTTCGATTCCGTTTTGGGGCTCTGGTGTGGGAGGTCTCCCCGTCTTCGGACGGGGAGGCGCCCCCCGCATCAAAGCGGCGTAGCTCAGTCGGTAGAGCAAGCGGCTCATAATCGCTGTGTCACCGGTTCAAGTCCGGTCGCCGCTACCCACAGTAGCCGATTGCGGGGTCGGTCCTCCGATCGGCTACTCTTGTCTGCGTTCCATCCGTCCATCCGTCAAGGAGCACTCACGTGGCTGCCACCGACGTCCGCCCGAAGATCACGCTGGCCTGCGTGGAGTGCAAGGAGCGGAACTACATCACCAAGAAGAACCGGCGCAACGACCCGGACCGTCTTGAGATGAAGAAGCACTGCCCGCGTTGCAACGCGCACACCGCGCACCGCGAAACGCGATAACGCACAGTCGTTCATGAGGCCGTCCCCGGTTCCTGGGGGCGGCCTCATGGCGTATCCACACCCAGGAGGTGCCGAGCCGATGGCGCTCGACCAGTCCTTCGTCGGACGGACCTACCCGGCCACCGCCCCGTATGAGGTCGGCCGCGAGAAGATCCGTGAATTCGCCGAGGCCATCGGCGACGCGAACCCGGCGTACACCGACGCCGAGGCCGCCAAGGCGCTCGGCCACCCGGATGTGATCGCCCCGCCGACCTTTGTGTTCGCCATCACCTACCGGGCCGCCGGCCAGGTGATCGAGGACCCGCAGCTGGGGCTGGACTACAGCCGCGTCGTCCACGGCGACCAGAAGTTCGCCTACGCCCGCCCGGTCCGCGCCGGCGACCGGCTGGCGGTCACCTCCACCATCGAGTCGATCAAGTCGATGGCGGGCAACGACCTGCTGACCATCCGCGGCGAGGTCCACGACGAGCACGGCGAGCACGTGGTGACCGCCCACACGATGCTGGTGGCCCGGGCGCCCGAGGCGGCCGAGGAAGGGGAGGCGTGATGACGGCGAAGGTGTCCTACGACGAGGTCGAGGTCGGCACCGAGCTGCCGACGCGCGAGTTCCCCGTGACGCGCGCCACGCTGGTGCGCTACGCGGGCGCGTCCGGCGACTTCAACCCGATCCACTGGAACGAGCGGTTCGCCAAGGAGGTCGGGCTCCCGGACGTGATCGCGCACGGCATGTTCACCATGGCCGAGGCGGTCCGCGTGGTCACCGACTGGGCCGGCGACCCGGGCGCGGTGGCCGAGTACGGGGTGCGCTTCACCAAGCCGGTCGTCGTCCCGGACGACGACGAGGGCGCGGTCATCGAGGTCAGCGGCAAGGTCGCGGCCAAGCTGGACGACGAGGCGCGGACCGTGCGCGTCGACCTGCTGGTGCGCAGCGCCGGGCAGCGGGTGCTCGGCATGCCGCGAGCCGTGGTGCGGCTGGCCTGACGGCCTGGTCGGGCAGGCCCCGGGTGTCCGGGGCGGCTGCCCGGCCGCGGCCCTTGCGAAGTTAGTTAGCAGCCACTAATCTCAGTCGCATGGTCAGGATGAGCGCGGAGGAGCGGCGCGAGAGCGTCGTCCGGGCGGCGGTCGCCGAGTTCGCCCGGGGTGGCTACCACGGCACCTCGACGGAGGCGATCGCGCGCCGGGTGGGCGTGTCGCAGCCCTACCTCTTCCGCCTCTTCCCGGGCAAGCAGGCGATCTTCCTGGCGGCGGTCGACGCGTGCCAGCAGAAGATCGTGAGCACCTTCGAGGAGGCGGCCGACGGCGTGCCGCCGGAGGGGGTCATGAAGGCGATGGGCATCGCGTACGAGCGCCTCATCGCCCGTGACAAGGAGACGCTGCTGATGCTCATGCAGATGTGCGTCGCCGTCGCCTCCGCCGAGGCGGCGGGGGACACCGAGTTCGGCCGGCCGATCCGGGAGAGCTGGGAGCGGCTCAACGACCTGGTCCGCCTCGCGCTGGGCGGCGACCCGCAGGAGACCGCCCGGTTCATGGCGCACGGGATGCTCATCAACTCCCTGGTCTCGCTGGGCTTCCCGCCCGAGCACCGGGTGTGGGACGGGCTGCCCTCCGAGCGCGACTGACCGTACGCCGACCGGCTCCCGCCGGCCCGCCGGGCCGGTTTTCTTTTGGGGCCGGAAGTTAGTGACTGATAAATAAGCAGGGGGAGAAGAGAAGTGGAACAGCAGGACTCACGACGCGCCGCCTGGGCCCTCGTCGTCTCGGGCGCGGCCGGCTTCATGGCCGCGCTCGACAACCTCGTCGTCACCACCGCGCTGCCGACCCTCCGCCGGGACCTCGGCGGCTCGCTCGAAGACCTCGAATGGACGGTCAGCGCCTACACGCTCACCTACGCCGTCCTGCTGATGTTCGGCGCCGCGCTCGGCGACCGGTTCGGCCGCCGCAGGTTCTTCGGCATCGGCATCGCCCTGTTCACCGCCGCCTCCGCCGCCGCCGCGCTGTCGTCCGGCATCGACGCGCTCATCGCCTTCCGGGCCGTCCAGGGCGTCGGCGCCGCGATCATGACGCCGCTGAGCCTCACCCTGCTCACCGCCGCCACCCCGCCCGAGCGGCGCGGCACGGCCTTCGGCATCTGGGGCGCCATCAACGGCCTCGCCGTCGCCACCGGACCGCTCATCGGCGGCGGGCTCACCGAACACATCTCCTGGCACTGGATCTTCTGGCTCAACGTCCCGATCGGGCTGCTGCTCCTCCCGCTCGTCCGGTTCCGCGTCGCCGAGTCCCGCAAGCCGGACGCCCGGCTCGACGTCCTCGGCACGGTCCTGGTCAGCGGCGGCCTCTTCGGCATCGTCTTCGCCGTCGTCAACGTCAACACGTACGGCTGGACCGGCGGCCGGGTGCTCACCGGGCTCGTCGTGGGAGCCGTGCTGCTCGCCCTCTTCGTCCGGCACGGCATCACCCACCGGAACCCCATGCTGCCGATGCGCCTCTTCCGCAACCGCGCCTTCAGCGGCATCAACGCGGCCGGGCTGCTGATGTTCTTCGGCATGTTCGGCTCGATCTTCCTGCTCAGCCAGTTCCTGCAGGCCGTCGGCGGCTACTCGCCCACCGAGGCGGGCCTGCGCATGCTGCCCTGGACCGGGATGTCGCTGATCGTCGCCCCGATCGCGGGCCGGCTCGCCGACCGCGTCGGCGGGCGCGTCGTGGCCGCCTGGGGCCTCACCTGCCAGGCGGCCGGGCTCGCCTACTACGCCCTGGTCCTCTCCGCCGACCTGTCCTACGTGGCCCAACTGCCCGCCCTGATCCTCAGCGGCGTCGGCATGGCCCTCTACTTCGCCCCGGCCGCGGCGCTCGCCCTCTCCTCGGTGCGCCCCGCCGACCAGGGCATCGTCTCCGGGACCAACGCGGCGCTGCGCGAGGTCGGCGGGGCGTTCGGGGTCGCCGTCCTCGGCTCGGTCTTCTCCGCCCGCGGCGGCTTCGAGTCGCCCCAGGCGATCGTGGACGGCACCCAGCCCGCCCTGTGGATCGGCGCGGCCGGCGTCGCCCTCGCGGCGGTGTCCGCCGCCCTCATCCCGCGGCACGGGCGGCCCGCGGCCGCGGGAGCGGCCATGGCGAAGGCGGTGCGGGAAGCGGCGCCGGGGGGAGGGCCGGACGCCACGGACCCCGCGGAGGCGACGGGCGGGCGCGCCGCCGGGCGGCCCGGTACGCACGCCGGAACCGGCGCAGGCCACTAGCGCCCCGAGCGTGTGCCGAAGGGCCCGGGCCGTCGGACCAGGCGACCCGGGCCTCGCGTTTCCGGTGCCGCGCGACGCCGGCTCCCGGGCCGGCGCTGCCGGTCCCCGTGCCCACGGGCCGGCGTGCTCGTTCACCAGCGCATGAAGCGAAGCGCCCTCGTCCGTGCCTCCGCCGTCCCCTTGACGCTCTCGGCGGTGGCCCTGACCTTCGGGTCCCCTGCCCGGGCCGGGGGCCTGGGCGCCGGCGTTCTCTCCCCGGCCGTCGGCAACGGCTGCGCCGCCCGGTCGGCGGCGGCCGCCCAAGGGGCCGCCTCGCGAGTGACGAGCGCCGCCGGGGGGAACGTGCTGGGCCTGCCCGTCAGCGGGCCGCTCAACCAGTGCGGCGGTGCCGAGGTGCCCGTGTTCGACCTCACCAAGACCGTGAAGGTGCCCAAGCAGTGCGCGGATGTCCTCAACCAGTCCCTGCTCTCGGTCGTCGGCGATCCGGAGGACGAGAGCCTCCACCCGAAGCCGTCCGCGTCGTGCCTCGCAGCCCTGCAGAAGGCGGTTCCCTGACATCGGCTGCCGCCCGGCGCTCCGGGACGGCGTCCCGCCGGTTCGGAGCGGGGCGAAGGGCGGGGGACCCGGGGTAGGGGCCGGTCCCGAGCCGGGGCGCGGCTCCCCGCCCCCGTACCCTTGTCGCCGTGCAGGAACTCCACGACACCCCGCTCGCCCCCCTGACCACCTTCCGTCTCGGCGGCCCCGCGACCCGTCTGGTCACGGCCGTCACCGACGAGGAAGTGATCGCGACCGTCCGCGAGGCGGACGCCTCCGGGACGCCGCTGCTGATTATCGGCGGCGGCAGCAACCTCGTGATCTCCGACAAGGGCTTCGACGGCGTCGCCCTGCGCATCGCCACCCGCGGGTTCGCCCTCGACGGCACCCGCCTGGAGCTCGCCGCCGGCGAGAACTGGTCCGACGCCGTCGCCCGCACCGTCGAGGCCGGGCTCGCCGGCATCGAGTGCATGGCCGGCATCCCCGGCTCGGCCGGCGCCACCCCGATCCAGAACGTCGGCGCCTACGGCCAGGAGGTCTCCTCCGTCATCACCGAGGTCGTCGCCTACGACCGCCGGGCCGGCGAGACCGTCGTCCTGCCGAACGCCGAGTGCGGCTTCTCCTACCGGCACAGCCGCTTCAAGGAAGACCCCTCCCGCTACGTCGTCCTGCGCGTCCGCTTCGTCCTGGAGGACGCGGGCGGGCTCTCCGCCCCCATCAAGTACCCCGAGACGGCCCGTGCCCTCGGCGTCGGCGCCGGGGACCGCGTTCCCGCCGCCACCGCGCGCGAGACCGTGCTGCGGCTGCGGGCCGGCAAGGGCATGGTGCTCGATCCCGAGGACCACGACACCTGGTCCGCCGGGTCGTTCTTCACCAACCCGGTGCTCACGGCCTCGCAGCACGCGGCCTTCCTGGCCCGGGCGGCGGAGCGGCTCGGGGCGGACGTCGTGCCGCCCGCCTACCCGGCGGGGGACGGGCTGGTGAAGACGTCCGCCGCCTGGCTGATCGACAAGGCGGGCTTCGGGAAGGGGTACGGGTCCGGGCCCGCGCGGATCTCGACGAAGCACACGCTGGCCCTGACGAACCGGGGGTCGGCCACCACGGAGGATCTGCTGGCGCTCGCCCGGGAGGTTCGGGACGGGGTGCGGGAGGCTTTCGGGGTGACCCTGGTGAATGAGCCGGTGACGGTCGGCGTCAGCCTGTAGCCCCGTAGGGGCTGGGGCGGGAGGGGGGTGGCCCCTGTCCCGCCCTTTCACCGTTTCCCGCAGGGGCTGCGCCCCCGCACCCCCGCAGCACGCGTCGCGCGCTGTCCTCAAACGCCGGACGGGCTGTGGAGCCACGCGTCCACGCCCGCCAGCAACCTGCCCTTCACATCCCCCGGCGCCACCGAGCCGCGGATCGACTGCCTGGCCAGTTCGGCCAGTTCCTCGTCCGTGAAGCCGTGGTGCTCGCGGGCCAGCTGGTACTGGGCGGCCAGGCGGGAGCCGAAGAGGAGGGGGTCGTCGGCGCCGAGGGCCATGGGGACGCCGGCGTCGAAGAGGGTGCGGAGCGGGACGTCCGCGGGCTTCTCGTAGACGCCGAGGGCCACGTTCGAGGACGGGCAGACCTCGCAGGTCACACCCCGCTCCGCCAGCTTGCGGAGGAGCCGCGGGTCCTCCGCGGCCCGGACGCCGTGGCCCACCCGGCCCGCGTGCAGGTCGTCCAGGCAGTCGCGGACGCTCGCCGGGCCCGACAGCTCGCCGCCGTGCGGCGCGGCCAGCAGGCCGCCCTCCCGGGCGATCTCGAAGGCCCGGTCGAAGTCCCGGGCGAAGCCCCGCCGCTCGTCGTTGGAGAGGCCGAAGCCGACCACGCCCCGGTCCGCGTAGCGCACCGCGAGCCGGGCCAGGGTGCGGGCGTCCAGGGGGTGCTTCATGCGGTTCGCGGCGACCAGGACCCGTATCCCGAGGCCGGTGTCCCGGGACGCGGTCTCCACCGCGTCCAGGATGACCTCCAGCGCGGGGATCAGCCCGCCCAGCCGGGGCGCGTACGAGGTGGGGTCGACCTGGATCTCCAGCCACCCCGAGCCGTCCCTGACGTCCTCCTCGGCGGCCTCGCGCACCAGCCGCCGGATGTCGTCGGGGGAGCGCAGGCAGGAGCGCGCGATGTCGTACAGCCGCTGGAACCGGAACCAGCCGCGCTCGTCCGTGGCCCGCAGTCTCGGGGGCTCACCGCCGCTCAGGGCCTCCGGCAGGTGCACCCCGTACTTGTCGGCCAGCTCCAGCAGGGTCGCCGGGCGCATGGAACCGGTGAAGTGCAGGTGCAGATGGGCCTTCGGCAGCAGACGGACGTCGCGAACGTTCTCCATTCAGGGATCCTGCCGCATCGACCCGGTCGACCGGAAGGGCGTTTCCCTGAAGGGGGAAGCGCCCGAAAGCGAGATCGACCGGGCCGTCGCGTCCGTCCGTCGGTCAGGCGGGCCCGCCGCGTCAGTCGCGCGCCTCGCCCAGCAGCTTCTGGATCCGGGAGACGCCCTCCGCCAGGTCCTCGTCGCCCAGCGCGTACGACAGCCGCAGGTAGCCCGGCGTGCCGAACGCCTCGCCCGGGACGACCGCGACCTCGGCCTCCTCCAGGATCAGCGCCGCCAGCTCCACCGAGGTGGCCGGCCGCTTGCCGCGGATCTCCTTGCCGAGCAGCGCCTTCACCGACGGGTAGGCGTAGAACGCGCCCTCCGGCTCCGGGCAGACGACGCCGTCGATCTCGTTGAGCATGCGCACGATCGTGCGGCGGCGACGGTCGAAGGCGACCTTCATCTCCTCGACGGCCGCCAGGTCGCCGGCGATGGCGGCCAGCGCGGCGCGCTGCGCGACGTTGCTCACGTTGGAGGTGGCGTGCGACTGGAGGTTGGTCGCGGCCTTCACCACGTCCTTCGGACCGATGATCCAGCCCACGCGCCAGCCCGTCATGGCGTACGTCTTGGCGACGCCGTTGACCACGATGCACTTGTCGCGCAGCTCCGGCACCACCACCGGCAGGGACGAGAACTCGGCGTCCCCGTAGACGAGGTGCTCGTAGATCTCGTCCGTCAGGACCCACAGGCCGTGCTCCGCCGCCCAGCGGCCGATCTCCTCGACCTGGGCGCGCGAGTAGACCGCGCCGGTCGGGTTGGACGGGGAGACGAAGAGCAGCACCTTGGTGCGCTCGGTGCGGGCCGCCTCCAGCTGCTCGACGGAGACCCGGTAACCGGTCGTCTCGTCGGCCACGACGTCCACCGGGACGCCGCCCGCCAGGCGGATCGACTCGGGGTACGTGGTCCAGTACGGCGCCGGGACGATCACCTCGTCGCCCGGGTCGAGGATGGCGGCGAACGCCTCGTAGATGGCCTGCTTGCCGCCGTTGGTGACGAGCACCTGGGACGCCTCGACCTCGTAGCCCGAGTCGCGCAGCGTCTTGGCGGCGATGGCGGCCTTCAGCTCGGGGAGCCCGCCGGCCGGCGTGTAGCGGTGGTTCTTCGGGTCGCGGCACGCCTCGACGGCGGCCTCGACGATGTACTCCGGGGTGGGGAAGTCCGGCTCGCCCGCGCCGAAGCCGATCACCGGGCGCCCGGCCGCCTTGAGGGCCTTGGCCTTGGCGTCCACGGCGAGCGTCGCGGACTCGGAGATCGACCCGATGCGGGTGGAGACCCGGCGGTCGGTGGGTGCCTGAGCGGCGGGGAAGGGAGCGGTGGCATCGGTCATACAGGCATCGTCGCAGAACCGGCGCGCGCGGGGCGCGCAGGTTCCACGGACCGGTACGGGCCGTCCGGGGACTGGCCGGGCGGCTGGTCGAGAGACGAACGGAATTCGTGATTCCGGAGCTTTTCCCGCAGCTTTTCCCGCGCTCGCGGCGGTATCTGTTCGACGGCGGCGCCCGAACCACGTACACTCAGGCGTCGTTGGCCCCTCACAGCCGAATCCGTACCGGACACATCGTGCGGTCGAGCGGATGCGGTACGTTGGGGGAACCACAAAGGGTCGTAGCTCAATTGGTAGAGCACTGGTCTCCAAAACCAGCGGTTGGGGGTTCAAGTCCCTTCGGCCCTGCTACACGCATCGTCATCGTCACCGAGGTGCGTGCGTACGCACTGATGCACCGCCGTGCGGCTCCACCGGGCGCGGCACGGCCACGACCCGGATTCAGGTGAGGACGTAGTGACGGAAGCCCTTGGCTCCACCGCGACGCCTGAGAGCGGTCGTCCCGAGGACGAGGTCGCCGTCAAGAAGCGCCGCGGCGGCAAGCGCGGCAAGAAGGGCCCGCTCGGGCGCATGGCGCTGTTCTACCGCCAGGTCGTCGCGGAGCTCCGCAAGGTCGTCTGGCCCTCGCGCGGCCAGCTCTCCACGTACACCTCCGTGGTGATCGTTTTCGTCGTCATCGTCATTGGTCTCGTGACCGTGATTGACTATGGGTTCAGCAACGCCGTCAAGTACGTCTTCGGCTGAGCCCGCCCGCGCGCCAAGGCGGTCGCCTCCGGGAGGGTTCCGGAGAGCCGCCTTTTCGCACGTTCCACCCCTTGAAGCCAGGAAGAAGCAGCCACGTGTCTGACCCGAACCTGAACGACGCCGTCGAGCCCGTCGAGGCGGCAGAGGCCGACGTGGACGCGGCTGTCTCGGCCGAGGTCGAGGGCGACGCTGCGACCGCTGACGACGCCGGGCACGAGCCCACCGCCGCCGAGGCGGCCGACGCCGAGGGCGTCGAGGAGGCCGCCGAGGCCGACGCCGACGCGGTGGCCGCTGAGGCCGACGCGGAAGAGGCTGAGGACGCCGAGGCTGCCGTGGACGCCGAGGAAGAGGCCGAGGAGGCCGCTCCGGTGGACCCGGTCGCCGCGCTCCGCGACGAGCTCCGCGGGCTGCCCGGCGAGTGGTACGTCATCCACACCTACGCCGGTTACGAGAACCGCGTGAAGACCAACCTCGAGCAGCGCGCCGTCTCGCTGAACGTCGAGGACTACATCTTCCAGGCCGAGGTGCCGCAGGAAGAGGTCGTCCAGATCAAGAACGGCGACCGCCGCACCGTCCGCCAGAACAAGCTCCCCGGCTACGTCCTGGTGCGCATGGACCTGACGAACGAGTCGTGGGGCGTCGTCCGCAACACCCCGGGCGTCACCGGCTTCGTGGGCAACGCCTACGACCCGTACCCGCTGACCCTGGACGAGATCGTCAAGATGCTCGCCCCGGAGGCCGAGGAGAAGGCCGCCAAGGAGGCCGCCGAGGCCGAGGGCCGCCCGGCTCCCAGCCGCAAGGTCGAGGTCCAGGTGCTGGACTTCGAGGTCGGCGACTCGGTCACCGTCACCGACGGCCCGTTCGCGACGCTCCAGGCGACGATCAACGAGATCAACGCCGACTCGAAGAAGGTCAAGGGCCTCGTCGAGATCTTCGGCCGCGAGACCCCGGTCGAGCTGAGCTTCGACCAGATCCAGAAGAACTGATCTTCTGGCCGTACGCTTCCGAACAGGTCGGGCAGCCCCGCGAGGGGCGGCCTGACCTCTCGGTTTTTGGGCCGGCCACGTTACCCGTTATCGTGGTGCGGTATGCCTGCGCGCAGTGTGTCGTGGGCAGAAAACTCTCACTAGGACCCGGAGAGAGCAATGCCTCCCAAGAAGAAGAAGGTCACGGGGCTTATCAAGCTCCAGATCCAGGCCGGTGCCGCCAACCCGGCTCCGCCGGTCGGCCCCGCGCTGGGTCAGCACGGCGTCAACATCATGGAGTTCTGCAAGGCCTACAACGCCGCGACCGAGTCGCAGCGTGGCATGGTCGTGCCGGTGGAGATCACGGTCTACGAGGACCGTTCCTTCACCTTCGTCACCAAGACTCCGCCGGCCGCGAAGCTGATCCTCAAGGCCGCGGGCGTGGACAAGGGCTCCGGCGAGCCGCACAAGACCAAGGTCGCCAAGATCACGCGTGACCAGGTCCGTGACATCGCCACCACCAAGATGCCCGACCTGAACGCCAACGACCTGGACGCCGCCGAGAAGATCATCGCCGGCACCGCCCGTTCCATGGGCATCACGGTCGAGGGCTGATCGTCCCGCCCCTTCAGGCACCACGTGGAAGGGCCAGCGCTGGCCCGCACCACGACTCCATTCACCACTGAGGAGTATCAGTGAAGCGCAGCAAGACTCTTCGCAACGCGGACGCGAAGATCGACCGGGAGCGCCTGTACGCTCCGCTCGAGGCCGTCCGTCTGGCGAAGGACACCTCCGGCACCAAGTTCGACAGCACCGTCGAGGTCGCCCTGCGTCTGGGCGTCGACCCGCGCAAGGCGGACCAGATGGTCCGTGGCACCGTGAACCTTCCGCACGGCACCGGTAAGACCGCCCGGGTCCTGGTCTTCGCGACCGGCGACCGTGCCGAGGCCGCGCGTGCCGCGGGCGCCGACATCGTCGGTGCCGACGAGCTCATCGACGAGGTCGCCAAGGGCCGTCTGGACTTCGACGCCGTCGTCGCCACCCCGGACCTCATGGGCAAGGTCGGCCGCCTCGGCCGCGTGCTCGGTCCCCGTGGTCTGATGCCGAACCCGAAGACCGGCACGGTCACCCCGGACACGGCCAAGGCCGTGACCGAGATCAAGGGCGGCAAGATCGAGTTCCGTGTCGACAAGCACGCGAACCTGCACTTCATCATCGGCAAGACGTCGTTCGACGAGAAGTCGCTGATCGAGAACTACAGCGCCGCGCTCGAGGAGATCCTCCGCCTCAAGCCGTCCGCCGCCAAGGGCCGCTACGTCAAGAAGGCGACCCTGAGCACCACCATGGGCCCCGGCATCCCGCTGGACCCGAACCGCACCCGCAACCTCCTCGCCGAGGACGAGACCGTCTGAGAGACGTTCTCGCACCGCGTGTGACCGCGTGTGTTTCCGGGGCCGGCCCCCGCATCCGTTCCAGGGTGCGGGGGCCGGCCTCTTTTTCCCGGCCTCGTTCCCTTGCCCGCCCCTTGCCTTGTTGTCCTCTTGTCGGACCGCTGCGTTATCGTCGTCCGAACGAACGTGCAAGAGGTCTCCAAAAAAGGTGGGGGATATGTCCAAGTCCACGATCCGTCGCGTCGGTATCTCGCTTTCCGCCGCGGCCATTCTCGTCGGCGCCGTCGCGTGTGACTCCGACGACAAGAAGGACGACAAGAGCTCCTCGCAGAGCCAGTCGAAGAGCGACGGCCGGAGCCCCGTGCAGGCCCTTCAGGCGGCGTTCAAGAAGACCAGCGCGGCGAAGTCGGCCAAGGTCCACATGACCATGGAAATGCCGGCCGGATCGACGCCGGGCGCGCCTTCCGGGCCGATGGTGATGGACGGCGTCCAGGGCTGGAACCCCACCGTCGTGGACATGACGGTCAGCGGCGCGGCCCTGGCCGGCAAGGACGGCCCCGGTGCCACCCGCATGCTCATGGTCGACAACGTGATGTACATGCAGATGCCGGCCAAGGCCATGGAATCCGCGCCCGCCGAAATGCGCGGCAAGAAGTGGATGAAGATCGACATTGCCGCGGCCGCCAAGGAGTCCGGCAACCCCGCCCTGCAGAAGCAGATGACGGGGAACATGAACGACATGAACCAGGACCCGGCCAAGCAGATGGCCGTCCTGCTCGACTCGCCCAACCTCAAGCACCTCGGCGCGGAGAAGGTCGACGGCGTCGACGCCCAGCACTACAAGGGCACGCTGACCGTCGACGAGCTGATGAAGGGCAACCAGTCCACCAAGCTCATGGACCCCAAGGACCGCGAGCAGATGCTGGAGAGCGTCAAGAAGGCCGGCATCAAGAACTACGACATGGAGTTCTGGCTCAACAACGAGGACCTGCCGGTCAAGATGGTCATGGGCATGGACAGCGCGCAGGGAAAGATCAAGATGACCGGGACGTACAAGGACTACGGCGCCAAGGCCGACGTCCAGGCGCCGCCCGCCGGTGAGACCCTCGACCTCATGGAGATGATGAAGGGTCTGAAGGACGGTTCCGCCGCCGGTTCGGGCGCCGGTGCGTAATTCCGGGTGATTCTTCCCAGGGTCGATACGGCCCCCGTTCCCCGCCCGGGAACGGGGGCCGTAATCATGTGTCGCCTTTGGGCTACCGGAGGGTATTGTCACAGCAGTTCGCAAAGTTTTGCGAAAGAAAACGCCATGCCCACTGGGGAAAAAGATCATGAAGAACATGCACCGGAAGGCCGCCGGAGCCCTGCTCGCCGGCGCCCTGCTGTGCGGTACGGCCGCCTGCTCCTCGGATTCCTCGGACGCTGACAAGAAGGACAGCTCCAAGGCGGCCGGAAAGTCCGCGCAGAAGCCGGTGGACGCCTCCTTCGCGGCGGCCGTGGAACGGGCCTCGAAGAAGAACGAGACGATCACGTCGCTGCGGTACGTCATGAGCGGCGACATGCCCGAGAACGGGCACGTCGAGGCCAAGGCCGCGATGAGCACGAAGCCCCTGGCCATGCAGATGAACATGAAGGCGAAGGGCACGACCCCGGACGAGGGCGGGGAAATGGAGATCCGCCTCGTCGACGGCGCTGTCTATCTCAGCGCCAAGGGGCAGAAGACGGGCGGTGGCAAGAGCTGGATCAAGATGCCCAACGTGGGGCATGGAAAGGCTCCCGGCGGGGCGGACAACCCCTTCAGCGTGAGTGGTCAGGCCGAGCAGAACCCCATGGAGGACTCCGCCTCCATGAACGCGGCGAAGGACCTGGAGAAGGTCGGCGACGAGACCGTCGACGGGGTGAAGACGACCCACTACAAGGGCACCGTCACCCTGGCCCAGATGCGTGAGGCCCTGGCCAAGGAGAAGGACCCGAAGACCAAGGAGCGCCGGGAGGCCAAGCTCAAGGGCTTCGAGAAGCTGGGCGTCGACAAGTTCGCGATGGACATGTGGATCGACGGGCAGGACCACACCAAGCAGTTCCGCATGCGGTCCGCCACCCAGAAGGGCCCGATGGACCTGACCATCAAGTTCCTCGACTACAACAAGCCGGTCGAGATCAAGGCGCCGCCGGCCGGTGAGGTCATGGACCCGATGGCGGAGGCCAAGAAGGACGGGGCCTGATCCCCCGGAGCCGGACCGCGGGCCGCCCGATGGCGCGATTTGCTTGACGGCGGCCCGGTCACGTACTCTCATGCAGAAGCCAAAGACCGCTGGTCGTTGCTGCGCCTCCATCCGGAGGTGTGGTGGCCGAAGGATCCGCTAGCTGCGGGCGACCTGCGCAGGTGACTGTGGTTGAACTCCCATGTGGACCCCGTGTTCATATGGTCGAGTCACGCCCCGAGCGCCCGCGCCGGGGCGTTTCGTTTTGCCCAGGTCCCTTCTCGCGTCTATGCGGTCCTATTCACCCGGAAGGAGGCCGAGGCTCATGGCGAGGCCCGACAAGTCCGCCGCGGTTGCCGAGCTGACGGACAAGTTCCGCAGCTCCAACGCCGCCGTGCTGACCGAGTACCGCGGTCTCACCGTGGCGCAGCTCAAGACGCTGCGTCGATCGCTCGGTGAGAACGCGCAGTACGCCGTGGTGAAGAACACGCTGACCAAGATCGCGGCTGGTGAGGCCGGGATCACGCTGGAGGACCAGCTCTTCGCTGGCCCGACGGCCGTCGCCTTCATCACCGGTGACCCGGTGGCGTCGGCGAAGGGTCTGCGTGACTTCGCCAAGGACAACCCGAATCTCATCATCAAGGGCGGTGTCCTTGACGGCAAGGCGCTGTCCGCCGATGAGATCAAGAAGCTTGCGGACCTCGAGTCCCGCGAGGTTCTGCTCAGCAAGCTGGCCGGTGCCATGAAGGGCAAGCAGTCGCAGGCTGCCTCGCTCTTCCAGGCGCTGCCGACGAAGCTCGTCCGCACCGCGGACGCGCTGCGCGCCAAGCTCGCCGAGCAGGGCGGTGCCGAGTAATTCGGCTCGCGCATTGACCGGTGCCACCCGGCACCGGTCGCAGCGGGCCGTACGCCCGCCGACATGTACATCCCGGCACCTGCCGATTTAGTGGAAGGACCGCCATCATGGCGAAGCTGTCCCAGGACGAGCTGCTCGCGCAGTTCGAGGAGATGACCCTCATCGAGCTCGCCGGCTTCGTTGCCGCGTTCGAGGAGAAGTTCGACGTCACCGCCGCCGCCGCCGCGCCGGTCATGGTCGCCGGTGCCGCTGGTGGCGCCGCCGCCGAGGCCGTCGAGGAGAAGGACGAGTTCGACGTCATCCTCACCGCCGCCGGTGACAAGAAGATCCAGGTCATCAAGGTCGTCCGTGAGCTGACCTCGCTCGGCCTGAAGGAGGCCAAGGACCTCGTCGACGGCACCCCGAAGCCCGTCCTCGAGAAGGTCGCCAAGGACGCCGCGGAGAAGGCCGCCGAGGCCCTCAAGGGCGCCGGCGCCTCCGTCGAGGTCAAGTGACCTCACGGGGTCTCCTGACCCCGCTCTGACGTACGTCTGACGTACCTCTCGACGCCAAGGGCGATCACCCATGCGGGTGGTCGCCCTTCGGCGTACCCGGGACGGCTGCGACAGCGCGTCCCGGAGGCGAGTATGGTGATCTTTGTTGCCCCGCAGCAGTGGCCCGGGTCGCCCCGCGGCAGTGGTCCGGCCGTCGCTGTTCAGGGCCGTTCGGGAGCCGGAGGGCCTTGACGAACGGGACGCCGCGCGCAATTCTCGGGACGCGGCGACTTTCCGGGCTCCACCGGTCCGGCGCCGGCTGGGGGCCGGTTCGGACCGAAGTTCCATTCGAGGCGTCGTCCGAGGCATGGAACGCCGGCGGAGAGGGAAGTATCGTCCTGCGCTTCCGGGCGCGGCCGGCGGGCGTAGCCCCCGGTTCACCGGGCGCGTCGGGCAGGCTCTGGCAGGCGAGGACAACAGGATCCCGGAGGGAGAGATTGGTATCGCACCGGTCTCGGGACATCCGCTCTGGACATCAGTGGGCCAAGTGGCTACACTGACCCTTTGCGCTGCCTGTTAGCTGCTCCCTGCCCGTCACCAGGGGCATGCCCACTGCCGAGCATCCTCGATAGAAGCCCTCTGACCTGGGATTCTCTGTCGAAGCACGGGGTGGGACCGGTACGCGCGTAGTGAGTCCGAGCCCTCGGAAGGACCCCCTCTTGGCCGCCTCGCGCAACGCCTCGACCGCCAATACGAACAACGGCGCCAGCACTGCCCCGCTGCGCATCTCATTTGCGAAGATCAAGGAGCCTCTCGAGGTTCCGAACCTCCTTGCGCTGCAGACCGAGAGCTTCGACTGGCTGCTCGGCAACGCCGCCTGGAAGGCTCGCGTCGAGGCTGCGCTGGAGTCTGGTCAGGACGTCCCCACCAAGTCCGGTCTGGAGGAGATCTTCGAGGAGATCTCCCCGATCGAGGACTTCTCCGGGTCGATGTCGCTGACGTTCCGTGACCACCGTTTCGAGCCTCCGAAGAACTCGATCGACGAGTGCAAGGAGCGCGACTTCACGTACGCGGCCCCGCTCTTCGTCACCGCCGAGTTCACCAACAACGAGACCGGTGAGATCAAGTCCCAGACGGTCTTCATGGGCGACTTCCCGCTCATGACGCCCAAGGGCACCTTCTGCATCAACGGCACCGAGCGTGTCGTCGTCTCGCAGCTGGTCCGTTCCCCCGGTGTCTACTTCGACTCCTCCATCGACAAGACGTCCGACAAGGACATCTTCACCGCCAAGATCATCCCGTCCCGGGGTGCCTGGCTGGAGATGGAGGTCGACAAGCGCGACATGGTCGGTGTCCGCATCGACCGCAAGCGCAAGCAGTCCGTCACCGTGCTGCTCAAGGCTCTCGGCTGGACGACCGAGCAGATCCTCGAGGAGTTCGGCGAGTACGAGTCCATGCGCGCCACCCTGGAGAAGGACCACACCCAGGGCCAGGACGACGCGCTGCTCGACATCTACCGCAAGCTGCGTCCGGGCGAGCCGCCCACGCGTGAGGCCGCGCAGACGCTGCTCGAGAACCTCTACTTCAACCCGAAGCGCTACGACCTCGCGAAGGTCGGCCGCTACAAGGTCAACAAGAAGCTGGGCGCCGACGCCCCGCTCGACGCCGGTGTGCTCACCGTCGACGACGTCATCGCGACGATCAAGTACCTGGTGAAGCTGCACGCCGGCGAGCAGGAGACGCTCGGCGAGAACGGCACCTCGATCGTCGTCGAGACCGACGACATCGACCACTTCGGCAACCGTCGTCTGCGCAACGTCGGCGAGCTCATCCAGAACCAGGTCCGTACCGGCCTGGCTCGTATGGAGCGCGTCGTCCGCGAGCGGATGACCACCCAGGACGTCGAGGCGATCACGCCGCAGACCCTGATCAACATCCGGCCGGTCGTCGCCTCCATCAAGGAGTTCTTCGGCACCAGCCAGCTGTCCCAGTTCATGGACCAGACCAACCCGCTGTCGGGTCTGACCCACAAGCGCCGTCTGTCGGCGCTGGGTCCGGGCGGTCTCTCCCGTGAGCGGGCCGGCTTCGAGGTCCGAGACGTCCACCCGTCGCACTACGGCCGCATGTGCCCGATCGAGACGCCCGAAGGCCCGAACATCGGTCTGATCGGCTCGCTCGCGTCCTACGGCCGCGTCAACGCGTTCGGTTTCGTCGAGACCCCGTACCGCAAGGTCGTCAACGGTGTCGTCACCGACGAGGTCGACTACCTGACGGCCGACGAGGAAGACCGCTTCGTGATCGCCCAGGCGAACGCGCCCCTCACCGAGGACATGCGCTACGCCGAGGCCCGCGTGCTGGTCCGCCGCCGTGGCGGCGAGATCGACTACATCGCCGGTGACGACGTCGACTACATGGACGTCTCCCCGCGCCAGATGGTGTCGGTCGCCACCGCGATGATCCCGTTCCTCGAGCACGACGACGCCAACCGCGCGCTCATGGGATCGAACATGATGCGCCAGGCCGTTCCGCTGATCAAGGCGGAGTCCCCGCTGGTCGGCACCGGCATGGAGTACCGCTGCGCGGTCGACGCCGGTGACGTCATCAAGGCCGAGAAGGACGGTGTGGTCCAGGAGATCTCCGCGGACTACGTCACGGTCGCCAACGACGACGGCACGTACAACACGTACCGGGTCGCCAAGTTCTCCCGCTCGAACCAGGGCACGTCCTTCAACCAGAAGGTCGTTGTCGACGAGGGCGCCCGCGTCGTCGCCGGCCAGGTGCTCGCCGACGGCCCGTCCACCGAGAACGGTGAGATGGCGCTCGGCAAGAACCTGCTCGTGGCGTTCATGCCGTGGGAGGGTCACAACTACGAGGACGCGATCATCCTGTCGCAGCGCCTCGTGCAGGACGACGTCCTCTCCTCGATCCACATCGAGGAGCACGAGGTCGACGCCCGTGACACCAAGCTCGGCCCGGAGGAGATCACCCGGGACATCCCGAACGTCTCCGAGGAGGTCCTCTCCGACCTCGACGAGCGCGGCATCATCCGGATCGGCGCCGAGGTCATCGGCGGCGACATCCTCGTCGGCAAGGTCACGCCCAAGGGTGAGACCGAGCTGACTCCCGAGGAGCGCCTGCTCCGCGCGATCTTCGGTGAGAAGGCGCGCGAGGTCCGTGACACCTCGCTGAAGGTCCCGCACGGCGAGATCGGCAAGGTCATCGGCGTCCGCGTCTTCGACCGCGAGGAGGGCGACGAGCTTCCTCCGGGCGTGAACCAGCTGGTCCGCGTCTACGTCGCCCAGAAGCGCAAGATCACCGACGGTGACAAGCTCGCCGGCCGTCACGGCAACAAGGGCGTCATCTCCAAGATCCTGCCGGTCGAGGACATGCCGTTCCTCGAGGACGGCACCCCGGTCGACATCATCCTCAACCCGCTGGGTGTCCCGTCCCGAATGAACCCGGGACAGGTCCTTGAAATCCACCTCGGCTGGCTCGCCAGCCAGGGCTGGAACGTCGAGGGCAGCGAGGAGTGGATGGAGCGCCTCAAGGCCATCGGCGCCGACGAGGTCGCCCCGGGTACCAACGTCGCGACCCCGGTCTTCGACGGTGCCCGCGAGGACGAGCTGGCCGGCCTGTTCGAGCACACCGTGCCCAACCGCGACGGCGAGCGCATGGTGCTCCCGTCCGGTAAGGCCCGGCTGTTCGACGGCCGCTCCGGCGAGCCGTTCCCGGACCCGATCTCGGTCGGGTACATGTACATCCTCAAGCTCCACCACCTGGTCGACGACAAGCTGCACGCCCGTTCGACCGGTCCGTACTCCATGATCACCCAGCAGCCGCTGGGTGGTAAGGCTCAGTTCGGTGGCCAGCGCTTCGGTGAGATGGAGGTGTGGGCGCTGGAGGCATACGGCGCCGCGTACGCCCTCCAGGAGCTGCTGACCATCAAGTCCGACGACGTCACCGGCCGAGTGAAGGTCTACGAGGCGATCGTCAAGGGCGAGAACATCCCCGAGCCCGGCATCCCCGAGTCCTTCAAGGTGCTCATCAAGGAGATGCAGTCCCTCTGCCTCAACGTGGAGGTGCTGTCCTCGGACGGTATGTCCATCGAGATGCGGGACACCGACGAGGACGTCTTCCGCGCGGCGGAGGAGCTCGGTATCGACCTGTCCCGGCGCGAGCCGAGCAGCGTCGAAGAGGTCTGACGGGTCTGACCGGGGGATCCACACGGATCCCCCGGTCGTCCCCGGACCCCCAGACCACTGATGTAGAGCCCACACCTCGCTAGCGCGAGAGGGCACGAACCCTGAAAGAGGGATTGACGACAAAGTGCTCGACGTCAACTTCTTCGACGAGCTGCGGATCGGCCTGGCGACCGCGGACGACATCCGAACCTGGTCCCACGGCGAGGTCAAGAAGCCGGAGACCATCAACTACCGCACCCTGAAGCCGGAAAAGGACGGGCTCTTCTGCGAGAAGATCTTCGGCCCCACCCGGGACTGGGAGTGCTACTGCGGCAAGTACAAGCGTGTCCGCTTCAAGGGCATCATCTGTGAGCGCTGTGGCGTCGAGGTCACTCGTGCCAAGGTGCGCCGTGAGCGGATGGGCCACATCGAGCTCGCCGCCCCCGTCACCCACATCTGGTACTTCAAGGGCGTGCCGTCGCGGCTGGGCTACCTGCTCGACCTCGCCCCGAAGGACCTCGAGAAGGTCATCTACTTCGCCGCCTACATGATCACGTGGGTGGACGAGGAGCGCCGGACGCGCGACCTGCCCTCGCTGGAGGCCCACGTCTCCGTCGAGCGCCAGCAGATCGAGCAGCGCCGCGACGCCGACCTGGAGGCCCGCGCCAAGAAGCTCGAGTCCGACCTGGCCGAGCTCGAGGCCGAGGGTGCCAAGGCCGACGTGCGCCGCAAGGTGCGCGAGGGTGCCGAGCGTGAGATGAAGCAGCTGCGCGACCGCGCGCAGCGCGAGATCGACCGTCTCGACGAGGTCTGGAACCGCTTCAAGAACCTCAAGGTCCAGGACCTCGAGGGCGACGAGCTGCTCTACCGCGAGCTGCGCGACCGCTTCGGCACCTACTTCATGGGTGCGATGGGCGCCGCCGCGCTGCAGAAGCGCCTGGAGTCCTTCGACCTCGACGAGGAGGCCGAGCGCCTCCGCGAGATCATCCGTACCGGCAAGGGCCAGAAGAAGACCCGTGCGCTCAAGCGCCTCAAGGTCGTCTCCGCCTTCCTGCAGACCCGCAACAGCCCCAGCGGCATGGTGCTGGACTGCATCCCGGTGATCCCGCCGGACCTGCGTCCGATGGTGCAGCTGGACGGTGGCCGCTTCGCGACCTCCGACCTGAACGACCTGTACCGCCGCGTCATCAACCGCAACAACCGCCTCAAGCGACTCCTTGACCTCGGTGCCCCCGAGATCATCGTGAACAACGAGAAGCGCATGCTTCAGGAGGCCGTCGACGCGCTCTTCGACAACGGCCGTCGTGGTCGCCCGGTCACGGGCCCCGGCAACCGTCCGCTGAAGTCGCTGTCCGACATGCTCAAGGGCAAGCAGGGTCGCTTCCGTCAGAACCTGCTCGGCAAGCGAGTCGACTACTCGGCGCGTTCCGTCATCGTCGTCGGCCCGCAGCTGAAGCTGCACCAGTGTGGTCTGCCCAAGGCCATGGCGCTGGAGCTCTTCAAGCCGTTCGTGATGAAGCGCCTGGTCGACCTGAACCACGCGCAGAACATCAAGAGCGCGAAGCGCATGGTCGAGCGCGGCCGCACGGTCGTGTACGACGTCCTCGAAGAGGTCATCGCGGAGCACCCGGTTCTGCTGAACCGTGCGCCCACCCTGCACCGCCTCGGCATCCAGGCCTTCGAGCCGCAGCTGGTCGAGGGCAAGGCCATCCAGATCCACCCGCTCGTCTGCACCGCGTTCAACGCGGACTTCGACGGTGACCAGATGGCCGTCCACCTGCCGCTCTCCGCGGAGGCGCAGGCCGAGGCCCGCATCCTGATGCTGTCCTCGAACAACATCCTCAAGCCGGCCGACGGCCGTCCGGTCACCATGCCGACGCAGGACATGGTGCTCGGTCTGTTCTTCCTCACCACCGACGAGGAGGAGCGCAAGGTCATCGGCGAGGGCCGGTCCTTCGCGTCCGTCGCCGAGGCGATCATGGCGTTCGACGCCCGGGAGCTCTCGCTCCAGGCGAAGGTCGACATCCGCTTCCCGATCGGCACCGTCCCGCCGCGTGGCTGGACCCCGCCGGTGGCGGAGGAGGGCGAGCCGGAGTGGCAGCAGGGGGACTCGTTCCGTCTGCGCACCACCCTGGGCCGCGCGCTCTTCAACGAGCTGCTGCCCGAGGACTACCCGTTCGTCGACTACTCGGTGGGCAAGAAGCAGCTCTCCGAGATCGTCAACGACCTGGCCGAGCGCTACCCCAAGGTCATCGTGGCGGCGACGCTCGACAACCTGAAGGCGGCCGGCTTCCACTGGGCGACCCGTTCCGGCGTCACCGTGGCCATCTCCGACGTCGTCGTGCCTGAGGCGAAGAAGGAGATCGTCGCGGGCTACGAGGCCCAGGACGAGAAGGTCCAGAAGCAGTACGAGCGCGGTCTGATCACCAAGGACGAGCGCACGCAGGAGCTCATCGCGATCTGGACCAAGGCGACCAACGAGGTCGCCGAGGCGATGAACGCGAACTTCCCCAAGACGAACCCCATCTTCATGATGGTTGACTCGGGTGCCCGAGGAAACATGATGCAGATGCGGCAGATCGCCGGTATGCGTGGTCTGGTGTCGAACGCGAAGAACGAGACCATCCCGCGTCCGATTAAGGCCTCGTTCCGCGAGGGTCTGTCCGTGCTGGAGTACTTCATCTCCACCCACGGTGCCCGTAAGGGTCTCGCGGACACCGCCCTCCGTACCGCCGACTCGGGTTACCTGACCCGTCGTCTCGTGGACGTCTCGCAGGACGTGATCATCCGCGAGGAGGACTGTGGCACCGACCGCGGCCTCAAGCTGACGATCGCCTCCAAGGACGCCAACGGCGTGCTGCGCAAGGCGGACGACGTCGAGACCTCGGTGTACGCCCGCATGCTGGCCGAGGACGTCGTCATCGACGGCAAGGTCATCGCGCCGGCCAATGTCGACCTCGGCGACGTGCTCATCGACCAGCTCGTCGCCCACGGCGTCGAGACGGTCAAGACCCGCTCGGTCCTCACCTGTGAGTCCGCGGTCGGCACCTGTGCCTACTGCTACGGCCGCTCGCTGGCGACCGGCAAGCTGGTGGACATCGGCGAGGCGGCGGGCATCATCGCCGCCCAGTCGATCGGTGAGCCCGGTACCCAGCTGACGATGCGTACCTTCCACACCGGTGGTGTGGCCGGTGACGACATCACCCAGGGTCTGCCCCGTGTCGTCGAGCTCTTCGAGGCCCGTACCCCGAAGGGTGTCGCCCCGATCTCCGAGGCCGCCGGCCGCGTGCGGATCGAGGAGACCGAGAAGACCAAGAAGATCGTCGTCACCCCGGACGACGGCAGCGACGAGACGGCGTACCCGATCTCGAAGCGTGCCCGTCTGCTGGTGGGCGAGGGCGACCACGTCGAGGTGGGCCAGAAGCTCACTGTGGGTGCCACCAACCCGCACGACGTGCTCCGGATCCTCGGTCAGCGCGCGGTCCAGGTCCACCTGGTCGGCGAAGTCCAGAAGGTCTACAACTCGCAGGGCGTGTCGATCCACGACAAGCACATCGAGATCATCATCCGGCAGATGCTGCGCCGCGTGACGATCATCGAGTCCGGCGACGCGGAGCTGCTGCCGGGCGAGCTCGTGGAGCGCTCGCGCTTCGAGGCCGAGAACCGTCGTGTGGTCCAGGAAGGCGGCCACCCGGCCTCCGGCCGTCCGCAGCTGATGGGTATCACCAAGGCCTCGCTGGCCACGGAGTCCTGGCTGTCGGCCGCCTCCTTCCAGGAGACGACCCGAGTGCTGACGGACGCGGCGATCAACGCCAAGTCCGACTCGCTCATCGGCCTCAAGGAGAACGTGATCATCGGTAAGCTCATCCCGGCCGGTACGGGTCTGTCCCGTTACCGGAACATCCGGGTCGAGCCGACCGAGGAGGCGAAGGCCGCCATGTACTCGGCCGTCGGGTACGACGACATCGACTACTCGCCCTTCGGGACGGGGTCGGGTCAGGCGGTTCCGCTGGAGGACTACGACTACGGGCCGTACAACCAGTAGGTCGTTTGCGGTTCGCGGTTTGGCGAGGCGGTCACCCCGGTGTCGGGGTGGCCGCCTCGCGGCGTTTGGGGTGCCCCGGTCCCTCCCCCAGAGGGGGCACCCCCACTTCGCCATTTCCTGGGGCTGCGCCCCAGAGCCCGCTTGTCGCGGCTTCGCCGCTCGTCCTCAATCGCCGGACGGGCTGGATAGTGCGCCCCCGGGCGCGCACTTCAGCCCGTCCGGCGATTGAGGACAACCGCGCGGAGCGCGGTTTCGGGGGGCCGGGGGCTTGCCCCCGGGAATCGGCGAAGGGGTGGGACCGGGGCACCCTCACCGCGCCAGCACCTCCACCACCGCTACCGCTACGCCCGCGAGTGCGACCAGCACGGTCACACTCGCCAACGGCCACCGCCCGCGTTCCAACGCGTCAAGCCGCGCCTCGTGATCGGCGAGCAGCCGGTCCGTCTGGTCGTTGCGCTGGACGACGAGCGCGAGAGCCCCGTCGACGCGGGCGAAGCCGGCCTCCATCGTGCCGCGGAGGCGTTCGAGCTCCAGGGCGACGTCGGTGTGGGGGGTGGGCGGGTTCATGACGGGTCCCGGTCGTCCGTGCTGAGCCAGCGGGGGAGGAGGGCCTGGACGGCGGGCAGGGCCATGACGCGGGCGAGGCCGCCGGCCACGGCGAGCGCGCCGGCGACCCAGGGGAGGGTGGAGGGGACCCCGGAGGCGTCGACGATCGCGGGGAGGGCGACGGCGAAGGCCACGGTGGTCTGGAGGACGGTACGCAGGGTGCGCTTCGTGGAGTCGGTCATACGCGCGGCACCTTCAGCGCGTCCCAGCTCGCCCGCCCCGGCCAGCCGTCCGCGTCGTCGCCGGAGTAGCCGAGCTTGCGCTGCCAGCGGGCGTACGAGCGCCGGTCGGCCTCCGACCAGCGCGGGCCGGGGCCTTCCGCGTAGGCCGAGCAGCCCTCGTCGACGAGGCGGCGGCCCATGGCGGTGACGAGGGGGGAGTTCGGGCCGTTGTGGAAGAAGTCCGCGCCGGGGAACGGCTCGTAGGCCGGCGGCTGCTTGTCGGCGGGGGGAGGAGGCGTCGTGCCGTCCCCCGCCGCCCACGCCCGCATCGCGTCCCGCGACGCGAACCGGGCCACGTTCGTGTCCACCGGGTCGTCGGTGAACTGGTGGATCAGCCAGTCCGCCCGTATACCGGGGGAGCCGGCGCCGGTGCCGTACGCGGCGATCCACAGCCCGTCCCCGGCGTACCCGCTGGTGTCGCGGTTCAGCCAGAAGTCCCGGTTGCAGTAGAGGATCACGCGGTGGCCGGGGCGCAGCGCCTTCACCTTGCGGAGGAACGCGTCCTTCTCGGCGCAGGTCGCGACGCCGCCGTCCGTCGTCTCCCAGTCGACGGCGAGGATGTCGCCCTCGACGGAGTCGCAGCGCTCGACGAAGTACGCGGCCTGCTCGTCCAGGTTGCCCGGGCGGAGGAAGTGGTAGAAGCCGACGACGAGCCCGGCGCGGCGGGCTCGGGCGGCCTGCTCGCACATGCGCGGGTTGACGTAGGAGCGGCCCTCGGTCGCCTTGATCAGGACGAAGTCGAGGCCGGAGGTGGAGTAGGCGGACGGCTGGTAGGCCGAGATGTCGATGCCCTTGATGCTGCTCATGGGGTTGCCTTTCAGGAGGAGCGCGGGACCTTGAGGGCGTCCCAGGACGTCGTGCCGGGCCAGCCGTCGGCGTCGGCCCCGGTGAAGCCGAGCTTGCGCTGCCAGCGGCGGTACGACTCGCGGTCGGCGTCGGTCCAGCGGGGGCCGGGGCCCTCGGCGTAGGCCGAGCAGCCTTCCTCGACGAGACGGCGGCCCATGGCGGTGACGAGGGGCGAGTCCGTGCCGGCGCGGAAGAAGTCCTGGCCGGGGAAGGGGGCGGTGGGAGCGGTCACGCGGGCCGCGGCGGCGAGCCGTCGCGCGATGCGGGCGCGGAGGGCGTCCATGGTGAAGCCGAGCGGGTCGATCTTCTGGTTCGTCCACTCCTTGTGGCCGATGACCGAGGCGGCGGTCCAGCCGTGCGCCCGGCAGATCGCGGCCGCGGCCCGCTCGATGGCGTCCAGCTGGGCGGCCGGCCAGGGGTCCCGGCCGTCGCCCTCGTTGACGCACTCGAAGCCGTAGAAGCGGGCGTTGCCGTCGGTGTCCATCGCCGTCGGGCGGGGCAGCGCGGTCTCGCCGACGACGGCGGTCAGCACGTCGCCGTCGCCGAGGCCGGCGTGGTTGGTGCGGCCGTTGCCGACGAGGTGGACGGTGCCCTCCTTGTCGATCACGCCGTGGCAGAGCGGGCCGGGCAACTCGTCGTAGCCGTCGTAGCAGAGGTCGACGGAGTCGCGGGTGCCGCTGGACGCGGTGTGGTGGATGACGATGCCGTTGACCGGGCCCCAGGCGCCTTTGTGGTCGCGGTTGTGGGTGCGCCAGTCGCCGACCTCGACGACGGTGACGCCCTCGGCGCGGAGGGCGGCGAGGAGGTGGTCTGCGGTGAGGGGGGTTGCCATGGGGTGGGGCTCCTTCAGGGGACGGCCGCGCCCCGCACCGCTGAGTGCGGTGCGGGGCGCGGCCGTTGGGAGGAAAGGCGGGTCAGGCGGGG
The DNA here is from genome assembly GCF_020037025.1 of Streptomyces huiliensis. Taxonomy (GTDB): domain Bacteria; phylum Actinomycetota; class Actinomycetes; order Streptomycetales; family Streptomycetaceae; genus Streptomyces; species Streptomyces huiliensis. The sequence continues at coordinate 23,077 of NZ_JAIQLH010000073.1, read as the reverse complement.
ACGGCGTAGGTGACGGTGAGGGTGACTTCGGCGGTCCAGTCGAAACCGATGAAATCGGGGTGCCAAAGATTGGGGACTTCGCACAGCCATCCGTTACCCGAGGCGGAGAGACCCGAAGTCATCGGGCTTTTCGGCTGGACCTTTCCGTCCGGGTTGGTGGCTCCCAGCTGGGCCCAGCCGCTGAGGATCAGCCCGCCCTCGGGAACGGCGACCTCGTACTTCCGCGGGCTGTCAACGTGAGTGAAGGTAAAGCTCCGTGTCACGGTCTCGATGGACTTGATGGCGCCGATGAATATGGAGCGAGTGGTCATGGGAAGTCCTGTCTTCTGGGAACCGGTTCACGCGACCGCGGCCCAGATGGCGTTGGCGTCGTCGATGACGGTGGACGGGTTGAACGACGTGGGCAGCGACGTCTGGCCCGTGACCGGCAGGCGAGCGTGGCGGACGAAGGCGCCGGGCATGCGGGCGCCGCTGGAGGGACGGTTGCCGTAGTTCGCCGCGACGGCGAAGCCAGGGCCGCTGTTCGCCTTGTCGGGCCCGTTCAGGACGAACGCCACCCAGTAGCAGCCGGGCGACGCGACATACGGCGCGGTCAACGGGAGCGGGACGGTGGTGCCTTCCATGACCCTCGGGAAGATGTCCTTCAGCGACGGGGTCACCGCCACCCGCTTGCCCGTCGCGTCGTACAGGCCCGCGTACGAGGCGGCGCCGAGCGTGTTGCCGGCGTAGCCGTGGATGTAGAACGCGATGTTGTTGATCTCCGTGGTGGCGCGGAGCACCAGGCCCATCAGGTAGACCTGGCCCGGCGGGCAGTACTGGGGTCCGGCCAGGTTCTTGTCGGCGGGGATCGTCGTCGACATCGACGCCGTCGCCGGGTCGAACGTCCACGCCTTGAAGCCGAGGTCCGTCGGCCCCCACGTGCCCGGCATGCCGAGGGCGTCGACGTAGCTCTTGCGGACCAGGTGGTCGGCGGAGGTCGGGTCGGCCTTCGCCGTGGGGACGTTGGTGAACGTCTTCGTGCCCGAGACCGTCTGGTCGCCGGTGAGGGCGACCACCGAGCCGGCCGGCGCCGCGCCCAGCACCGTCGCGTCCAGGGTGACGGCGCCCGTCCTGCCGTTCACCGACAGCACGGCGGTCGACTGCTGGACGTACCGCAGGTCGGCCGCCGCCTGGTCGAGGGCGCCGACGTCCGAGGCGACGAGGGAGACCTCGCCCTTCTTGTTGTTGACCGACGAGACGGGGGCGACGGCGCCCGGGGGCAGCTGGGCGGTGGGGACCTTGCCGGTGGCGTCGAGGGCGGCGACCCCGCCCGGCCGGCCGACCGTCGCGGCGGGCACGGCCTGGACGTCGGCGGCGCTCAGCGTGACGGCCGCGGCCCGCACGCCGTTGACGGACTGGACCACGCCCGGCGCGCCGGCCGGCCCTTCCGGGCCGGGGGCGCCGGCCGGGCCGGGCGGGCCCGGGACGGCGACGTAGTGCGGTGCCTCCGGGTCGACGGGCGCGAGGTCGGCGAGGTCCACCGTCTTCTGCGCGGCGGGGAGGACGATGTCGTAGGTGCGGTTGACCGGGATCCCGGCCAGCTGCTCGACGACGGTGTACGTCCACTTGGCCGGGTTCATGCCCGGGGTGTCGGTGGCCGGCAGGACGGCCTTGAGACGGCCGTCCGCGTCCAGGGGAGCGACGATCGGGCCGCCGAGGATGGTGTCGCTGCCGGTGTGGGTCAGCAGGGTCGGGGCCCGGAAGGTGACGGTGCCGCTCAGCGGCAGGCCGTCCGGGGTGAGGTAGCGGGCGGTGACGGTCACCGTGGGGATGCCGTTGGGCAACACGGGAGTGCCTCCTGAAGGGGTTAGGACTTGACGCCGTACAGGGCGCGGGGGGAGCAGCCGACCGTTGCGCCGGGCGTGGTGACGCGGGCCTGGACCTCGAAGGTGACGCGGGTGTCGAAGGGCAGCCCGATGGGCGCCGTGAACTCCAGCAGCCCCGTGCCGGCGGGGCCCACCGGGACGCCGTTCGCGAGCAGTTGGGCCTCGCCGCCCTCCGTGGTGAGGATCAGGCAGCGCAGGGCGGGGTGCTGGACGATGCCGGTGCTGCTGTGGAGCGTCGTCCACTCCGTCGAGGCGGTGGTCTCCCACCGCCCGGTGTTCACCGGCATCGGCAGCGGGTACGCGAGGTAGGGCCGGGCCAGGCCCTCGCCGGCGGTGTCGTCCGCGACGATGGCGTTGCTCCGGCCGTCGAAGATCTTCACCGACTGGCGCGGCTCGATGTCGGGCGCGTCGGTGCGCACCGCCATCGCCACCGAGCCGTCGTCGCGGCGGAGCATGAAGCCGCTCTGGCCGGTGCCGTCGGGCCGGTTGGGGAAGACCTCGGGGCTCTTGCCGATGTAGAGCAGTTCGGCGCCCTTCTCGCCCTCGCTGTCCCGGACCGCCAGCTGCCCGCCGTCGCTGATCACGACGTTGCCGCCCTTGACGCGATCCATGGCCGGGCGGGTGTTGGCGCTGCCCATGAGGGCGCGCACCTGGCGTTCCAGGGAACGGATGCGGTCGAGCAGGTCGAGGGGGATCGCTGCCACTTACATCGCCTCCAGGTAGAGCTTGGCCGTCTCGGCCTTGCCGCGGTCCGGGGGCGTCACCGTCAGCCCGACGACGCGGTACCGCTCGTCGGGCGTCTCCGCGTGCCAGCCGTCGCGGATGCGCAGCCGGACCGTGCCGCCGATGAGGGCGGGGGTGATCCGGCCGTCCAGCCGGAAGGTGGCCTCGGGGATGGCCTGCGGCTGCCGGGCGCGGCCGAGTTCGGCGACGGCCGCGCTGGTGAGCAGCTTCTTGTCGGAGACGCCGCTGTGGTCCGACGTGCCTTCGAGGCGCGGCCAGCCGGCGGCGAGCTCCTCGGCGACCTGGGGGTCGGACACCTCGGGGACGGAGTCCGACGCCTGGTCGCGGTTGGCGGACTCGCCGCGGGCCACCCAGACGTTGGCCTGGACGGTCGAGTCGACCGGCAGGCTGTAGGTGAGCAGTTGGCCGGGCCGGTCGAGGACGATGTCGGTGGCACCGGTGGTGATCTTCGGATGGCCGAGCTGGAGCTGTTTGACTCGTTTGCCGGTTTCCGGGTGCCGGTAGCACTGGATGCGCCACTCGAAGCCGTTCTCCAGCGCGGCCAGCCCGTCGATCAGTTCCCGGATGCGGGCCAGGTCGGTGTAGGCGTAGACGCGCTCGTCCAGTACCACCTCCGACGGTTCGTCCTCGAAGGTGATCCCGATGTCGCCGCCGGGCTGGGACTGGGCGTGCTGGATGAGCTCGCGGACGATGTGGAACTGGTCGCGCTTCCTGAACACGTAGCTGGAGGCCAGGATGCGGTGTTCGAAGTACGAGTCGAAGGTGCCCGCCTGGATCTGCACGCGGAGCCGGCCGCGCTCGTCCCCCTCCGCGGTGCACGTCCACAGAATGCCGCCCCACCAGATCTCGGAGCCGCGCTCCAGCCAGACCGCCGTACGGCCGGTCCGGAGCGCGGCGCGCGCCCGGCGGGCGAGGGCCTCGTCGGGCAGCGGGACGGTCGCGCGGAGCTGCCCCGACTTGCCGATGAAGTCGTCGAACTCGACGTCCGTGAGCGGCAGTGCGTCGATGACGCGGTCGGTCAGGAGGTCGCAGAAGAGGGCGCGGTAGGTGACGTCGGTGGTGGGCGGCGCGCTCGTCATGCGTCGACCTCGTAGGTGCCCCAGACCTCGTACCAGGAGCCGGGCTGCGGGGGAGTGGGGTGGGTGGCGTCCACCCAGTCGCTGGTGGCCTTGCCGTCCGGAGCGGGGCAGGTCCACCCGCGGGCCACACCCGTACCGGCGGGCAGTCCCCGGATCATCTCCTTGGGCGTGGTCTTGAAGATGTAGCAGCCGCCGAAGTAGTAGGCGCCGGGGCCCGAGCCGGTACGGGCGCGGAAGCTGCCGGGCATGGCGAGGGACGGGGGGAAGGGCAGCGTCAGGTACCAGTTGCTGTTCGCGGAGGTGAACTTGGACGTGGTGTCGATGGTGAGGGAGGCGTAGAACTGGACCTGCGGTCCGTCCTTGAGGTAGCGGCCGGTCAGCCGCCCGTTGCCGATGGAGGGCTGGTCACCGATCTCCGCACCCCACGTGGGCGCGTACGACTGCCAGGTCGGCCGCAGGTCCTGCCACTCCTTGCCGTTCCACCGCTGGAGGCCGGCGCCGTTGTCGCGGTACTGGCCGGGGTACGTGCCGTCGAACCCCGCGCCCCGGTCGGCGGGGATGATGCCGCCGGCCGCGACGGTCGCCTGCCGGCGGTCCCGCACCGCGCCGCCCCGCCAGTCGATGCCGCCGGTGCCGGCCGAGGCGCCGGCCTTCACGGTCACCTCGGCCAGGGGAAGCGAGGCCGGCGGGACCGGGGGAGCGACGGGCTTCGCCGCCGGAACGCCGGGCACGACCTCGATGAACGCGCCGGTCTTGCCGGAGGCGTCCTGCTGGTCGTCGTAGACCCGGACGACGACGAGGTCGACGCGCCGGTTGCCCGGGTCGCCGTCGCCGAAGGTGATGCTGGCCGACTCGGAGAGGTAGACCGGGTAGGCGCCCGCGGCGGCGGTGCCCTGGACGACGGCGCGGCCGGGGCTGACACGGGTGCTCATGCCGGCGCCGTCGGGGGAGACGGCGAGCCCGGTGATGATCTCGCGGCCGTCGGCCGAGCCGGGCAGCACACCGGGCCGGGAGGCCAGCGGGCCCGCCGGGACCATCGCGCCCAGCGGGGCGAGCCGGGTGTCGAGGCGGGACTGGCCGCCCTCGCCGTTGGTGGAGTTAAGCAGCCACGCGCTGCCGAGATTCATGAGGTTCTCCTGGGGTGGTGGTGGAAGAAGCGGGGGAGGCGCTGGTTCACCAGTGGGCGCCGCGCCAGGTGACGGTGGCCGTGGCGCCGGCGCCCGGCATGTCGGGGTCGGCCCGGAAGGCGAACGTCTGCTCACCGGGCGGCAGTTGGAACAGTTGCTCCGGGTCGGAGGACGGAGTGGCCGTGTGCACACGGGTCGAGCTGCCGTTCAGCAGGACCGTGCCCGCGAAGGTGTCGACCGTCAGGACGTCGGACGGCGCGAGGGTGATGTCGTACTCGAGCCGCAGTCCGTCGCTCAGCCGCGTCAGGGACGGCCGGCTCACCTGCCCGCGGAACTCGATGACCGGGCTGGTCGGCGCGTCGCCCTCGTTGACCAGGGTCAGCAGCCCGGTGGCGCCGGGCTTGCCCCAGCCGAGCGGCCAGGTGAGGCCCTGGCCGGTGGTCCGGCTGCCGTCCCGTCCCCAGGACAGGCCGCCGTCGGGGGTGGGGAGGCCGGTGACGGCGGTCCGCTCGTCGACGGAGTACCGGCGCGGGTCGGCACAGATCCACTGCACGGTCGCCTTGGCGGCGCCGCGGGTGACGTACATCCGGTCGTGCGGGACGACGCGCTGGGCCACCCGGGCCCGGCAGGCCAGTGTCTCGCCGTGGAGACGTACGGCCAGCCACTGCTCGCCGTAGTGCACGCCGGTCGCGGCGTTGAACGCCCGGGTGACCGCCGCGGCCCGTTCGGTCTGCTCCGGGAGCAACCAGACGGGCGCGGTGACCGTACGGGCCTGGGCCCACTGGGTGCCGGGCCAGGCGCCGTGCTGGTCGGGGCGGAGGACGTCGCCGCTGTCGAGGCCGGGGAGGTCGGCCCAGCCGGTGAGTCCGGAGTCGGCGATCTGGTAGTCGGTTCCGGGGCCCATCAGCAGTCCGGCCCACTGGATCTGCCCGTCGCGGGTGATCAGTGAGCCGGGGGAGGGGTCGGTGGTGTCCGGGAATGCCGGTGTCGGTGGTGTGGTGAGTGTCGGGGGCATGGAGGTCGGCCTTCACCTTCCGGTACGTGGGTGGGGTCGGCTGGGGTCCGGTGCGTGGGTGGGGTGCCGGGTGCGCGGGGGCGGCTGCGGTTCGCGGGCGCGGGCGGTGCGCGGGCGCGGGTGGTGCGCGACGCGGTCGCGGGCGCGGGTACGTCGCGAGGGTTCTGCGGGCGTCACGCACGCGGGCGTCACACGGCTGCGGGCCGCGTCCGGGCCAGGAACAGCAGGTCCTCGGCGATGCCGTACGCGCTGCGGCCCGCGGGTTCGCGGTAGTCGCGCAGGTCCGGGCCGTCGGCGCGCCGGGTGGCGCCGGCGCGGGCCGCTTCCGCGGTCGCCGTCAGCAGCCGGTCGAGTTTCGAGAGCGGCAGGACGGCCTCCGCCTCCCCGGCCTCCGCGAGGAGGACGGGGACCCCGCCGCTGCGCGGGGCGACGACGCCGCCCTGGGCGAGCTGCGGGATGTGCGGCAGGTCGACGAACGGAATCTTGTTCAGCACGTCGATGATCATGTTGATGAAGCCGGTCAACGCGTTGATCGGCGCCGCAACCACGCCGGCGACGAGGTGGAAGCCCGCCCTGATCAGATCGGCGATGCCACCGAGGGTCGTCAGCAGGGCCTTGCCCAGGCTGCGGAACCCCCCGGAGAAGTCGCCCTTGAGGAACTTGCGGAACGGCTCGACGAACATCTTGAGCCCGGTCCAGATCTTCTGGACGGCGGTCAGGCAGTCGCGCACCGGAGGAACGATCGCCGCCGAGGCGGCCACGAACGCCCCTCCCACCTGGGAGAAGAGGTCCTCCATGATCCGCTGCCCGGTCTCCGACTCCAGGGCCAAGGTGATCATCTCGGTGGCGACCGGCAGGAGCAGGCCGGCCAGGAGCATCAAGGGGTTGCCCTTCATGACCAGGTTGACCGCCTGCATGATCTTGTCCAGGATCCCGATCGAGGTTCCCGCCGTGCCGATGACGCCGCCGGCCTTGCCCGCGAGGCCGCCGAAGCCGCCGAGGAGCCCGCCGAGGCCGCGGAGTTTCCCGGGCATCGGGGAGAGCTGACGGTTCATCCGACGGCGGGTGTCCCGCTGCCGGTCCAGGCTCTTGGCGGCGCCGGTCGCCTCCTTTCCGGCCTTCGCCAGGGCCGGGCCCGCGGCGGACGCGGCCGTCCCGAACTGCTTTGACGCCGTTCCGGTCCGGCTCATGGTGCCGGCCAGCCGGGTGAGGAACCGGGTGGCCGCCCGGACGCCGGTCAGACAGCCGCGGACCGCTCCGGTGAGCCGCTTGATGCCGGACGAGAAGGCGGCGAGGGGGCCCGCGGTCCCGGCGAGCGGGTTCCGGACGGGTCCGGGGCGTGCCGCCGGACCGGTGAGAGCTGCTGCTGCCGCCATGCGGGCCTCCTCATCCGCGGGCCTTGGCGAGGAACATCAGCGCCATGGCGGTGTCCCGGGGGTCGTCGGCCCGCGCGTAGTAGTTCTGGATGTGGAATCCGCCGCCGCCGTCGGACGAGTTGCCGGCGGCGCGCGCCGCCACGGCCGTCCGGGTCAGCAGCCGGTCGAGCTTCGACAGCGGCATGACCGCTTCGGACTCGCCCGCCTCCGCGACGATGGCCGGCACGCCGCCGCTGCGCGGGGTGACGATGCCGCCCTCGGCGAGCTTGGGGATCGGCGGGACGTCGATGGTGAAGCCCTTGCCGCCGAAGTGCGGGATCCAGCTCGGGACGGTGACGTGGATGCCGTTGAGGGAGGTGAGGAGGGTGTTGATCATCCCGATGAGGGAGTTGATGGGGTCCTTCACCGCCGAGCCGATCGCCCGGAAGATCGTCTTGGCGGACTCCGGGAGGGCGTCCCAGGCGGCGTGCAGCGCCTTCTTCACGGCGGTGAAGGCGTCCGGCAGGTCGGTCATGAACCAGAGGGCGATCGGCAGGACCGCCTTCTTGATCCCGCCCCAGACGAGCGACATCAGGCTGCCGAGGCCCTTCATCAGCGGGCCGATGATCTTTGACGCCTGGTCGACGGCCTTCCCGATGACCTCGAAGGCCTTCTTCATGATCCGCCGCATGGTCGTCGACTTGGACGCCATCTCGACGACCTTCTCGATCAACGGCTGAAACAGGCTGACCAGTTGGGCGAGGAAGTTCTTCTTCATCGACCGGTTGAGGCCGTCGGTGTTCTTCGCGGTCTTCTTCAGACTCCGCCCGGCCTTGTCCAGCCCGGGCGCGGCCTTCCCGGACTCCTTGCCGACCTTGCCGATCGCCTTGGCGGTGGCCTCGGAGCCGCTCTTGATGTTCTTGAGTTCACGGCCGGTTTGCTGGATGGAGGTCTTGGCCTTGCCGATGCCGGTGTTGAGGACGCCGGCCTGGGTGTTGAGCTTCTGGGCGGATTTGCCGGTGGCGTCCAGGGCGGTCTTGGTGCCTTGGGCGGTTCCGGTGGTGCGCAGGAATGCGCTGTTCAGAGACATGGGTCATCCCGTTCGCTGGGGGAGGTCGCGCTTCGGCTCCTGTTCATCCCAGGGCGATCTCGAGGTTGCGTACGCGCGTCTGCAACTCCCGTATGTTTCGAGCGGCTCTCGTAGAGAACAGAGGGCCGCGTCGCCGGGGTTCGGGCAAGCCCGCTCCGCGGCGGGGTGGCGACGGTTGCCGGATGGTGTTGCGCTGGGCGTCGAGTCGATCGTTTGCCTTCTTGGCCCGCCGGAGAGCGTCTTTCGCCACCTCCAGGGGGTCCTCCGTGGTCGAGGTGCTCTCCTTCTCCTCCCGGGCGCGCTTTGCCTTTCCCCCGTCCAGGAAGGCGTATTTCTCCTTGAACTTTTTTATCTGATCGCCGAACTTGTCGTGTAGCGAGAGTGTCTTGTGCTCGAAGACCTGGACCCCGGCGACCGTCAGTCCCTTCTCGTCATACTTGATGAGCGAAGGGTCGATCTTGATGACTTGCCCGGAAGTGGTGATCCCTTGCAGGCCGCCGGCCTTGTGTATTTTGGCGGGCCCGAAGGCGGTATCCAGGGCGCCTTTCACGTTCGCCCATATTTCCTCTACGCCCTTTTGCCACTGCTCGGGAGATATGGGTGTGGGGTTGATGATGGGTGTCGGCGGTTGGAGGGGGAATACGGGGGGCGCCTCGGCTGGAGTGGTCATTCCTCTTTCCTGCCTTCCAGTGTTACGCTTCCCACTGATCATCGAAGTGGGTGAATCGGGGGCGATTGAGGGGGATGGTGAGTTTTGCTACTGGGTGCGCTTTTGGTGGCTGCGGCCACCTGGATGGTCGTTCAGATCGTGCGTATGAATTCGGTTGCCCGGAAGGGTGTGCCGGTCGAAGCCGTATGTGACCACAACAAGTGGAACGAGGGGATGGTCTCCAGCGTCTGCACTTTCACCGCACCGGACGGTGCGGTGGTACACGTGCAAACTCCTTATTTCAAGGAGCCGGTGCTTGACCCTGGGCAGGTGGTGACGGCTCGCTTCGACGCTGATGACCCGGAGAACGCGGTGATCCCGGAATATGTGGAGGGGGACCACCATTTGATCTGGGTCGCTGTTGCGGCATTCGCGTCCATCGGTGCCGCGCTCTTCATCAGGGATCTGATGTAACGCGCAGTCGAGCCCGTGTCGATGGAGGACGTCCTGCTGTGCGCTCGCTCCTACGTAAAGAATTCGGCGAGTTGCAGCGGTCCGGGGCCTCCGTCGCGCGCGACCGAGCCGACAGGCTCAAAGGGGTCCTCGTCCGAGCCGCCGTCGGCGCCCGGGCGCGGGACCGGCTCCGGGTAGTCCAGGGGGTCCGCGTCCTCGTCGGTGTTGAGGGTGCCCGTCATCCAGTTGGCGACGGCCAGGTGGTCGACCGCGGCGGCGAGGAGGTGTTCGGCGGGGCCCCAGTCCATGACCTCGCCGTGGAGGTCGCGGTTGACGGCGCTGTCGCGGGGGAGGTGCTTGATCAGGATGGTGAGGCGGCGGGAGGAGAGCCGGCCGCGGTGCCAGTCGAGCAAGTCGACGTTGTAGTGCCGCAGCAGGTCCGCTTCGAGAGCCTCGGCGTGTTCGTCGACGAACGCGTCGAGGCTCAGTCTTCCCCCAGGCCGAGCCCGGTCTCCTTGCCGTAGGTCTCCAGGATCGCGGCGATGTCCTGCATGGTGACGTCGTGCTCCGCGAAGCGGGCGTACTGCTTCTCGCCGAGCAGCAGGCCCAGCAGGCCGTCCACGTCGTTGTCGTCGAGGTCGCGCAGAGCGCGCGCCGTGCGGTGGCTGATCTCCGTGGGGAGTTCGAAGGTGTCGCCGTCGAGGGTGAAGGACCAGGCGCGGCCGTGGGCCTCCAGGCGCTGGGCTCGGGCGGCGTTGACGTCGAACGAGGGCATGGGTTCGCTCCTTGAGCAGTAGGGGGGAAGCCGGAAGGGGGCGGGCGCCGCCGGTCGCGGCGCCCGCGGTCGAGCTGTGGCCCCCGGAGGGGCCGCGCGTCACTTCGGCGGGGCCGCCGCGTACGTCTTGTCCTTCATCAGCCAGGTCGCCAGCGGCGCCCCCGGCTTCGCGGACAGGGCGGTGAAGGTCACGCCCAGCTTCACCGCACCCTTGCGGTTGAGGTCGAAGTCGTCGCTGGTGGTCACCAGGCCACGCGGCACGATGAAGCGGTAGCGGACCTGACCGCCGTCGTTGAACTCCAGGCCGAGGGCGCGCTCGTCCTCGCCCTGGTCGCCGTCGACCTCGTACTTGTAGATGCCGGAGTTCGGCGCGGTCTCGCCGACGCTGCCGCCGCCGAAGAAGAACGGCAGGGTGTCCTGGTTGAGCTGGAGCATGCCGAACTTCAGGGTCAGCTCGCGCTCGGTGTAGATCGTGCGCGCCGGGGTCATCGACTGCCAGGTGTCGATGTTCGCGGTCTTGCCCTTGCGGCCGAACTTCACGCCGTCCGTGCTGGTGTAGCCGAGGTCGTGCCAGTCGGGGCCCCAGCCCTTGTCGATGTCGGCCGGTGCGTCGGTGCCGATCTTGGCGATGAGGACGCGGCCGGTGCCGGCGACGCGGATCTCGCTCGGGTTCATACCGGGCATGGAGGTCTCCTTGAGATGAGGAAGAGGAAGTGAGGAAGAGGAAAGGCCCCGCCGGTTTCGGCGGGGCCTGCGTTGAGGATGAGCTTCAGGCGGGGCGGAGTGAGAGCCACACCGTCGTGCGGTAGCGGTTCGCGGCCGGCCGGTTGTAGTCCGGGAACCAGCGCACCGCCTCCGTCTCGACGACGTCCGTGACGACCGCCGTCCCGTAGGCCGTCCCGCGCAGCTGCAGCAGCGCGGTGCGGACCAGCAGGGACAGCGTGTGCGCCGCCGTCTTGTCCGGGCCGTACACCTCCAACTCCACCAGGGGCTGGTCGAGATGGAGGTCGTCCACCCAGGCGCCGCCGGTCCGCGAGACCAGCACCGCCTTCTGCGTGCCGTCGAACGCGGCCGGCGGGCGGTTGTCCACGACCACCCCGGCCAGCTCCGAGCGGAACCTGAGGTGGTCGACGATGAGGCGTTCCACATCAGGGAACGAGATCGGGGCTTCCATTACATGGGTGCTCCTTTCAGCGGGGCGGCGTCGAGCGGGCGGACGGCGAGGCCGTGCGCGTGCCGTGCGGAGGGAGGAAGGGTGGCAGCGCCTTCGGTTCGCCGGCCGCCCGCTCAACGCGAAGCGGCGGATGCCGTGGCCCGGGGTCCGGGCACAGCTCCGCCGCTGCATCTATTGTGAACGACTTCGCGCGGACGCGCAACAACAACTTTCGCGCTCGCGCGTTACGCGTTTCGCCCCAGCTCTCTGACGACGTTCCCCGGCTCGTCCAGCCAGACCCGTCCGCCCGCCCCGTCCACCGTCAGTCCGAAGCGGTCGGGCGCGGGGGCGCCCAGCGTCACCCACCAGTCGTACGCCGCCTCCACCTCGTCCCAGAGGCGCCGCGGGCCGCCCTGCCAGACGAGCGTCGTCAGCTCCGGCTCGGCCCGGAACAGCGCGCACGCCCACGACGGGTCCCCGTCGAGCCCCTGGAACCAGACCGCCCTGCCGTAGCGCCGTCTGCCGTCCGCCAGTTGCCGCACCCCGCGCAGTCTGACGCCGAGGGCGAACTCCACGGGATCGAAGCGCGTGCCGGTGTCCCGGCAGAACTCCGCTTCGGTGAGGCGGGTCGAGGAGATGTCCCCGAGTGTCGTGACGTCGACGAGCGGGGGCGGCTCCGCCCGCGGCGGGTCCGGGCGGTGTGCTGGCGGGGAGAAGCGGCCCTCCGCGCTCTCACCGTCCGCCGAGACGGTCAGCGTGACGAGCGCCTCCTGCGCGCTGTACGGCGTCCGCCAGGGCGCGACGAGTACGGCGCCGGGGCGGACGGTCGACACGTCCGCGTACGTGACGAAGCTGGGGGCGATGTTCACGCGGCCACCGCCGGCGCGGCCGAGTGGTCGGTGTCGCCCCTCAGTCGCAGCGGCCCGTACTCGCCGTACCGCTCCACGCCGCATGCGGCGCAGCGGCGGACTCCGTCCGGGGTGGGCGTCCAGCCCTCCCGGTGTGCGCAGTTCAGGACGAGCCGGCCCGTCTCCGTCCGCACGGCGCCCGCCCCGCTCACCGCGGCCCCCCTGTCAGTCCCGCCGCCACCCGCTCGTCCCGCGTCGCCAGACGCAGCGCCTCCGCCGGCGCTTCCCACTCCCGGCCGCCGCGCGGCGGTCTGACGTACACGCTGCCGTCCGCCTGCGCCATGACCTGTGCGAGCTTCGCGCTGCGCGTGTCCACCACGTAGGCGCCTTCGCGGTACGTCATGGAGGGTTCCCTTCGGGTTGTGCTTGCCGATGTGACTTCCAGCTTGGGGCGCCGTCGATAGCCTCGGAAGGGTCTTCGTCCGTACAACTGCACTGTGCGCAAAGGGAGTTAACCTATGGCCAAGGCCGGCAGCGAGTCGCGGTACAGCCCGCCGAAGTTCGGCTGGCGCTTCTTCGGCAGGGAACTGAAGCGTCGGCGCGAGGCCGCGAAGCTGTCACAGGACGAGCTGGGCAGGAGGGTGATCTGCTCCGGCTCTTACATCGGCCAGTTCGAAAAGGCGATTCGCAAGCCCCAACTAGAGATCGCCGTGAGGATCGACGCGGTGCTGGGGACCGACGGGTTGTTCGCGCGGATGTGTGAAGAGCTCATCGACGCCCCGTCGAACGCCAACTGCTGCCGGGAGGTGTTCTACCTCCAGGGGGTGGCTACCGGCATCAGGGAGTACGCCCCGATTTTCGTGCCGGGTCTTTTGCAGACGGCCGCCTATGCGCGCGCCGTCTTCCTGGGAGGACGCCCTTTCACGAGCGAGGAAGACATCGAGTCTCGGGTGACGAGCCGCTTGGCGCGGGCTCACATCCTTCACGGTCCGACAAAGCCCCTGTTGTGGACTCTCCTCGACGAGAGCGTCATCCGTCGCAAGGTCGGGAGCGCTGCCGCGATGCATGAGCAGCTCACGCACATCGCCGCATTGGCGCGCCAGCGGCACATCGGGTTGCAGGTCTTGCCGTTCGACGCGGGTACTCCCTTGCTGGACGGTGCGCTCACGCTCATGACGTTCGAGGACGCGCCACCGGTTGCGTACAGCGAAGGACACTGGAGCGGGAGCCTCCTGGACGACCCGTCCGTGGTGGAGAAGTGCGAACTTTCTTACGACTTCGCCTCGGCTGTGGCGTTGTCCCCAGCCGAGTCCTTGTCGCTGATCACGTCGGTTGCAGAGGAGTACGCACATGAGCAGAGCGCTTGACCTGAGTGCCGCGGTCTGGCGGAAGAGCAGTTACAGCGGGGGAGGCGGCGACCACGGCAACAGCTGCCTGTAAGTCGCCGACAGCGTCGGCAGCAACAGCCCTGTTGTCCCCCTCCGCGACTCCAAACGCCCCCACGGCCCTGCCCTCCTCATACCCGCCCCCGCCTGGGCCGCCTTCCTCAGCGATCTTCGAAGCTGAGCGGTCTCGACAGCGCGTCGCGGACCTCCGCCGCGCCCGTCTCCACCTCGCGGTACCAGTCGGTGACGTCGTCCTCGTCGTCGTTGATTTCGACGCGGCCGGCGTCCAGCTCGCGCAGTCGGTCGGCGAGGGCGTTGAGGCGGGCCTCCAGGGCGAACCGGCCCGGGAACGAGCTCCTCGCCCAGAGCAGGTCGTTGCGCGCTGCTGTCACCGCTGCGTGGGTGCGGGCGCGGACGGGTGGGAGGGCGATCTGGAGTTCTTGGAGCTTCGTCCGGACCTCCGTCAGGGCGGCGAGCAGCTCCTCCAGCTGGTTCGCGGGCTCGTCGGCCTGTTCGGCCCAGGACTCGAAATAGTAGGCGGCGCGATCGACGTGGTCCGGGTCGGAGACCGCCGGGTGCGTCCACTCGTCACGCACCTGCAGGTAGTCGGCGAACAACCCCCGGCAGCTCTCCAGCGTGCCCGGCACCTCGGCGAGTGCCTCCCGCGTCGAGCTGGTGGGCATACCGTCCCCGTGGCCGCAGACCGCGAGGAGCGCGCGATGGAGGCCGTCGATGCGCTCGGCCGCCTCGGCCAGGCGCCGGCGTACCTCTTCCGCCGCCGCCATCGCGGCAGCGAGCCGCCGCTCCGCGTCCGACAGCCGTCGTTTCCGCCCCCACACGTTCCGTCTCCCCACCCTCGATCGTCTTCCGCCGTCCAGTCGTTGGTCCGCGCGCTCGACGCCTCGCGGTCGCGCACGGTTGGTCTTCCAGGACGGACTGTCAGTATCTCGGGTTAGGTTATGGGCGATCGCACGCACGTTTGGTCGGCCTGCTCCAGCAGTGGCGGGGCCGGCGGGGGTGTGTCACGGGGGGCGGGCTGACAACGGGACGAAACGGCACCTGGGGGTGGCATGAGCGAGCGGTTCGTGATGCGTGGGGGAGTCATCCGGTGAGCGCGCACAGCGACCGTCTCGCCGATGTCGTGGCGGCCACGGTCGAGGTGGCGGCGGAGTCCGGGCACGCGGGGGCGTTCACCGACGAGGTGGCCCAGGCGCTGACCGCCGTCGTGGGGAAGGTCGCCGCCCGGGTCACGGACGACGCCGAGCGGGACGGGTTCGTCAGCGGCTGGCAGGAGGCGGTGCAGACGATGGAGGCCGAGGGCGGGGCCGCTCACGCCCGGGTGTTCCGCATCCACCAGGCCGAGGACTGAGGGGCGGAGGCGTACGCGCGGAGGCGCCCCGCCGGGTGGGCGGGGCGCCTTGGTGGTGTGAGCGTGTGACCCGGGATCAGACCGGGGGGTGGAGCGCGCGGACCCGGCGCGTGGCGCGCTCGGCGGCGAAGACGTCCTCCAGGCGGAAGAGGTTCGCGCGGCCCTGCCGGGCCGTCGGCGTGAGGTGGCCGAGCTGCACCCACTTCCGTACCGCGTCCTGGCTCACCCCCGCCTCGCGTGCCGCCATGGCGGTGGTGATGAGGGTGGTGGCGGCCGGGACAGCCGGCATCTTCAGCATCAGGCGTTCCCCTCGGTCTCGTCCGCCGCGCCCGCGGCCGTCGCCTGCCGCCACTCCGCCCGCGTCCACTCGTGCCGGTGGGAGGCGTCCGTCCGGCAGCCGCAGGCCGCGTCGGAGCACCGGCAGCCCGGGTTGACGCACAGGACGGACTCGCGCTGGGGAAAGACGCGGAGCGACACCGAGCCGCAGTGCCGGCAGCGGCCCTCCACCCGGACCGGCGGGTCCGCCTCGCCCAGCGCGGCCGAGCAGCGCCCGGCCATCCGGCGGGCCTCGTTCCGGATGTGTTCGTCGAGGACGGGATCCGCGGCGGCCCGGTCCAGCAGGGCGGTGATCCGGACGAGCCGCTGGTCCACCGTGCCGCGCGGCGGGCGCGGCAGCCGCAGCCGCTCGCAGACCGCCTCCTCCAGCTCGATCACGCCGTCGGTGATGTCGCGGATGGTGTCGGAGACGAAGAGGCGGACGGCCGCGCCGGGCGCCGAGCGGGTACGGCGGCCGGTGGGGGAGAGGGCGGTACCGCGGCTCGGGGCGAGCTCCTTGCTCAGCTCGGGGAACTGGCGGCGGAGAACGCCCAGCCA
Organism: Streptomyces huiliensis; assembly: GCF_020037025.1. Classification (GTDB taxonomy): domain Bacteria; phylum Actinomycetota; class Actinomycetes; order Streptomycetales; family Streptomycetaceae; genus Streptomyces; species Streptomyces huiliensis. The sequence continues at coordinate 7,297 of NZ_JAIQLH010000073.1, read as the reverse complement.
TACAGCGGCGCTTCGGGGGCGGCTGGGGCTGTCGGTCATGGCTGCTCCTGCGGGGATGCGAGGTGCGAGGGGTGGGAGGCGCGGGGGTGGGAGGGGTGCGAGGTGCGACGCGGGTGAGGGGCGAGAGGCGGTGCCGGGCGGGGCGGGGGTGCGACCGCAGGCGTGAAGAAAAGGAGAGGTAGGGGAGAGCCCTGGGGCGCTCGTTCCTGCCGCCACAGTATCGACCGTGCGTGCGAGCGCGCAACACACATCATCTTCGCGACGCCTACGCACCTTGTTCGCCAAAGTTTGAGACGTCTTACGCACCCTGTCCTTGCGTGCGCGAACGCCCGGTAGGGTCTGTAGTGCGGAGGGAGTGTGCCGAATGGCCAACAGGGGTACGGAAATCGAACGGTTCGCGGCCTGGGTCGAGGACCTGATGCGAGAACGCGGGTACGACATCGACAGCCCGCGCGGCGGCGGCCGGACGCGGCTGGCCGAGGACGCCGGTGTGCACCGGGCCGCGGTCACCCGGCTGCTCCAGCGGCAGAGCATGCCGGACCTGGACACCATGCGCGGCCTGGCCCGGGTGCTCGGCGTCGGCCTGCGCGACATGCTGATCCGGTCCGGCCGGGCCTCCGAGTCGGAACTACCCCTGCCGGGCTCCGGCGGCGAGGAGCCGGCGGCCGGCGGCCGGGGGCGGGTGAGTCCGGAGGAGGCGGCCGTGCTGCTCGGCATCCCAGGCAGCCATCGCCGGCAGTTCGTGGAGATGACGGAGATGATCCTGGCGGTCAGTGGGGCGGCCGAGGCGGGAACGGGAGCGCGCGGGCAGCGCGGGGCCGGGCAGCGCGGCACCGGGGTCTCCCGGCGGAGCTGAGGCCCGCCCGCGGCCCCCGCGGCCCCGCGGCTCCCCGCCCCCGCGGCAACCCGCGGCCCCCGGACCCTCCGCGCGACAGCACCGAACGTCCGTCCATACTGGACATAAGACGCACATCGGTACGTCCTCCGCGTGTGCATTTGTTTTGACCGCAGCCCATGCGGTAGGTACGCTCTGACCTTGTGCCTGGGGTGTCCCTGGGCTCTTGTGCGTGCCTTCGAACCGCGCAAGAGACCGGGTCCGGACGGTCCTCCGTGGTCCCGAACGGTTCAACGACACCGAAATCTGCGCCGAACCGCCGTCGGCGGGGGTATGCAGCCTTCGACACACCCGACCGCGTGGGTCGGGCGCTAGTCCCAGGTTAGTTTTATCGTGATCGGCACACAGAAACCGGAGAAACGGTGCCTACGATCCAGCAGCTGGTCCGAAAGGGCCGGCAGGACAAGGTCGAGAAGAACAAGACGCCCGCACTCGAGGGTTCGCCCCAGCGTCGTGGCGTCTGCACGCGTGTTTTCACGACCACCCCGAAGAAGCCGAACTCGGCCCTGCGTAAGGTCGCGCGTGTGCGTCTGACCAGCGGCATCGAGGTCACCGCTTACATTCCGGGTGAGGGCCACAACCTGCAGGAGCACTCGATCGTGCTCGTGCGCGGCGGCCGTGTGAAGGACCTGCCGGGCGTTCGCTACAAGATCATCCGTGGCTCGCTCGACACCCAGGGCGTCAAGAACCGCAAGCAGGCTCGCAGCCGCTACGGCGCCAAGAAGGAGAAGTAAGAATGCCTCGTAAGGGCCCCGCCCCGAAGCGCCCGGTCATCATCGACCCGGTCTACGGCTCTCCTCTGGTCACGTCCCTGATCAACAAGATCCTTCTGCACGGCAAGCGCTCCACCGCCGAGCGCATCGTGTACGGCGCCATGGAGGGTCTCCGCGAGAAGACCGGCAACGACCCGGTCATCACGCTGAAGCGCGCGCTTGAGAACGTCAAGCCCGCCCTCGAGGTCAAGTCCCGCCGTGTCGGTGGCGCGACCTACCAGGTGCCGGTCGAGGTCCGTCCGGGCCGCGCCTCCACCCTGGCGCTGCGCTGGCTCGTCGGTTACTCCCGCGCCCGTCGCGAGAAGACCATGACCGAGCGCCTCATGAACGAGCTGCTGGACGCCTCGAACGGTCTCGGCGCCTCGGTCAAGAAGCGTGAGGACACGCACAAGATGGCCGAGTCCAACAAGGCCTTCGCGCACTACCGCTGGTAGTCGCTACCCCCATCGAGAACCGAGAGAAGACTGAGCCATATGGCCACCACTTCGCTTGACCTGGCCAAGGTCCGCAACATCGGGATCATGGCCCACATCGACGCGGGCAAGACGACCACCACCGAGCGGATCCTGTTCTACACCGGTGTCTCGTACAAGATCGGTGAAGTCCACGACGGCGCTGCCACGATGGACTGGATGGAGCAGGAGCAGGAGCGCGGCATCACCATCACGTCCGCCGCGACGACCTGCCACTGGCCGCTGAACAACGTCGACCACACCATCAACATCATCGACACCCCGGGCCACGTCGACTTCACGGTCGAGGTGGAGCGCTCGCTGCGCGTGCTCGACGGTGCCGTGACGGTGTTCGACGGCGTTGCCGGTGTTGAGCCGCAGTCCGAGACCGTTTGGCGTCAGGCGGACCGCTACGGCGTGCCGCGTATCTGCTTCGTCAACAAGCTCGACCGCACCGGTGCCGAGTTCCACCGCTGTGTCGACATGATCGTCGACCGCCTGGGCGCGGTTCCGCTGGTCATGCAGCTGCCGATCGGTGCCGAGGCCGACTTCAAGGGCGTGGTCGACCTCGTCCAGATGAAGGCGCTGGTCTGGTCCGCCGAGGCCGCCAAGGGCGAGATGTACGACGTCGTCGACATCCCGGACACCCACATCGAGGCTGCCGAGGAATGGCGCGGCAAGCTCCTCGAGGGCGTCGCCGAGAACGACGACCAGATGATGGAGCTGTTCCTCGAGGGCCAGGAGCCCACCGAGGAGCAGCTGATGGCGGCCATCCGCCGCATCACGCTGGCGTCCCGTGGCGGCGGCGACTCCGTCACCGTCACCCCGGTGTTCTGCGGTACCGCGTTCAAGAACAAGGGCGTTCAGCCCCTGCTCGACGCCGTGGTCCGTTACCTGCCGTCGCCGCTGGACATCGAGGCTGTTGAGGGCCACGCCGTCAACAACCCCGACGAGGTCGTCAAGCGCAAGCCGTCCGACGACGAGCCGTTCGCGGGCCTCGCGTTCAAGATCATGAGCGACCCGCACCTCGGCAAGCTCACCTTCGTCCGGGTTTACTCGGGCCGCATGGAGGCCGGCACTCAGGTGCAGAACTCCGTGAAGGGCAAGAAGGAGCGCATCGGCAAGATCTACCGGATGCACGCGAACAAGCGTGAGGAGATCGACTCGGTGGGTGCCGGCGACATCGTCGCCGTCATGGGTCTGAAGCAGACCACCACCGGTGAGACCCTCTGCGACGCCGCGAACCCGGTGATCCTGGAGTCCATGGACTTCCCGGCGCCGGTCATCCAGGTCGCGATCGAGCCCAAGTCCAAGGGCGACCAGGAGAAGCTGGGTGTCGCCATCCAGCGCCTGGCCGAGGAGGACCCCTCCTTCCAGGTCCACACGGACGAGGAGACGGGCCAGACCATCATCGCGGGTATGGGCGAGCTGCACCTCGACGTGCTGGTCGACCGTATGCGCCGTGAGTTCAAGGTCGAGGCCAACGTCGGCAAGCCGCAGGTCGCGTACCGCGAGACGATCCGCAAGGCCGTCGAGCGTATCGACTACACCCACAAGAAGCAGACCGGTGGTTCCGGTCAGTTCGCGAAGGTCCAGATCGCGATCGAGCCTCTTGAGGGCGACGGCTACGAGTTCGAGAACAAGGTCACCGGTGGCCGCATCCCGCGGGAGTACATCCCGTCGGTGGACGCGGGCTGCCAGGAGGCCATGGAGTTCGGTGTCCTGGCCGGCTACCCGCTGACCGGCGTCAAGGTGACGCTGCTCGACGGTGCCTACCACGACGTCGACTCCTCCGAGCTCGCCTTCAAGATCGCCGGTTCCATGGCGTTCAAGGAGGGTGCCCGCAAGGCGTCGCCGGCTCTGCTCGAGCCGATGATGTCCGTCGAGGTCACCACTCCCGAGGACTACATGGGTGACGTGATCGGTGACATCAACTCCCGCCGTGGCCAGATCCAGGCCATGGAGGACCGTCACGGCGCCAAGCTCGTCAAGGGCCTGGTTCCGCTGTCGGAGATGTTCGGCTACGTCGGAGACCTCCGCAGCAAGACGTCGGGTCGCGCAAGCTACTCGATGCAGTTCGACTCCTACGCCGAGGTTCCCCGGAACGTCGCCGAGGAGATCATCGCGAAGGCCAAGGGCGAGTAGTACCCGGCTCCCGTCTCCACAGACGGGGCTGACGCCTTAGGCTTGACACCGACCGTCGGGGCATACCGCCGCGAATCGTGAGGAACCGGTCTCCGGATCCCCTCGGCGCGCGGCGGGTGCCCCGCCGGGCGGCACCCCAGCAAAGATCCCTGGCGCCGTGAAGCAGGCGTACAGAACCACTCCCAGGAGGACCCCAGTGGCGAAGGCGAAGTTCGAGCGGACTAAGCCGCACGTCAACATCGGCACCATCGGTCACGTCGACCACGGTAAGACCACTCTTACCGCGGCGATCACCAAGGTGCTGCACGACGCGCACCCGGAGCTGAACCCCTTCACGCCGTTCGACCAGATCGACAAGGCGCCTGAGGAGCGGCAGCGCGGTATCACCATTTCCATCGCGCACGTCGAGTACCAGACCGAGTCGCGTCACTACGCCCACGTCGACTGCCCGGGTCACGCGGACTACATCAAGAACATGATCACCGGTGCCGCCCAGATGGACGGCGCGATCCTCGTGGTCGCCGCGACCGACGGTCCGATGCCGCAGACCAAGGAGCACGTGCTCCTGGCCCGCCAGTCCGGCGTTCCGTACATCGTCGTCGCCCTGAACAAGGCCGACATGGTGGACGACGAGGAGATCCTGGAGCTCGTCGAGCTCGAGGTCCGTGAGCTCCTCAACGAGTACGAGTTCCCGGGCGACGACGCTCCGGTCGTCAAGGTCTCGGCGCTGAAGGCGCTCGAGGGCGACGCCGAGTGGGGCCAGTCGGTCATGAACCTCATGAACGCCGTCGACGAGAACATCCCGCAGCCCGAGCGTGACGTCGACAAGCCGTTCCTGATGCCGATCGAGGACGTCTTCACGATCACCGGTCGTGGCACCGTCGTCACCGGTCGTATCGAGCGCGGTGTCCTGAAGGTCAACGAGACCGTCGACATCATCGGCATCAAGACCGAGAAGACCACCACCACGGTCACCGGTATCGAGATGTTCCGCAAGCTGCTCGACGAGGGCCAGGCCGGTGAGAACGTCGGTCTGCTCCTCCGTGGCATCAAGCGCGAGGACGTCGAGCGCGGCCAGTGCATCATCAAGCCGGGTTCGGTCACCCCGCACACCGAGTTCGAGGCCACGGCCTACATCCTGTCGAAGGACGAGGGTGGCCGTCACACCCCGTTCTTCAACAACTACCGTCCGCAGTTCTACTTCCGTACGACTGACGTGACCGGTGTTGTGACCCTCAAGGAGGGCACGGAGATGGTCATGCCCGGCGACAACGCCGAGATGTCCGTCTCCCTGATCCAGCCCGTCGCGATGGAGGAGGGCCTGCGCTTCACCATCCGTGAGGGCGGCCGCACCGTCGGCGCCGGCCAGGTCACCAAGATCAACAAGTAAGTCCTCTTACTTGCCGGTCTGAGCCTTACGGCTCTGAGCGGGCCCGCACATCTTCGGATGTGCGGGCCCGCTCGCTTTGTATCGAGGGCCTTCAGGTGCCGGCGGTCAGGCGGGTGCGCAGGTCGCGGCGGTGCTTGATGCGGTACTTGCGGTAGACGCGGGTGAGGTGCTGCTCGACCGTGCTCACCGCGATGGACAGCTCGGCCGCGACCTCCCGGTTGGACAGGCCCCGGGCTGCGAGGGCGGCCACCCGGCGCTCGGCGCCGGTGAGGACTACGGGGGGTTCGGGGGTACGGATCCGGTCGAGGGCGGCCTGGACGCGCGCGGCGCCGTGCCGGTCGCCGCAGACCCGGTACAGCTCCAGGGCCCGGGCGAGCGTCGCCGGGCGGCGCTCCGGCGGTTCGGCCGCGGCCAGGACGCGCAGCGCGCCGGCGCGGACCCGGGGCCGACGGTGGACGGGGGCGGCGTCCCGGTTGTCCAGCAGCCGGACGGCCCGCTCGGGACGGCCCAGGGCCAGCCAGGCCTCGGCGGCGCCGGTGCGCCAGGGCGCAAGGGACGGCGTGTCGAGTCCCCAGGAGCGCAGGGTCTCGCCGCAGGAGACGAAGCAGGCCAGGGCCTCGCGCGGCCGGTCCAGGGCGAGGTGGTGCAGGCCGCGGACGTACTGGTGGTGGACGGCGAAGATCGTCCGGTGCGTCGCCTCGGGGAGCGGCCGGTCCAGCAGTTCGGCGGCCGTGTCGTGCTCCCCGAGGGCGGTGTGCGCCTCGGCCAGCACGGCCAGCGGGAAGGCGAGGGCCGTTCCCCACCCCGCCTCCGGCATCAGGTCCAGGGCGCGGCCGCCGTGCTCGCGGGCCGCGGCGAGCTCGCCGCGGCGCAGCAGGACGAACGACCTGGTCTGGTGCAGCAGGGCCTCCCGGACGGGGGTCGGGGGACCGGAGCGGACGGCGAGGAACCGGTCGCACCAGGCGTCCGCGCTGTCCAGACGGTCGATATGCACCAGCGCCTGCACGGCGACGACCACGGCGTCCGGGCGGTGGTCGACGACGCCGGGGGTGCGCAGGACGCGTTCCGCCGCGCCGGCCACGGCGTCGGGGTCGCCGCCGGTCAGGGCGGTGTGCAGGGCGCGTGCCGCGGCGACCTCCGCGACCTCCGCGTCTTCCGTGACCTCCGCGGCTTCCGGCCGGCCGACGGCGGGCGCGGGGGCCGGTTGGCGGAGGACCGCGGGCATCCAGGGGAGGGTGCCGGGATAGGTGTGGGCCAGGCGGAGGCGGGTGACGGCGAGCTCGGTGGCGTACCGCGGGTCCGCGTCCTCGGCGGGCAGCACCTCGGCGGCACTGATCGCCTCCTCCTCCCGGCCGTGCCACAGCAGGGCCTGGACGAGGTGCAGGGTCGCGCGGGGCGGCAGCAGCCCGGTGCGGGCGTGGCCGGTGAGGGCCCTGAGCTGGATGACGACGCCCGGCGGGTCGAGCCGCCAGGCGACGGCCGCGGTGGCCAGCCGGTCCGCGAGGCCCTGCGGCGAGTCGTCGGCGCGGAGCACAGCGGCGCGCAGGTGGCGGGCGGCGAGGTCGGTGTCGCCGGCCGCCAGGTGCTCCTCCGCCGCCGCGCGGAGCGTCGGCGCCTCCCAGCTCTCGCCGAGCGGGGCGCC
>NZ_JAIQLH010000072.1 GCF_020037025.1 Streptomyces huiliensis | reverse complement strand
CGCGCCCGCAGCCGCCCCCGCTCTCGTGACGGACCACGGCCGGGACCGGGAGCCCGGCCGCGCGCGCCGGCCGGGTCGGCCTGGGCCGTCCGGGCCGACGGGGCCGACCGGGCCGTCCGGACGAGGCAGCGGCCCGCACAGCCGGAGCGAGGGCTCGGGACGTCCGGGAGCCCGCTCCCTGCCGCGCCGCCGCCCCGCCCGGGCCGTGCTGGTCGCGGTCTTGGCCGCGTGTGCGCTGAGCGGCATCGCCGTCCTCTCCGGCGTCGTCGCCGTACCCACCCCCTTCACCGCCGCCGGCCGCGAACCGGCCGCGGTCGACGACCGGGCGGGCACCGTGGGCGGACACGGCCCGCACACCGCCCGGCCCCGGCCCTTCGGCTCCGCGTCCGACGCCCCGTCCGGCGGCCACGCCGAGGACGGGCGCGACGGGAAGGACGCGGACGCGCCCGTCCGCCCGCCCTCCGCCACCTCTTCGCCCTCCGGCCGAGGCACCCCTCACCCGGGCGAACGGTCCCCATCCCGGCCCGGCGCGGGCGACGAACGGGACGAGGAGACGGCCTCCCCGTACCGCGGGGACGCCGGCGGAGACCCCGAACAGGCCGCCGGACTCTGCCGCGACTACCTCGCCCGAGGGAAGTGGCGCGAGCAGGCGGACGAGGACGCCGTCCGCGCCCTCGAACGCCAGGCCGGCGGCCCCTCCGGCGTCCGCGCCTATTGCACCCGCCTCGTCCACGACCACGACCAGGTCTCCGGGGACGGGGACGGAGGCGGTGGCGGTGGCGGTGGCGGTGGCGGTGGCGGTGGCGGTGGCGGTGGCGGTGGCGGAGACGGGAGCGAGGAGGACGACGGCAGCGAGGACGACGAAGAGGAGCACGGGGGCGGAGGCGACGGGGACGACGGGGGCGCCGCCGCTCACGGTGGGCGGTCCGGCCGCGCGGCCGGGCACTGACCGGGTACGGCGGGACGTTTCCCAGCCCGGCTCCCCGGGTGTGACGCTTTCCGGGACCACGGCGCTGTAGGGAGTGGGCCGACTGGTCATCGGCCGCGCGGAAGCCGCAGTTCCCCCCATGCCGCAGGCTCCGCGCAACAGCGCGGGCGGGGTGCGTCCCCCCGGCCCTGCCCGCGCTCCCCCTTCCCTCCTCTCCCTCACCTTCCCCCCTCTCCGGCCTGCGCGTCCCCTGACAGTGCCGCCCGGCCGTCGCTACAGTCCGGGTCCTCTGTACGAGGTCGGCGGGAGGCGTCAGCCCATGGCACAGGAGTCGGAAACCACCCGGACCCGGACCACCGAGTCGGGCCTCGGCATCAGGCCCGTCTACGGGCCGGCGGACCTCGAAGGCCGGGACACCGCCGCCCGCCTCGGCGAACCCGGCGCGTACCCCTTCACCCGCGGCGTCCACCCCACCATGTACACCGGGCGGCCCTGGACCATGCGGCAGTACGCGGGCTTCGGCACCGCCGCCGAGTCCAACGCCCGCTACCGGCAGCTCATCGCCCACGGCGGCCACGGCCTGTCCGTCGCCTTCGACCTCCCCACCCAGATGGGCCACGACTCCGACGCGCCCGAGGCGCGGGGCGAGGTCGGCAAGGTCGGCGTCGCCGTGGACTCCGTCGAGGACATGCAGGTCCTCTTCGACGGCATCCCCCTGGACCGGGTCTCCACCTCCATGACCATCAATGCCCCGGCCGCCCTGCTGCTGCTCATGTACCAGATCGTGGCCGAGGAACAGGGCGTGCCCGCGGACCGGCTGACCGGGACCGTCCAGAACGACGTCCTCAAGGAGTACATCGCCCGGGGCACCTATATCTTTCCGCCCGCTCCCACACTGCGTCTCACCTCCGACATCTTCCGCTACTGCAACACCGAGCTGCCCCGGTGGAACA
>NZ_JAIQLH010000071.1 GCF_020037025.1 Streptomyces huiliensis | reverse complement strand
TACTGCAACACCGAGCTGCCCCGGTGGAACACCATCTCCATCTCCGGCTACCACATGGCCGAGGCCGGTGCCTCGCCCGCGCAGGAGATCGCCTTCACGCTGACGAACGGCATCGAGTACGTCCGCACCGCCGTCGCCGCCGGCATGGACGTCGACGACTTCGCCCCCCGGCTCTCCTTCTTCTTCGTCGCCAGGACCACCCTCCTCGAAGAGGTCGCCAAGTTCCGCGCCGCCCGCCGGATCTGGGCCGGCGTGATGCGCGACCGGTTCGGCGCCCGCAGCCCCCGGTCGCAGATGCTGCGGTTCCACACCCAGACGGCCGGTGTCCAACTCACCGCCCAGCAGCCGGAGGTGAACCTGGTCCGGGTGACCGTCCAGGCCCTCGCGGCCGTGCTCGGGGGCACCCAGTCCCTGCACACCAACTCCTACGACGAGGCCATCGCCCTCCCCACCGACAAGGCCGCCCGCCTCGCCCTGCGCACCCAGCAGGTCCTCGCCCACGAGACCGACGTGACCGCGACGGTCGACCCGTTCGCCGGCTCCTACGCCGTGGAGTCCCTCACCGACGACCTGGAGCGGGCCGTCCTCGGCCTCATGACCCGGATCGACGACATGGGCGGCGCGGTGGCCGCCATCGAGCGCGGCTTCCAGAAGGCGGAGATCGAACGCAACGCCTACCGCATCGCCCGGGAGACCGACGACGGCGACCGCGTGGTCGTCGGCGTCAACCGTTTCCGGCTCGACGAGGAGGAGCCGTACGAACCCCTCCGCGTCGACCCCGCCATCGAGGCCCGGCAGTGCGAACGCCTCGCCGCCCTGCGCGCGGCCCGTGACCGGCGGGCGGTGGACACCGCCCTCACCCGGCTCCGGGAGGCGGCGTCCGGGACGTCCGAGAACGTCCTGCCCCCGATGAAGGAGGCGCTGCGCGCCCGGGCCACGGTGGGTGAGGTCTGCGGGGCGCTCCGCGAGGTCTGGGGCTCCCACGTGCCCACCGAGAGTTTCTGACCGCTCCCTCCCCGTCCGGTGGATTTGCGACACTGGACCGATGTCCGCACCCCGCCGCACCTGCCCCGTCTGCTCCCGCGAGATCGCCGTCGTGGGCGGTCGCTACGCCCGTCACGACCCGCCCGGCCGGCGGGTCTCCTACGAGCTGGTCTCCTGCCCGGGCTCCCGCCGCTCCGCACCCCTCCTGGCCACCGAGCCCCGGCTCTTCGACCCGGAGGAGCCGCCGATGGACGGGCAGGGACAGCTGTTCTGACGGGAGCGGCGGAGGAGAGAGGCCGGCCCGGGTGCGGCTAGCGGGCGCAGACCACGTCCTCCCCGGGACGCTCCCCGGTGAGGAGGAAGTCGGTGACCTTCCGGTCGCCGCAGGCGTTCCCCTCGCCCAGGTACACGCCGTGGCCCCCCTTGTCCACCGTCACCATCCGGGCCCGCTGCCCCAGCGCCTCCCGCATCTTCAGCGCGCCGAAGTACGGTGTCGCGGGGTCGCGCAGGTTCTGGATCATCAGGATGTTCGACGGGCCGTCCGAGGTGACGCGGGTGGGCTTCTCGGCGGGGGCCCACTTCCAGAAGGCGCACGGGAAGACACCGACCGACAGGCCTCCGGTCAGGGGGTACCGCGCGCGGTCGGCCACCACGTCCCGGGTGGCCGCCGGTATGGAACGCCGCGGCCACCGGACGTCGTTGCATATCGTGGCGATCGTCACGGCCGCCTCGTGCTCGGGCACGGACCCGGCCAGCGCGGACGGCAGGACCGGCGTCGCCTCCGGGTCGCGGGCGTCCTTGATCAGTTGCGCGGTGCCGGCGAAGGCCTTGTCGCTGTACATCGCCAGCTGCAGCGCCTGCCGCAGCCGGTTGCCGGTGAGCGGCTTGCCGGGCGTGGTCGTCGGCTTCGGGTGGCGGTCGAGCCGCTCCGCCAGGGCGAGGACCATCGGCCGGACGTCCCCGGCGTTCTCGGCGAGGCGGAGCCCGCCGCCGCCCTCCGGACCGTCCTTCTCCCGGGCGGGGTCGGCGGCCCACCGGGCGAAGTCGGGGAACCGGAGCTCCATGGCCCGCGACATGTTCGCCGACCAGCCGCGGGCCACCCGCCTCGGGTCCGGGTCACCGTTGCTGTCGAGCACCCAGCGGTCGGTGCGGTGCGGGTACTTCTGCGCGTACTGCACGGCGACGTACGTGCCGTACGACGAGCCCCAGGCGGAGAGCTTCTCCTCGCCCAGCGCCTGCCGGAAGGAGTCGATGTCGCGTACCTCGTCGGCCGTGCTCATGCTGCGCAGCAGCGGGCCGCCGTTACGCGCACAGGCGTCGGCGATGCGGCGGGCGCGGCGCACGCTGTCCGAGACGTCGCCGCCCGGCCCCGGCCAGGGGCGGAGGTTGACGAGGTCCCGGTCCTCGTCGCTCAGTCCGCAGCCCGTGCGGTCGCTCGCGCCGAGCCCCCGCGGATCCAGGGCCACGAGGTCGTAGGCGCCGCCCAGTTCCTTCTGGAGCGCCTTCCCCTTCTGGGTCAGCCGCTGCGTCCCCGAGCTGCCGGGGCCGCCGGGAATGACGATCAGCGTGCCCCGCCGGGCCTCGGGCCGGTCGCTGAGCACCCGTGACACGCCGAGCCGGGTCCGCGGCCCGTCCGGATCCCGGTAGTCCAGCGGCACGGAGAGCTCGGCGCACTCCTGCCGGGCCGGCCCGTTCTCCTGCGCGCAGGGTCTCCAGCGGAGCTCTGGAGCCGAACCGCCCGCGGCGTGCGCGGGCACGGCGGAGAGGGTGGCGGCCACGGCCGAGACGGACAGGGCGAGGAGGAGGCCCGAACGGGCGGTATGCGTCATGACCACAAGGGTGGTTGACGCGGCCGTCCCGCAACATCAGGGAAACCCCCCGTTCTTGGGTGGGGGAACCCTTCCGGGAAGTGTTCGAGTCCAGGCCGCGCCGGGTGGGCGGCACGCCGTCACGAGAAGGAACGCACGACCTCGATCTTCCCGATGATGTGCTCGTTGAAGACCTCGAGCTCCTCCGCGGGCACCCACAGCTCCAGAATCGTCCGTCCGCCTGCCTGGCGCACCGGGTAACGGGTCAGGAATTCCGCATCCACCTCGAAACGGGTGACGTGGCCGGCTCCGTCGTGGCGGACGTTCCAGTCCCGGGCGATCCTGACCGCGTAGTCCTCGTTGAGCACCGGATAGAAGATCGGCTGCTCCGGCAGCCGCGGCGGCCAGGCACGCCAGTCGAGCTCCTCCAGCAGAGCCAGCTCCTTGGGCCCGACAGGGCGCCAGAGTGTGGTGGTACGCGGAGCGGGACGGCTGTGCATGGAGCTTTTTCCGGTTCGTTCGGCCGCGCCGGGACGGCGGCGGGTGGTTTTCGGAGAATGTACCGGCGGAAACCCGCACGAGCGACGGGAATTGCCGGCGGCCGCGCCTACCGTGAGAGAAGGGTCCGGCGGGAAGGGGTGCGCGATGGCGGAGTTCGGGAGCGGTGAGCCGGACGGGGTCGTGGGGCTGGGGCGCGCGTTGGCTCGGGGCGAGGTGTCCGCGAGGGAATCGGCGCTGGAGGCGCTGCGGCGGATCGACGTGACGCAGGGGACGCTCAACGCTTTTCGGTGGGTCCGGGACGAGGGAGCCCTGCGGGACGCCGACGCGGCCGACCGGCGGCTGCGGGCGGGGGAGCGGGGAGCGCTGCTCGGGGTACCCGTCGCCGTCAAGGACGACATGGACGTGGCCGGACTGCCCACCGCCTTCGGCTGTCCCGGCGACTTCCCGGTGAAGCGGGCCGACAGCGAGGCCGTACGCCGACTCCGCGCCGCGGGGGCCGTGATCGTCGGGAAGACCAACACACCCGAGCTGGGGCAGTGGCCGGTGACCGAGGGACCGGCGTTCGGGGTGACGCGCAATCCGTGGAACACGGCGTACACGCCCGGGGGTTCGTCCGGCGGATCGGCGGCGGCCGTCGCCGCCGGGATCGTGCCGGCGGCCCTCGGCTCGGACGGCGCCGGATCCGTGCGCATCCCGGCCGCCTGGACCCACCTGGTGGGGATCAAGCCGCAGCGGGGCAGGATCTCCGCCTGGCCGGAGCGCGAGGCGTTCCGCGGGCTGACCTGCGGCGGAGTGCTGGCACGCACGGTCGCGGACGCGGTGTCGCTGCTGGCCGCCGTGAGCGGCTCGCACGCCGGCGACCTGCACCGGCCCGCTGCCGTGGACGTCGTGGCGGCCCTGGAGCGCCCTCCGCGGCGACTGCGGATCGCGCTCTCGCTGCGGCCGGCGTTCGCCGCGGTGCGGCACCGGCTCGACCCCCGGGTGCGGGCCGCGACCCTGCGGACGGCGGAGCGGCTGGAGGCGCTGGGCCACGAAGTCATCACCGAGGAGCCGCGGTTCGGGCCGGTGGGCCTCACGTTCGTCCCCCGGTCCATGTCCGGGATCCGTGAGTGGGCGGGCCGGGTGCCCGAACGGCGGCTGCTCGACGGGCGGACGCACCTCAACGCGCGCGGCGGACTGGTGCTCGGCGGCGCCGTGTTGCGCGCGGCGCGCGCGGCGGAGGCGCCGCTCCGGGGCAGCATGAGCGCGCTGTTCGGCCGCTACGACGTGCTGCTCACGCCGACCACGGCCACGCCGCCGCTGCCCGTCGGGGCGCTGGACGGGCTCTCCGGCCGGGACACGAACTCGCTGATGATCACGGCGTGTCCGTACGCCTGGCCGTGGAACGTCCTGGGCTGGCCCGCGGTGAACGTCCCCGCGGGGTTCACGGCGGAGGGCCTGCCGCTCGGTTCCCAGCTGCTGGGACCGGCGGGCGGCGAGCCGCTGCTGGTCTCCCTCGCGGCGCAACTGGAGCGTGCCGAGCGGTGGTTCGAGCACCGGCCCGCTACCGACTGGAGTGCGGGGGAGTCGGCGGCGTAAGGGCGGGGCGGCCGTCGTCGCGGTCGGGGTCGGGGTCGGTTCGGGTTCGGGCGCCGGTGCCGAACGGCCCGAAGCGGGAAGGTTTCTTCTTTGGGCACGACACCAGCCGAGAAGGATTTTTCCCTGTAAGTCACCATTATTTCCCGGCTCATCGCCCGACATGCCGTAGATGCCCAATCCGGCCCGAGACGCAACCCGTCCGAGTGAGACGTCGAGGGATGCCGTGCTCGCGATGCGTATCCGGCGCTAGCCTCCTTGCGGGATGGCGGGGCCAGGACGGTCCGCAGGCGTGCCGGCCGCGGTGTCGGGCGGGCCGTGCGGGCCGGGCAGGGACGGCGCCGTCCGGAGGGAGGGGATGACGATGAGAACCGCCGTGACCTTCGGCGAGCTCGCCGCGCTGCAGGGCGAGGTGCTGCCGCCGCGTACGGTGCTTTCCAGCCTGGCGGCGGCCGGCGGGGACCCGTCGTTGTACCCCATGCTGGTCAGGACGGACCACGGCACGACCGTCGTCTACGCCTGCCAGTACCGGCAGGACGCGGGCAGCCCCGGTCTCCTGGCGGCGCTGGGGCTGGCGCCCAGCACCCCAGGACACACGGTTACCTGCATCCCCGCCGGAATCACTACTCATTGACCGCTGAACCGCTGACCGCTGACCGCTGACCGCTGACTGCTGACCGCTGACCGCTGAACCGCAGCCGCCGACCGCGTTCACCGTACGCGCGGCGATGCGACATGACCCGTTCCCGCGGCATGGCCCGTCCGCGCCGCGTTCCACCAGAGAGATCGAAGGTCTCATTCCCGGGCGGCCGTCCGGCCGGGGATGGAGCGTCCGGTCCCGTCGGTCCGACGGCCGGGCGCGGAGGCCCGGCGAGTGCGGTCGATCAGGGCAGTTGCCAGGGCATCCAGTACATCCCAGGGCATCCAGCACGACCCACGTCCAGAGAAAGGGATTGGAATGGACAACCTCATCAGCTTCGAAGAGCTCGCCGGGGTCTCGGGCGAGGTGCTGCCCGAGCGCACGGTCATGGGCATCATGGCCGTCCCGTTCGGCCCCGGCGACGGCGGCACCGGCAGCGCCGCCGGCAGCTCGTCGAGCGCGGCCAGCGGCGGTGGGGTCTTCGCCCCCGTCCCGCACGACCACGGCACGACGGTCCTGTCGTCCTGCCAGTCTCTCGACCACCCGCAGACCGCGGGCCTGCTCGGTTCGCTCGGTCTCCCGTCCCAGAACACGACCACCAGCGTCACCTGCACGCCGGCGGCCATCTCGAGCCACTGATCCGGTCCGGGTCGCCGGCCCGGTAACGGAACGCCGCACTCGCCCGGTGGGGGAGGGCCGCACGCCCTCGGTCCTCCCCCGCTGTGGCGGGGTGCGCGCATACGCCAAGAACGCGGTGCGGTCCGGCGGTTGTACGCCGCCCGCCCACCTCGATCCTCCCATCCGTCCTCGCCCCTGAAGGCCCGTCACCTCTCGGAGCGCATCCATGACCCTGCCCTTCGTCCCGGGCGCCGGACGAGCGGGTTCCTCGGCGGGACGGCGGCCGGCCCCGGCCGGGCAGGCGGCCGGAGAACCCCGGCTGGTGCCCGGCATCGAGCTCGTCGGCGCGTTCGAGGGGTCCGGTTACCGCGACCCGCCGCACCTGGTCTGCCGCCCCGACGGGCAACTGGTGCGCCTCCCCAGCCTGCTGTACCAGGTCGTACGGGCGCTGGACGGCCGGTGTGAGGAACGCCGTGCGGGGCGCCATGACGAGCACGACGAGGGAGCGCCGCGTGACGGGGGAGCGCCGCCGGGCGGCGGCTCCGTCATGGCGCGCGTGGCGGACGAGCTGAGCCGGGAGACCGGGCGGCGGTTCACCGCCGAGCACGTCGCGTACCTCATCGACGAGAAGCTCGCCCCTCTCGCCGTCACCACCTACAGCGACGGCTCCCCGCCCCCGCCGGCCCGCCGGAACGACCCTTTCCTCTCCTTCCGCTTCCGGCTCGCGGTGCTGCCCGAGCGCGTCACCTGGTTCGTCTCCGGCCTCTTCGCGTGGCTCTTCCACCCGCTGCTGGTGTACTTGGCGGTCTGCGTCTTCGTCGTCGGCGAGGCGTGGGTGTGGACCACGCAGGAGACCGGGATCGCGCTGCAGGCGGTGCTCACCGCCCCGGGCGGCGTCCTCCTCGTGGTGTTTCTGGCCCTCGCCTCCTGCGTCTTCCACGAGTGGGGCCACGGCGCGGCGTGCCGGTACGGAGGAGTGCGGCCCGGCGCCATGGGCTGCGGCATCTACCTCGTCTGGCCCGCCTTCTACACCGACATCACCAACTCCTACCGGCTCGGAAGAGCCGGCCGCATCCGGGCCGACCTCGGTGGCGTCTACTTCAACGCGCTGTTCGTCCTCGGCCTGTTGGCGCTGTACGGGGCGACGGGGTTCCAGCCCCTCCTGGTCGCGATCGTCGCCGTCAACCTGGAGATCATCCAACAGCTGCTGCCCACCCTGCGGTTCGACGGCTACTACATCGTCGCCGACCTCGTCGGCATCCCCGACCTCTTCTCCTACATCGGACCCATCCTCAAGCGCGTCCTGCTCCGGCGCCCGGCGGACGAGCGGCTGCGCGCGCTCAAGCGGTGGCCGCAGACCGTGGTCGCGTTCTGGGTCCTGTGCCTGATCCCGGTGCTCCTGCTCCAGGTCGGCATCCTCCTGTACAACCTGCCTCGGCTCCTCGCCGCCGACTGGCGGAAGGCCCAGTGGCTGCTGGAGAACGCGGGCGCGTCCGGTCACCAGATCCTCGGCATGACCTCGGCCTGCCTGCAGATCGTGCTGCTCGCGCTGCCCATCGCCGGACTGCTGATCGCCCTGGGGCGGCCCACGCGTTCGCTGATCCGGTTCCTGGGCCGTAAGGCGGGATGGGGCCGCAAGGTGGGGTGAGGCGGCAAGGCGGGATAGGGCCGCAAGGTGGGGTGAGGCCGCTAGGCGGGGCAGGGCGGCGGGGCGGCGACCGGGAAGTGACGCCTCGGCGCCCGCGCCCTCCGCGCACGCCGTGGCCCTCCGCGCTCTCCGTGCACGCCGTGGGCGGTTCCACAGGTGAGGCGAGCTACGGCGCCAGGATGTCCAGTTCGGCCATCGCGCCCGTCGCGATCTCCCGGGTGAGGGCCTCCGCGCGCTCCGCGTCGTGCAGGCGGACCGCCTCGGCCACCTGGACGTGCAGCGTGACCGCGGCCGGGTCCGGGTCGGTGAACATCACCTGGTGCCGGGTACGGCCGGTGAGCACCTCGGCGACGACATCGCCGAGGCGGGCGAACATCTCGTTCCCCGAGGCGCGCAGGACGACGCGGTGGAACGCGATGTCGTGCAGCAGGTAGGCGTCCAGTTGCTGGCCCCGCGAGGTGGCCACCATCCCGAGCGCGTGCTCGGTGAGTTCGGCGCACTGCTCCGGGGTGGCCCGGCGCGCGGCGAGGCCCGCCGCCACGGGCTCCACCGCCGAGCGGAGCACGGTCAGCGACCGCAGCTGGCGGGGCCGGTCGGGGCCGGCCAGCCGCCAGCGGATGACCTGCGGGTCGTAGACGTTCCACTCCTCGGGCGGCAGCACCGTCACGCCGACCCGCCGCCGCGAGCTGACCAGGTGCATGGACTCCAGGACGCGTATCACCTCGCGGACGACCGTGCGCGAGACCTGGAAGCGCTGTTCCAGCTCGTCCGTGCGCAGCACGCTCCCGGGCGGGTATGCGCCCGCCGTGATCGCGGGTCCCAGGGACTCCAGCACCCGTGCGTGCGGTCCCTGCCCATGGTTGGCCATGGGATCAGCCTACGTGTCCATGGCGAACGCGATTAAGTATGACGTTTGGGTCACAGAGGCTTGATACGTCGTACTTCATCAGGTTCAGTGGAGCGGCAACCGGCGCCGAGGATGACGCCGGAGACAGTGAGGTGCACATGACCACCGCCGACAGCGGAGCGGTTCCCGGCGACGGGACGCCCGGCGCCCCCGCCCCCGCGGCGGCCCCCCGGGTCGTCGTCGTGATGGGCGTCGCCGGTACCGGCAAGACCACCGTCGGCCCCCTGGTGGCGGACGCCCTGGGCGTCCCCTACGCCGAGGGCGACGACTTCCACCCGCCGGCGAACATCGCCAAGATGTCGTCCGGCACCCCGCTGGACGACGCCGACCGGGCCCCCTGGCTGGACGCGATCGGCGCCTGGGCACGCGGCCGGGCGGGCCGGGGCGGGGTGGTCAGCTGCTCCGCGCTCAAGCGCGCCTACCGCGACCGGCTCCGGGCCGCCGCGCCGGGCGTCGTGTTCCTGCACCTCACCGGCGACCGCGAGCTGATCGCCGGCCGGATGGCCGCCCGCAAGGGGCACTTCATGACCACCCGCCTGCTGGACTCGCAGTTCGCCACGCTGGAACCGCTCGGTGCCGACGAGGCCGGTGTCGCCGTGGACGTCGCCCCCGCGGCAGCCGTCATCGCCGAGCGGGCCGCCGCCGCCCTGCGCAGCATCTGATCCACCGGGCCGCGATCCGGCAGGTCGCGGCCCGCCCCGATAAGGCCCGACCTGGTCACCCCCGACCGGTCACCCCCGCCTGTCCCGGCCGGACGGGCGCGTCCTCCCGGGCGTTCGTCCCTCCCCGGCCGACGGCGCGCACGGCCGTCCCAGGCCCCCACCCCCGCGGCCCCGCCGCGCCCCCACCCACCCAAGGAAGCCCCGTGAGCACTCTCAGCGTCGAGATGCTGGCCGCGGCCCCCGCCGAACCGATCACCTCGGCGGGCCACGCACAGCTGGGCATCGCCGTCCTCGCCGGCATCGCCGTCATCGTCCTTCTCATCACCCGTCTCAGGCTGCACGCCTTCCTCGCGCTGACCATCGGTTCGCTGGTGCTCGGCGCCGCCGCCGGGGCCCCGCTGGACAAGGCCATCGCCAGCTTCAGCGCCGGTCTGGGCTCCACGGTCGCCGGGGTCGGCGTCCTCATCGCCCTCGGCGCGATACTCGGCAAGCTGCTGGCCGACTCCGGCGGCGCCGACCAGATCGTGGACACGATCCTGGCCCGGGCGAGCACCCGGTCGATGCCCTGGGCCGTCGTGCTCATCGCGGGCGTCATCGGGCTGCCGCTGTTCTTCGAGGTGGGGATCGTCCTGCTGATCCCCGTGGTGCTGCTGGTGGCCAAGCGCGGCGGGTTCTCCCTGATGCGCATCGGCATCCCCGCCCTGGCCGGCCTCTCCGTGATGCACGGCATGGTCCCGCCGCACCCCGGACCGCTGGCCGCGATCGACGCGATCGGGGCCGACCTCGGGGTGACCCTCGCGCTCGGCGTGCTGATCGCCGTGCCGACCGCGGTGATCGCCGGCCCGCTGTTCTCCCGGTTCGCCGCCCGCTGGGTGGACGTCGCCCCGCCCGAGAAGCTGATGCCCCAGCGCCCGTCCGAGGACCTGGAGCGCCGCCCGGGCTTCGGCGTCACCGTGGCCACCGTGCTGCTGCCGGTGGTGCTGATGCTGGTGAAGGCACTCGTCGACGTCGTCGTGGACGACCCGAAGCACCACGTCCAGCGGGTGGCGGACGTCGTCGGCTCCCCGCTGATCGCGCTGCTCGCGGCCGTCCTCGTCGGCATGGTGACCCTCGGCCGGGCCGCCGGCTTCGGCCGCGACCGGCTGGCCTCCACCATCGAGAAGTCCCTGGCCCCGATCGCCGGCATCCTGCTGATCGTCGGCGCGGGCGGCGGCTTCAAGCAGACGCTGATCGACGTGGGCGTCGGCCGGATGATCCTCGACTTCTCCAAGGACTGGTCCGTCTCCGCCCTGCTCCTGGCCTGGCTGATCGCGGTCGGCATCCGGCTCGCGACCGGTTCCGCCACCGTGGCCACCATCTCGGCCGCGGGCCTGGTGGCCCCCCTGGCGGCCGACATGAGCACCACCCACACCGCCCTCCTCGTCCTGTCCGTCGGCGCCGGCTCGGTGTTCTTCAGCCATGTGAACGACGCCGGCTTCTGGATGGTGAAGGAGTACTTCGGCCTGGAGGTCGGGCAGACGCTCAAGACCTGGTCGGTGATGGAGACGCTCATCTCGGTGGTGGGGCTGGGGTTCGTGATGCTGCTGTCGCTGGTGATCTAGGCGCCACGACGGGCCGCGCCGCCCTTCCCCGGCCTCAGTCCGTGTCCGCTCGTGGAAGCGTGAGGTCCGAGCAGCCGTGCCGCCGGACGGCGTCGCGGGCGAAGGCGGCCAGCATCGCCTGCTGGGCCCGGCGTACCGCCGGAGTCCGGGCGGACGCGTGGGAGCCCCTCTCGGACGTCAGGGTGAAGCCGGCCTGACCGAAGAAACCACGGCACTCGGCAGTGGCCCAAGAGCCGATCGAACGTCCGTCGGTACCCGAGAGAGAGGCGGTCTTCTGCTGGGCGAGCACCTCTCGTGCGTACGGCCCGTAGAAGGCGCCGAGGCGGTACAGGCGCCCGCCACGCCGGTCGGAGACGATGCAGTCCTCGACGGGCCCGTCGTCGGCGGCGGTCTCCTCCACGGTGTGCCCGCCACTGACCGCGAACGCGTCGGCCGCCGGCTTCAGGGCCCGGCAGGTCCCCGCGGCCTGGTTCAGGGGTATGGCACCCTCGTCACCCAAGGGCGGCGGGCTCAGGGTCTTCACCGGAGCCCCCGGGGCGGCCTCACATCCCAGCTTCCGGGCCGCGCGTTCGGCGGTGCCGGTGGTCAGCCGGGCCAGCGTGCCCAAGGCCTTCGGATCGCGGAACACCTCCGTATCGCTGTTCAGCCGGAACCCGGTGACGTTGACCATCAAGGTCCTGTCGGTGCCACGGCAGGGCAACAGGACGGTGGCGTCCGTGTTCGCCGCGTTGGGCAACACGGCGCCTGACCACCCGTTCCCGATGGGAACGGCGGTGAAGGCGAATGCGGCCGGACCTGGTCGGCCCAGCCGGCTCAGGACATCTCGGGTCTTGTCGGCCCAGCCGATGTCCACGTCGACGACACCGGTCTTCCCGCCACGCGGCAGGACGACGCACCGGTCCACCCAGCCGAGACCACGTGCGGCGTCCGTACGCTTTTCGGCGTGCAACCGGTCTCTGTCCAGGAACGCGGACAGGTCCTTCTTCGACAGAGCGCCCTGGCACGCCTGCTTCATCGACCGGCTGTCTTCGAGGCGTTCGTAGCCCCCGAAGGCGAAGAACGCGCCGGCGGCAGCGGCCAAGAGCGCCACGGGAGCGCCGACGGCCAGGAGAATCCGTCGGCGCTTGCGTCGGCCCCTGCCGGGCGCGTCCTGTGGTGTCGACGGCGCGTCGGCCGGTGACGTGGTCATGGGGGACGGTGCTGCCCTTCCGTTGGGATGTCAGGGGTTGCCGAGGAGGTGCTTGCCCCAGTTGTCGCCACGGGTGAAGTGGCTCAGGGTGTCCGCGGTGAGGCCCTGGATCTCGTTCTTGTTCCTGATGCCACGGCCCTCGGCCCAGCCGTCGACCATGCGGACCAACTGGTTGTTGGCGTCCAGATACTCGTCCGTGATCTTGGCGGACGCCTCGGTGTCGGCCGCGGCCTTGGCCTCGTTCCCCCAGGCGAAGGTCCAGGTGTCGACGCCGCGTTGCAACCAGTCGCCGGCGGGGAGGTAGTTCACCCCGCCACCGAGGATGTGATACGCGACCTTCGCCTTCCAGTCGGCCGCGGTGTAGGCGGACGCCTTGGCGTCGTTGATCACGTCTTCGCGGATGGCGCTGTAGACGCCGAGGACCGCGCCGGACTTGTCGATCGGGGTGGACCGGTCGTGCCCCTGGGCGTCTCGGGGGATCCTGCCGAGTTCCTCGCTGATGTACTGCGACTCGGCCTTGTGCAAGGTGGCGTAGGCCTCCGGGCTGTCGGCGAGCCCGCGCATGACATGGACCAGCGTCTTCGCCGGGACGGACATGTGACTTCTGCCGTCCCGCGTCCAGGCACCCTCGCCGTCGGCGTGCGCGATGTAGTCCTTGTCGACGGCACTCAGAATCTCGTGCGTGTCACCCGAGTACTCGCCGAGCGCGTTCGCGAGCGGCTGCTGGAGATTCTTGTGGATGGGACTCTGGTCGATGTTCTCGACGATTTCGTGCATGACGCGCGCTTGGGCCGCGTTGTGAACGGCGGTGGGGTTCGGGTGCTCTCCCGGCCCCAGCGGCTGGTGACCGGTGGCGGCGGCCTCCAGGGCCGCGCCGAGCCCCTCGCGTCCCGTGATGCCGACCAAGGCCTTGTCCTCGTGTATCCCGGCGGGCCCGACGTAGGCCGTCTTGGGCCACTCGCGGTCCTTGAGCAGGTAGGTCAGGCGCTCGTTCGTGCCGTGGGGGCCCGGGTCGAGGAACGCGTTCGAGGCGTCGGGCTGTTTGGCCATGATGCCGAGCAGGCCGTCGAGGGCGTCGTTGCCGATGCCTTTGTGGCCGCCTCCCCACTTGGTGAGGAAGCCGGGGTGCTTCTTCTCCGCGGCGATGATGTCGTCCCCGGTGTCCAGGAGGAACCGATTGCCGTAGTGGTCCCCGTGCTTCATCAGGTCGACCATCACCTGATAGCCGTTGAGCGGGTTGGTCTTGCTGCCGTAGTTCTCCTCGCCGGCTTTGCGCAGGTTCTCACGCCAGGAGCTGTAGAACGACGTCTTCGGGTCGCGGGTGGCGGTGGAAACACCGGCGGCGAGTCCGTTGCGGATGTCCTCGTACGCCGACTTGTTCGTGTCGTCGCCGATGAGGTCGCGGAGCTGTTGGTTGAACTCGATGGCGCCCTTCGGCCCGCCGACGCCGTCGAGAAAGGTCCGGGAGAACACCTCGTCCTTTTGGTTGTCCCGGAACAGCCGCCGCATCTCGTCGAGTTCGGAGGCGCTCAGCTCCTTGCGCGAGCGGAGCTTGGCCCTGAGCTCGGCGGCCCGTTCACCCTCGTACTTCTCGATGTCGCCCTGCGCCTGCGCGTTGAATTCGTGGCTGATCCTGAACCAGCCGTCCGCCGGCCGGAGCCCGGCGGCGGCGCGCAGCGCGAGCTTGACTCCTTGGTCGGCGTCGTCGACCTGCCGGACCGCCTTCCTGATGGCGTCCGTCCACTTGGTCTCCGCCGCTCGGGTCCTGTTCTGCCAGCCCGCGAAGTCCGGGTCGTTCCTGGCGCCTTTGTCGACCCGGCTCCAGTCGTAAGTGACCTTGCCCTGGGAGTCGACGAGGAAGTGCTCCTTCTTGGCCTCGGCGGTCAGGTCCTTGACGGCCTTGACCAGCGTGGTGAACTGCGTGTGCGCGTCGCGCAGCAGCGAGGCGACCGCCTTCGCCTGTTTCTGCGCCGCGGCCAACTGGCTCTGGGTGCCCCGGAACCGCGCCGACGCCGAGTCCGCCGCCACGCCGAGCCATTCGCCGTCGTCCGATACCGTCCGGACCTTTTTGGTGTAGAGCGTCTCCACGGAGTGGAACTTCCCCGCCATCTCGTCCCACTTGGCGGCCGCCGTGGCGAGGGAATCCAGTTTGATGGTGACGACGTCCTGATAGGTCAGCGACATGTCCGCCGTTCGCCCCTTCAGCCGTTGCCTCGGTCGCCAGACGGCGGCAGGAAGCGATCGAGGATGCCGGCGGTGCGGAGGTCCTGGCCGCGGAATTCGATGCGGGCGCTTCGAAGAGCGCTCTTGTCGGCGCTCAGACGATTCTGAAGAGCCGCTACCTGCCTGTCCCATTCGTCGGCGACATCCTTGAGCCCTGAGCCGGCCGCCCACCCTGTAAAGCCGGTCACCGCCGCGGTGGTCGCCTCGTCGGCGTATGTGCCGGCCCGGCCGGTATCCGGCTGGATATCCGTCTCGAGTGCCCTGGCCGCCGCCGACTTTCCCGGGTCGTTCGTTTTGAGTATGTCCAGGCCCTCTGTCCCCCCACCGGACATGTGGCCGTCACCCCTTTCGCGCTCTCGCGACACAAGTGCCGTCACGCTAAACGGTGATTGACGATGTCGGCCGCCGGCGGCATTGATATTGGCGCGATCCATATGGCCGGACAGGAGGGTGACCGGACAGGAGGATGAGACGACTCGGCGGGCGACGGGGGCGTCGTCTGCCAGGACGGCAGCCGGTCCCGCGCCCGCCTCCCGGGGGCTACGCCCCGGCCGTCTCCGCCAGGTACTTCCGTGCCTCCGCGCCGTCCTCCGTGGCCAGGCCGATGTATCCGTCCGGCCGGATCAGGAAGAGCCCCCGCCCGTAGGCCCGCGCCAGGTGACCGTCCGCGTCCGTCAGGCGCGCGATGCGCACCAGCGGGCCGGCGACGTCCGCCGGAAGTTCGTCCTCCGCCGCGCGGCCGACCGCGAGCAGGGTGAAGTGCCCGGTGCCCAACAGGTCGAAGAGGCGGACCGGTTCGCCGGAAGCCGTCGCGCACGGCGCGTCCGGCGCCCGGTCGCCCGCGCGCGGCGCGTCGTCGGCGAGGCCGGTGCGCGTCTCGCGGCTGAGCGGGCTCTCGCGGTAGTGCAGGTCGAGCTGGTGCGCGTCGCGACCGCGGCGCGCGCTCAGCTTCAGCCCCTCCTTCCCGGCACCCTGGTGGATGCGGGTGCTCAGGCCGAGCACACCCGCCGCGACGGGCAGCCGTTCCGCCTCGTACGAGTCGAGCAGCGCGTCCGGCGCGCCGTGCCGCACCACGTACCCCAGCTTCCAGCCCAGGTTGAACGCGTCCTGGACGCTGGTGTTGAGCCCCTGGGCCCCGGCGGGGGAGTGTACGTGGGCAGCGTCCCCGGCGAGGAACACCCGGCCGTCGCGGAACCGTTCCGCCATCGCCGCCCGGGCGCGGAAGACCGACGCCCAGTCCACCGCCCCGGCCGTCAGCCCGGTCCGCTCCGCGACCAGCGCCCGGACGCCGTCCGGCGACGGGTCCGGCTCGCCGTCCTGGAAGGCGGCGATCAGCTGGAAGGCGTCCGTGGCGTGCAGCGGGCAGATGCCCACCATGCCGGCGGGGTGGTCCTGCCAGGTGTGCCAGTGCGTCCGCGGCAGGCCCTCCAGGTGGACGTCGGCCACCAGCATCGGCGTGGGGTCGACCGTCTCGCCGGTGAACGGGGTGCCCAGCAGGTTCCGCACGGTGCTGCGCCCGCCGTCCGCGCCGACGAGCCAGGGGGCGCGCACGGTGGACGACGCGCCGTCCGCGGTCTCCAGGTGCGCGGTGACGCCGTCCGCGTCCTGTGCCAGCCCGGTGAGCCGGGTGTCGAACTCGACCGCGCCGCCGAGTTCGCCGAGCCGCTCCCGCAGGATCTCCTGGGTGCGCCACTGAGGCAGCAGCAGCGGCTCGCCGTACGGCGCGTCGGGCGTCGGCTCGACCCGGGTGAACATGTCCCACTCCGCGACCATCTCCCCGTCGCGCCAGCCGCTCATCAGCGGTGCGGGACCGCCGTCCGCGAGGAAGCGGCCGACGATGCCGAGCATCCCGAAGAGCTCCAGCGTCCGCGGCTGGATCCCCTTGCCGCGCGACCCGACGAAGCCCTGCCGTGCCGCGTCGATCAGGCGGAACGGGACGCCCTGCTCGGCGAGGACGCAGGCCAGGACCAGGCCGGACGGTCCGGCGCCGACGATCAGCACCTCCGGGTTCCCGACGGCCCCCGAACGGAACGTAGCGGGCGTAATGGATGTAGCGGACATGGCAGAGCCCCCTTAACGGCGTTCAATTTAACGTCGTTAAGGATCCGCTGAACGGCGTTAAGCTGTCAAGGTGGGAAATCGACTGGACCGCGACCAAGTGGTGGGCACCGCGCTGGAGCTGCTGAACGACGTGGGCCTGGAGGGGCTGACCCTGCGCCGCATCGGCAAGGAGCTCGACGTCCAGGCGCCCGCGCTCTACTGGCACTTCAAGAACAAGCAGGACCTGCTCGACGCCATGGCCACCGAGATGCTGCGCCGGATGAACGCCCTGCAGGAGCGGGAGCAGGAGGCGGAGGGCGGGTCCGGGACGGGGACGTGGCAGGAGACGCTGGCCGGCAGCCACCGGACGCTGCGGCGGGTGCTGCTCGCCTACCGCGACGGCGCGAAGGTCTACAGCGGCACCCGCTTCACCGACACCTCGTACGCCATCCCGATGGAGCGGTTCCTCGCGCCGCTGGTCAGGGACGGTTTCACGCCGGGGGAGGCCGCCCGCGCGTTCTACACCGTGTACTGCTTCACGATCGGCTACGTCATCGAGGAGCAGTCGGCGGCGGACGATCCGGGTCGCGGCGTCAAGGGCATCGACGTGGCGGAACGCGCTGAGCGGCTGGCGGAGTTCCCGCTCGCGGCCGCTGCCGGGGCCGAGCTGTTCGGGGACGCGGACGCCGGGTTCGAGGCGGGCGTCGCCGCGATCGTGGCGGGGATCGCGGCGACGCGGGAGCGGGGCCGAAAGGTGAACTGATCGTCAATCGGCGCGGGGGTCAGGCGTCGGCGGCCGGCTTTCCCTGCGGGGCCTTCTCCAGCCCCCGCCGCAACAGCGGCGTCAGGCGCCGCTCCACCCCCACGTGCAGCACCCACGCCAGGGCCAGCATCAGCGTCACCGTCAGCACCAGCACCCCGTACGACGGGATCCCCAGCCTCCGGTGCAACACCTCCACCACGACCCACCCGAGGTGCTCGTGCACCAGGTAGAACGGGTACGTCAGCGCCCCCGCGACCGGCAGCCACCGCCAGGACGGCCACCGGTCCCCGCCCACCGCCACGGCCGCGACCGCCGCGTAGCCGAGGGCGAGGACGGCGATGATGACGAGGGGCGAGCGGTACGAGAAGTGGTGCGGGCCGGGCGGGTGCCACAGGCCCGCGACGGCGTGGTGCTGCCCGATCAGGAAGCTCATCGCGACGATGCCCCAGGCCGTGAGCGAGTGGCCGTACCGGTGGACGAGGTAGAGGCCGATGCCGCCGATGAAGAACGACGAGTGCTCCGGCATCACCACCACCTTGAGCGCCTCGGCGTGCGCGGCCGTGGTGAGTGCCGAGGCGAGCGTCCACACCGCGCAGAAGAGGACGACGCGGTGGCGGGTCGCTCCCGGCAGGACGACGAAGAGCGCGAAGAGGGCGTAGAAACGCACCTCCACCCAGAGCGTCCAGCACACGCCGAGCACCCGCTCGGCGCCGAAGGGCTGTTGCAGCATCGTCAGGTTGACGAGGGTGTCGCTGGCGGACACCGAGCCGTAATGCCGCGCGAACGGGAGCGCGAAGGCGGCGGTGACCAGCAGGATCGCCGCCCAGTAGGCGGGGTAGAGGCGGGCGGCGCGGGAGGCGGTGAAGGAGCGGAGGGAGCGGCCCCAGCCGCTCATGCAGATCACGAAGCCGCTGATCACGAAGAAGAGTTGGACGCCTAGGCAGCCGTAGGCGAAGGCTTGTGACAGGTGGGGGAATTGGTGGCGCGGGGAGGCGCCCCACGCCTTGGTTATCTCGCCGCCTCGGCCGCCGTAGTGGTACAGGGCGACCATGAGGGCGGCGATGAGGCGGAGGCCGTCGAGGGCGGTGAGGCGGCGGTGGTGGCGGGGGGTGGAGTGCCCCGGTCCCTCCCCTTCGCCGTTTCCCGGGGCTGCGCCCCAGACCCCGCTTGTCGCGGCTCCGCCGCTCGTCCTCAAACGCCGGACGGGCTGAAGAGCGGGCCGGCTCACTTGCGTCCCTTCCCGCGCAGCCGCCGCTGCGCCACCCGCGCCCGGCGCGCCAGCCGCCGGACCGTCGGGTTGCGCGGGAGGAAGGCGAGGCGGGCGGGGAGAGCGCCGGGGAGGCCCAGGACCGTGAGGCGGCGGCGTTTGAAGTAGCGGCGGGTGCGGGCGTTCAGGTGCCGGGCGAGGTAGCGCTCGGCGGCCGGCCGCAGGTCGGGGACGACGCGCGGCTGCATCGCGTAACCCACCGCCGCCAGCAGCTCGTTCAGCCCGGCCGCGTCCGGCGGAGCGGTATCACCGGGCGCCCCCTCCAGCGCGGGCAGCAGCGCGTCGACGATCGTGACCGGCACGCGGTTGCTGTTCTCGTACGGCGTGAGCCGGTCCAGCAGCAGGTCGGTGCCGGTCCGGGCGGCCGGAAGACCGTAGAAGGCGCCCGCCGTGACCAGCGCGGTCGAGAAGCAGCCGGCCACCAACGCGGGCCGCAGCCGCTGGAACACCACTTCCGCCAGAGCGGTGCCCTCCAGCACCGTGAGGCGGACGCCGAGCCGGTCCGCCTCCTCCTCCAGCAGCCGCGACCAGCGGGCCGGCGCCGTCGGGTGCGGCTTGAAGACGACGTCCCGGTGGCCGCGTCCGGCGGCGCCCCGCAGCATGCGGACGTGCAGCCGCTCCTCCTCCTCGGGCGTGAGGATCTCCAGCGCCGAGAGGTACTGGCCGAGCAGCAGCGCGGCGCCCTCCGGGGCGGGCGGCAGCGACGTGGCGTCGGCCAGTTCGGCGAGCACCTTGGTGACGACCTCGCCGGGGACGATGTCGGGGCGGACCCCGAACTCCCGCAGCAGCAGCGGACGCAGGCCCGGCACGAGATCGAGGTGGAGCAGCCGGCGCACCCGGGTGCCGACCAGCGGGTCGAGCCTGCTGCGCGTGGGGCCGTAGCTCATCAGGCCGTCCGCGTAGACGTCCAGTGGGGCGTCGGGGAAGATCCGGGCCACCGCGAGCGCCGGGTCGACCTGGAGGGATTCGAGGACGAGCGCGACGTCGTCCGTCCCCAGGTCCCACAGCAGCCTCAGATGCCGCTCCCACAACGGGACGTCGTCCGGGCGCGGGGACCAGCCGCCGGGGTGCAGCGGGCTGATCGCGTCGTTCCAGGAGAGGACGTCGTCGAAGCGGGTGCGCAGCCGGTCGAAGCCGGGGGCCAGGTCGAGGCCGGGCGTGGTCTCGGGGACGGCGGCGTTGTTGGCGACGAGCAGCAGCCGGCGGCCGGCCGCGGGGAACAGCCCGGCGTCGAGGGCGGCGGCGAGGGTCGCGGCGCCGTAGAGGGTCGAGGCGAGGAAGATCTGCGCGGTGCGCGGGTGGCCGGGCATCAGGCGGGGACCCCCGCCCGGGGTGCGGGGACGGGCCGGCGGCGCAGCCTGCGCAGCCGGGTCGCCCGGTCGGCGTCCATCGCGTTCAGGGCGTCGTTCAGCAATGCCGGGGGCATCCGTTTCATGGCGGCGGCACTCATCGAACGCAGGGCGCGGGCGACTTCGGGTTCGAAGCGTTCGATGGAGCCGAGGTGGTGGGAAATGATCGCGCAATACGTGCGCACGGCTTTCGGCAGCAGCGTTTCCGCATCGCGGTCCCGGCGCGTTTCCTCGATCACCTGGTCGAATGCGCGCAGGAAATCCAGCTGCCGCACGTCACCTATCTGGGTGAGCGAGGAGGCCACTCCGCGGCGGTAGAAGATGCCGAGCAGGCCGGTGACCGCGAAACTGCGGGCCTCGCGGTGCAGGCGCCAGATCCAGGGCCGGTCCTCGGCGGTGCGCAGGCCGTGCGGGAAATGCAGCAGCCCGTCGTCGAGCAGCCTCCGGTGGTAGATGCCGGCCCAGGCGTACGGGTAGTCGACGGACGTGGAGCGGTCGGCCGGGAGTATCGCGTCGCGCGGGTCCAGGACCACTCCGCGCCGGCCGTCCGGGACGCGGTGGAGGGTGCGGTTCCGGCCCGTGCACTGCACATGGTCGGTGCGTACGAAGTCCACCCCCAGACCCTCGATGACCTGCAGCAACCGTGCGTAGTAGCCGGGTGCGAGCCAGTCGTCGCCGTCCAGGAAGGTCACGTACTCGCCGCGGGCCGCGTCCAGTCCGGTGTTGCGGGCGGTGGCCAGGCCGCCGTTCCGTTCGTGGCGCTTCAGCACCACCCCGGGCAGATCGTTCCGGGCCCGTTCCAGCAGGGCGGGCGTACCGTCGGTCGAACAATCATCGACGAATACGAATTCGAAATCCTCGCGGGAGTTCGCATTCAGACTGCGCAACGTGTCCGAGGCATAGGTCTGCACATTGAAGAACGGCACGATGACGGAGAGCTTGACCACCCGCGTCACGGTAGGTGACAGCCCGGCATTCGTTCTGTCCGGCGCCGAAAGCGAAGATGAACGAAGCGCGGCGGAACGGTGAACCGGGCGCGCGCGTCAACCGCTTCGCCGGGTGTCGGCGCGCTGTTTACCGAGTGTTGCGCTCGCGTTGGTCAGCCAAACCGGATCGATTCCTATCGTCGGTTGCGTGCCCTCAGCGCCCTCAGTGTCCTTGATGACTTCGATGACTTCACGCACCGAATCCCCGCCGCGCGTCGCCGTGCTCGCGGACTCCGACACCCGGTGGAAATGGGGAGCGCTCACCGCGCGCCGGCTCGTACCCGGCGCCCGGCTGGACGGCTTCCTGCTGCGCGGACGGGCCACTCCCACCACCCGCCAGCTCACCGAAGTGGGCGTCAGGGCCGACGCGTTGCGCGAGGTGACGGCCGCGGAGTTCGCCGCGGCGGCCGGCCGGCCCCCGTACGACGTCGTCCTCCTCGCCTGCGTCGGCGGCGCCGTCCAGGCGATGCTGCACGCGCTCGCCCGTGCCTGGTCCGGCGACGGGTGCCGGCCGGTCGTCGTGACCGGGTACGTGGGCGTCGTCTACGAAAAGCTCGCCGACGGGCTGCTGTTGCGGCACGGGGCCGATGTCGTCCTCGCCAACTCCCGTCACGACGCGGAGCGGTTCCGCGCGGTCTACGAGGGGGTCGGCGCCCCGGCGGATTCCGTCACCGAGTGCGCCCTGCCGTTCCTCGGGGGGCGCCCGTACGAGCCCGCGCCCCGCGAAGTGCGCCCGTACACCGTCGTGTTCGCCGCCCAGCCGTCCGTCCCGGAGAGCCGCGCCGACCGGCTGTACCTGCTGCGGAGGGCCGCCGGGCACGCCCGGGCGCACCCCGGCCGCGAGGTCCTGGTGAAGCTGCGCAGCAAGCCCGGGGAGCACACGACGCACATCGAGGAACACCCGTACCAGAAGCTCGCCGACCGGTTCCCCGCCGGCCTGCCCGCCAACTGTCGCCTGGTGTACGGCAACATGGGCGCGGTCCTCGACCGCACCGACCTGCTGGTCACCGTGAGCTCCACCGCCGCCCTGGAGGCCCTGCACCGGTCGGTCCCCACGGCCGTCCTCACCGACCTCGGCGTCCGCGAACAGCTCGGCAACCACCACTTCCTCGGCTCCGGCTGCCTCGTCTCCTGGGACCAGCTGGACGCCGGCCGGCTGCCGAAGGCCGAACCGGAGTGGCTGGCCCGGCAGGGCGTCGCCGCCGAGCAGCCGTACGAGCGGGCGTTCGACGCGGCGCGGCGGCGGATCGCGGACCTCGTCGCCCGCGACGAGCTGCCGCCCCCGCGCCCGTACTACACACCCGAGACGGCCCCCGGCTACCAGCCCGCCGTCCTCGCCCGCCACGGCTTCGACCCGCAGGGCCGCCCGCTGCCCGGCCGCGCCGCGCCCCCGCCCGGCCGGAGCGCCCTGCGCC
>NZ_JAIQLH010000070.1 GCF_020037025.1 Streptomyces huiliensis | reverse complement strand
GCCGGCCGTGACGTCCTGCGCGGGGCGGCCCGCGGGGCGTACCGGCACGGCGTGCAGCGGGTGGCGCCCGTCATCCGGCGGCTGGGGGAGCTGTGAGCCCGCCGGCCGGCCCCCGCCGCCCCGCGCCGGGCGGCGCGGCCGGAGCACCCGAACCCGAGGAGTCCCCGATGCCCTCCGTTCTCGCCGTCGTCCCCGCCCGGGGCGGATCCAAGGGGGTGCCGGGCAAGAACCTGGCGCCCGTCGGCGGGATACCGCTCGTCGCCCGCGCCGTCCGCGCCTGCCGCGCGGCCGCGCTCGTCACCGACGTCGTCGTCTCGACCGACGATCCCGCCGTCGCCGCCATGGCCCGCGCGGCCGGCGCGGAGGTCGTCGAACGCCCCGCGGCCCTCGCCGGGGACACGGCGACCAGCGAGGCGGCGGTGCTGCACGCCCTGGACGCGTACGAGTCGGCGACCGGCAGGGCGGTGGACACCGTCCTCCTCGTCCAGTGCACGAGCCCGTTCCTGACCGCCGACGACATCGACGGCGTCGCCGCGCCCGTGCTGCGGCGGGAGGCGGACTGCGCGCTCACGGTGGCACCCTTCCACGGTTTCCTGTGGCGGGAGGGGCGTGGGACGGCCCGCACGGCGGACGGGCCGTGTCCGACGGAAGCGGAGGACGTGCCGGACGAGCTGTATGTGTCTGACGGGGTAGGCGGGTTGCGTGTGCCGGGGGTGCCGAGGAGGGCGCTCGTGGCGGTTGGTGAGCACCCGCCGTACGCTGCGGGCTCGCCGGAGGGGCCGGACGAGCCGTATGTGCCGGACGGGCCGGGCGGGTCGCGGGTGCCGCGTGACGGGCGACCGCCGTTCGCCCCGGGCACGCCGGACGAGTCGGGCCAGCCGGACCAGCCGCGTGTGCCGGACGCGCGCGAGGCGCCGGACGCGGCGGACGATTCCACCGCCACTGCCGCCACCGCGCTCCGTCGGCCTGCCACCATGCCCCCGCCCGTCGTCACCGGCCGCCCCGCCGCCGAGCCCCTGCCCACCGGCGCCCGGGGCGTCAACCACGACGCGTCCCACCGGCCCCGCCGCCAGGACCGGCCGCAGGACCTGCTGGAGACCGGGGCCGCCTACGCCATGCGGGCCGACGGGTTCCGGACCGCCCGGCACCGCTTCTTCGGCCGCGTCGAGCCCGTCCGCACCGACCCCGCGCGCGTCCTGGAGGTGGACGACCCCGCCGACCTGGCGCGCGCCCGCGCCCTCGCACCCCTCCTGGACGCGGCGGTGCCACCCCCTCCGGCGGACACTCAGGCCGGCACTCCGGACGGCTTCCCCGGGCGCGACGACATCGACGCCGTCGTCCTGGACTTCGACGGCACGCAGACCGACGACCGGGTCCTGGTGGACGCCGACGGCCGCGAGTTCGTCGCCGTGCACCGCGGCGACGGTCTCGGCGTCGCCGCGCTGCGCCGCGCCGGGCTGGCGGTGCTGATCCTCTCCACCGAGGTCAACGGCGTGGTCGCCGCCCGCGCCCGCAAGCTGCGGGTGCCCGTCGTGCACGGCACCGACCACAAGGACGCCGCGCTCAAGGAGTGGTGTGCCGAACAGGGCATCGCCCCCGAGCGGGTGCTGTACGCCGGCAACGACGTCAACGACCTGTCCTGCCTCCGCCTCGTCGGCTGGCCCGTGGCCGTCGCGGACGCCCACCCCGCCGTACGCGCCGAGGCCCGCGCCGTGACCCGCACACCCGGCGGAGCGGGAGCGGTCCGCGAGATCGCGGGACGGATCCTGGGGCCCGAGCTCTGACCCCGGACCTTTCACACACCCGGACCCCTCACGCACCCGTGTCTCCCACGCCCTGCCGCCCCGACGCCCTCCCCTTCCGATGACCCGACGCCCAGCGAAGCCCCGCCCGCCTCCAGGGTGCGCCGCGGCATCCGGCCGCCCGCAGACCCACGAACCCGCGGTTCCGCGCACCCCGGCCGTCCCCACAGGCCACCCGGTCCCGCGGCCCCCAGCCCCACCGACCGCCACCGCCCCGTGGTTCCCGTACGCGGCCCGCGCCGGCCCGTCCGGGTGCCGTGGGGGAGAACCCCACCCACCGCACACCCCACACGAACCGTCCCCACACGAAGGAAACCGCTCCCATGACCTCCAGCTCCACCCCCGGCAGCACCGCGGCCCGCACCCGTCACCTCGGTGACCGCCCGCTGGGCCCCGGGCACCCCGTCTACATCACGGGGGAAATCGGCATCAACCACAACGGCGACCTCGGTACCGCGCTCGCCCTCGTCGACGCCGCGGCGGACGCGGGCTGTGACGCGGTCAAGTTCCAGAAGCGGACCCCGGAGGTCTGCACTCCGCGCAGTCAATGGGAACTCGAACGGGACACTCCCTGGGGCCGGATGACGTACATCGACTACCGCCACCGTGTGGAGTTCGGGGAGGACGAATACCGCAGCATCGACGAGCACTGCCGAGCCCGCGGCATCGCCTGGTTCGCCTCGCCGTGGGACGTCGAGTCCGTCGCCTTCCTGGAGAAGTTCGACCTCCCGGCCCACAAGGTCGCCTCCGCCTCGCTCACCGACGACGACCTCCTGCGCACCCTGCGCGCCACGGGCCGCACGATCGTGCTGTCCACCGGGATGTCGACGCCCAAGCAGATCCGGCACGCCGTCGAGGTGCTCGGGAGCGAGAACATCGTGCTGTGCCACGCCACTTCCACCTATCCCGCCCGCGCCGCCGAGCTCAATCTCCGCGTCATCCACACCCTCCAGGCCGAGTACCCCAACGTCCCCATCGGCTACTCGGGCCACGAGACCGGCCTCCAGACCACCCTGGCCGCCGTCGCCCTCGGCGCCGCCTTCGTCGAGCGGCACATCACCCTCGACCGCGCCATGTGGGGCTCGGACCAGGCCGCCTCCGTCGAACCCGGCGGCCTGCAGCGGCTGGTGCGCGACATCCGGGTGGTAGAGGAGTCGCTGGGGGACGGGGTGAAGCGGGTGTACGAGAGCGAACTGGCCCCCATGCGCAAGCTCCGCCGCGTGCCGGGCGTCGTCGCCGAGGCGGACGAGCGGGGCGACCGGCAAGGCGACACCGACGGGAGCGCAGGGGCCGACGGGACCGCCGGGACCGGACGGGCGGGTCGCTCCGGCGACCGCGAACCGGCCGCGGTCTGACGGGCGCCGGCCGATGACGACACCAGCCGACGGCCCGGCGGACCCGGAGAGCCACGAGCGGCCCGAGGGCGCCGCCACCGAACCCGACCCGGACCCCGGCCCCGCCGAGACCCTGGCCTTCGTGGAGAGCCCCGTCCAGCTCCTCAACGTCCTGGAGTGGGCGCACACCCGCGCGGACGCACCCCCCGCGCCCCCCTCACCGTCTCCGCCCCCGTCCCCACCCCCACCCCACGCCCCCCTGCGCGCCGGGGTTCCCCGCCAGCCCGACCGCCGTACCGCGGACAGCCGTCCGCCCATGGGAGACGGCGCCCGCGACACCGTCATCGTCGTCCTCGCCCCCCACGACCCCATGACCCGCGGTCAGCTGCGCCGCATGGCCGAGCTGGCCCGTGAGCAGGGGTACCGGCTGCGCTGGGAGGAGGCGCGCGGCGGCGCCGGAGCGCCGGTGCAGACCATCGGCGGGCTGGCGGGGCCGCTGCGCGCCGCCCGCCGCGTCGTCATCGGCGACCCGTTCTCGCGCTACGTGCAGCTGCTGCTCACCCTCACCCGGGCCAGGGAACTGGTGGTGGTCGACGACGGCACCGCCACCATGGAGTTCGTCGGCCAACTCGCGCGCGGCGAACGGTTCGTACGCTGGCACCGCCACCGGGGCGGGCGCGCCGGCTGGGGAGCGCGTGAGATCGTCTTCGCGCCGGTGTCCGCTTCGGCGCGCCGGATGCTCACTCCGAACAACCGCCGAAGTGTGGAGTTGTTCACCTCGATGCCGGTCGAACCACCCCCGGGAGTGGCCGTCACGGCGAACACCTTCGCGTGGACGCGCGCGGCCTTCGGCCCGCCGCGCCTCACCCGGAGCACGGACCTCGTCGGAACGTCCCTGGTCGAGACGGGCGTCGTGGAGGCGGAGCGCTACCTGGAGGCAGTCGCCGCGCTGGCCGCGGCGCACGGCGCCACGCGCTACTTCGCGCACCGCCGCGAGAACACCGACAAGCTGCGCCGCATAGCCGGGCGGCTCGGCC
The DNA here is from genome assembly GCF_020037025.1 of Streptomyces huiliensis. Lineage (GTDB taxonomy): Bacteria > Actinomycetota > Actinomycetes > Streptomycetales > Streptomycetaceae > Streptomyces > Streptomyces huiliensis. Next base: position 40,361 of record NZ_JAIQLH010000070.1, on the reverse strand, counting down.
TGGAGGTCGTCCGGCCCGAGCTGCCCCTGGAACTGATCGCCCGTCGCGGGCCCATAGGGCGTACGGTGCTGAGCTTCCCGTCCACCGTCGTGCACACGCTGCCGCTCGCCCTGGCCGGCACCGGGGTGACCGTCGCCGTCTGCGACGTCGACCCCGCCTGGCTCACCGCCCACGCCTCGCCGCGCGCCGAGGGCTTCCTCTCCCGCGTCACCGGCAGCGCCCGCGATGTGCGCCGCCTACCGCGAATGTCCGCCCAGGCGAGTACCACCTGACAGTGTCTCGCAAAGGTACGCCGTAAATACGGGTCATACCCCCCTCGAGACCCATCCATGCGGCTGAACTTTTCATGATCGGAGGGCAGTTGCCCTATGCAGGGCTCTACTCTTCAAAGGGTGAATCACCTGATGCCCTGTGAAGCCGCACCCGAAACCTCCGTCGACGATCTTGAAGGCGACCTGGCCAGCGCGCTGCCCGGTCGACTTCCGGCCGAGCTGCGCGCCGAACTCATCGCCTTCCGACGGGACTTGCACATGCACCCCGAGCTGGGGCACCGCGAGTTCCGCACCACCGCGGCGGTCAGGGCCAGACTGGAGAAGGCCGGGCTCCGCCCCCGGACGCTGCCCTCCGGCACCGGGCTGATCTGCGACATCGGGCGGTCCCGGCCGGGCGCCGTGCGCCGGCCGGTGCTGGCCTTCCGGGCCGACCTCGACGCGCTCCCCATCCCCGACACCAAGCAGGTCCCCTACCGCTCCACCGTCCCGGGCGCGGCCCACGCCTGCGGGCACGACGTGCACACCACCGTCGTCCTCGGCACCGGCCTCGTCCTCGCCGCGCTGGCCGAGGAAGGGCTGCTGCCGCACCCCGTCCGGCTGGTCTTCCAGCCCTCCGAGGAGGTGCTGCCCGGCGGCGCCCTGGACGCGATCGAGGGCGGCGCGCTGGAGGGCGTCGGACGGATCGTGGCGGTGCACTGCGACCCCAAGGTCGAGGTCGGGCGGATCGGGCTGCGGACCGGACCCATCACCTCCGCCTGCGACAAGCTGGAGGTGGCGCTGGAGGGCCCCGGCGGCCACACCGCCCGCCCCCACCTGACCACGGACCTGGTGACCGCGGCGGCCAGGGTGGCCACGGAGGTGCCCGCCCTGCTCTCCCGCCGGATCGACACCCGCTCGGGGCTCGCCGTCACCTGGGGGCGGCTGGAGACCGGGCACGCCGCCAACGTCATCCCGCAGCGCGCCGAGCTGTCCGGGACCGTCCGCTGCCTGGACATGGACGCCTGGCGGGACGCCCCCGACCTGGTGCACGCCGCGGTGGACGAGGTGGCCGCGATGCACCGCGCCAAGTCGCAGATCACCTACATCCGGGGCGTCCCCCCGGTGGTCAACGACGCGGAGATCGCCGGGCTGCTGGGCCGGTCGATGGCGGCGCGGCGCGGCGCGGACGCGGTGGAGGACACCGAGCAGAGCCTCGGCGGGGAGGACTTCTCCTGGTACCTGGAGCGGGTCCCTGGTGCGATGGCCCGGCTGGGCGTCCGCCCGGTGGGTGACACGACACGCCGTGACCTGCACCGCGGTGACTTCGACGTGGACGAGGGGGCCATTCAGGTCGGAGTGGAGCTGTTCACGGCCGCGGCTTTGCTTGATCGCAACCAAATGTAGGTTTGGCGGTCGAGTTCGGTTCGCGACGATCCGATAACGGCTTGGGACTAGCCCTTTTCAGGCCATCTACGCGCGTTACGATCCCCTCGAACCAGCGCCAATGGAGGCGCTTCGAGTGAAGGGGCCCTCGTGCGCCGGGTATCCACGATCACTGTCGCGGGCATTGCCACCGCGGCTCTCGCATTCACCCTCACCGCCTGCGGCGAGTCCTCGACCGAGTCGGGCGGCAGCAAGGAAAAGGGTCTCGGTCTCGCCTTCGACGTCGGCGGCCGTGACGACCACTCCTTCAACGAGTCCGCCGCCCGCGGCGCCGACAAGGCCGAGAAGGAGCTGGGCGTCAAGGCCCGCCTGATGACGGCCAAGAACGGCGAGACGGAGGCGGAGCGCGAGCAGCGGCTGAACTCGCTGGCCGAGGCCGGGTACAACCCCGTCATCGGCGTCGGCTTCAACTACCAGAAGTCGATCGAGAAGGTCGCCAAGGACCACCCCGACACCACCTTCGGCGTGGTGGACTCGGTTGCCTCGGGCAAGAATGTCGCGAGCATGACCTTCGGTGAGCACGAGGGCTCCTACCTCGCGGGCGTCGCCGCCGCCCTGAAGTCCAAGACCCACAAGGTCGGCTTCATCGGCGGTGTGAACAACGCCCTCATCCAGAAGTTCCAGGCGGGCTTCGAGCAGGGCGTCAAGGACACCGACCCCAAGGCGCAGGTGACCTCGCAGTACCTGTACCCGAACAACGACAAGGGCTTCAACGACCCGGCCGCCGCCAAGGACAAGGCCAAGGGCATGCTCGACTCGGGTATCGACGTGATCTACACCGCGGCCGGCCTCTCCGGCAACGGCTCCATCGAGGCCGTCGCGGGCCAGAAGGACGCCTGGGCGATCGGCGTGGACTCCGACCAGTACCAGCTGCCGGGCCTGGCCAAGTACAAGGACCACATCCTCACCTCCGTGGTGAAGAACGTGGACGTGGCCGTCTTCGACCTGGTCAAGAGCGTCAAGGACAAGAAGCCGATCACCGGCCCGAAGACCTACCTGCTCAAGGACGGCGGCGTCTCGCTGGTGACCTCGGGCGGCTTCATCGACGACATCAAGGACAAGGTCGAGGCCGCGAAGAAGAAGATCGCGGACGGCCAGGTCAAGGTCAAGGACAAGCCGTAAGCCACGCGGCCGGCTCCGTCCGGCCGTCCGGCTGACCGGGCCCGGCGGGGAACACCCTCGCCGGGCCCGCACATACGCGCCAACGCTACGCGCGTAGCGTCCTGTTGACGCGTGTAGCGTCACCCCCGCCCGTCCGGAGATCTCCACCGTGCCCCCACCCGGTGGACAGCCCGGTGTCACCCCCGCTCCCTTTCCCCGAGGAGAGTGCGCCATCAAAGCGTCCAGCAAAGAGTCCAGCAGCGGCACCGCGCCCGCCGTGGAACTGCAAGGCATCACCAAGCGGTTCCCCGGCGTCGTGGCCAACCACGACATCTGCCTCACGGTCCGCCGCGGCACCGTCCACGCCCTCTGCGGCGAGAACGGCGCCGGCAAGTCCACCCTGATGAAGATCCTCTACGGCATGCAGAAGCCGGACGAGGGCACCATCACCCTCGACGGCGAGCAGGTCAGCCTGCACAGCCCGGCCGACGCCATCGCGCGCGGCATCGGCATGGTGCACCAGCACTTCATGCTCGCCGACAACCTGACCGTCCTGGAGAACGTCGTCCTCGGCGCCGAGAAGCTCCACGGCATCGGCGGCAAGGCCCGCAAGAAGATCAAGGAGATCTCCGACGCGTACGGCCTCGGCGTCCGTCCCGACGTCCTCGTCGAGGACCTCGGCGTCGCCGACCGCCAGCGCGTGGAGATCCTCAAGGTCCTCTACCGGGGCGCCCGCACGCTCATCCTCGACGAGCCGACCGCCGTCCTGGTCCCGCAGGAGGTCGACGCGCTCTTCGACAACCTGCGCGAGCTCAAGGCCGAGGGCCTGACGGTCATCTTCATCTCCCACAAGCTCGGCGAGGTGCTCTCCGTCGCGGACGACATCACCGTCATCCGCCGCGGCACCACCGTCGGCACCGCCGTCCCCAGCGAGACCACGCCCAAGCAGCTCGCCGAGCTGATGGTCGGCGAGGAGCTGCCCTCGCCGGAGACCCGCGAGTCCACGGTCACCGACACGCCGATGCTCACCGTCGAGGGCCTGCGCCTGTCGGCCACCGACTCCGACGGCGTCGTCCGGACCGTCCTCGACGGCATCGGCTTCACCATCCACAAGGGCGAGGTCCTGGGCCTCGCGGGCGTGGAGGGCAACGGCCAGGCCGAACTGGTCGAGGCCATCATGGGCATGCGTGACCCGGACAGCGGCACCGTCACCCTCGACGGCACCGAGATCACCCACGCGCCGACCCGCAAGCGGCGTGAGGGCGGCATCGGCTACATCCCCGAGGACCGGCACCGCCACGGCCTGCTGCTGGAAGCCCCGCTGTGGGAGAACCGCATCCTCGGCCACGTCACGGAGAAGCCCAACAGCAAGGGCGCGCTCCTGGACAACAAGGCCGCCCGGGCCGACACCGAGCGCATCGTCCGCGAGTTCGACGTCCGGACGCCCGGCATCGAGGTCACCGCGGCCTCGCTCTCCGGCGGCAACCAGCAGAAGCTGATCGTCGGCCGCGAGATGAGCCACAAGCCGAAGCTGCTCATCGCCGCCCACCCCACCCGTGGCGTGGACGTCGGCGCGCAGGCGCAGATCTGGGACCAGATCCGCGAGGCGCGCCGCGAGGGACTCGCGGTGCTGCTGATCTCTGCCGACCTGGACGAGCTCATCGGGCTCTCCGACACCCTGCGGGTGATGTTCCGCGGCCGTCTGGTCGCCGACGCGGACCCCGCCACCATCACCCCGGAGGAGTTGGGCTCGGCCATGACCGGCGCCGCGACCGGGCACCTCGAGCACGCCGAGACCCCCGAGACCCCTGAAGAGCCGTCCGCCCCGGCCGACGGCACCAACGACGACAGCGACAGCGCGGAAGGAGGCGACTCCAAGTGAAGAAGTTCGACAAGAACAAGATCATCCTGGGTATCGCCGCCCCCCTGCTGGCGATCGTGGCCGCCGTCGCGATCACCTCGATCATCATCGCGGCCACCGGCAAGGACCCGTTCCACGCCTACCAGGTGATGGTCGACTTCGGTTCGAAGAGCGACAGCCAGGTCTGGATCATCAACAAGGCCACCCCGTACTACCTGTCCGCGCTGGCCGTCGCCATCGGCTTCCGGATGAACCTCTTCAACATCGGCGTCGACGGCCAGTACCGCATCGCGGCCTTCTTCGCCGCCGTCGTCGGTGGCGCGCTCACGCTGCCCGGCATCATCCAGATCCCGATCATCATCATCGTGGCGATGGCGGTCGGCGCCATCTGGGCGGGCATCGCGGGCCTGCTGAAGACCACCCGCGGCGTCAACGAGGTGATCAGCACCATCATGCTGAACGCCATCGGCGCCTCGGTGATCGGCTACTTCCTCCAGGACGGCCGGCTGGCGAAGAAGGAGGGCAACCTGATCCACACGCCCTACCTGCCGGACGCCGCGCACTTCTTCGAGATCCCGACCCAGCCCAAGCCGATCTACGGCTTCGTGATCGTCGCGGCCGTCGCGGGCCTGGCCTACTGGTTCATCCTGGGCCGCACCCGCTTCGGCTTCGACCTGCGCACCGTCGGCCAGTCCGAGTCGGCCGCCCAGGCCAGCGGCGTCAGCGTCAAGCGCATGATCATCACCTCGATGCTGCTCTCGGGCGCCGTCGCCGGCCTCGTCGGCATGCCGACCCTGCTCGGCGTCTCGTACAACTACGGCACCGACTTCCCCACGGGCATCGGCTTCACCGGTATCGCCATCGCCCTGCTCGGCCGCAACCACCCCATCGGCATGGCGCTCGGCGCCCTGCTCTGGGGCTTCCTCGACCGCACCGGCACGCAGCTCGAGTTCGAGGGCTACGCCCAGGAGATCGTCGGCGTGATCCAGGGCGTCATCGTCCTCTGCGTCGTCATCGCCTACGAGATCGTGCGGCGCTACGGCCTCAAGACCCAGCAGCGCAAGGTCGGCGAGGAGCTCGCCGCCCAGGCCCGCAAGAGCGACAAGGCGGAGGTTTCCGCGTGAGTACCACCTTCACCTCCGGGCTCGCCGACCGGCTGAGCGGGAAGAACAAGGGCGACGGCGGGAAGCGGAAGCTCTCCTACCCCGTCGTCATGCTGATCGTGGCGGGCGCGCTGATCCTGCTCTCCGCGCTGCGCGCGATCACCGACGCCAACGACCTGACCGGCTCGGGACAGTTCGGCTCGGCCCTCGCGGCCGCGGTGCCGATCGGCCTCGCGGGCCTCGGCGGCCTCTGGTCCGAGCGGGCGGGCGTCGTCAACATCGGCCTCGAAGGCATGATGATGCTGGGCGCCTTCTCCGCCGGCTGGATGGGCTGGCAGCACGGGCCCTGGGTCGCGGCCGCGGCCGGCATCGTCGGCGGCGCGCTCGGCGGCCTGCTGCACGCGATCGCCACCGTCACCTTCAACGTGGACCACATCATCTCCGGTGTGGCCATGAACATCCTGGCCCTGGGCATCACCCAGTACTTCGCCAAGCTGTGGTTCGGCGCCGAGGGCAGCGACGCCCAGCAGGCGGGCGGCAACGACAAGCAGTCGCCCGTCATGGAGAACATGGGCAACTTCTCCATCCCCGGTCTCGCCGACTGGCTCCACGACGTGGAGAAGCACCACTGGTTCCTCGTCTCGGACCTCGCCGGCATCCTGCGCGGCTTCGTCTCCGAGGTGTCCTGGCTGACGATCGTCGCCGCGCTGCTCTTCGTCGGCACGTTCTTCGTGCTCTGGCGCTCGGCCTTCGGTCTGCGCCTGCGCTCCTGCGGCGAGAGCCCGGTGGCCGCCGAGTCGCTCGGCGTCAACGTCTACACGTACAAGTACGCGGCGGTCGTCGTCTCCGGCGCCCTCGCCGGCCTCGGCGGCGCGTTCCTCGCCATCGGCACCCACATGTACTCCGACGGCCAGACCGGTGGCCGCGGCTACATCGGTCTCGCCACGATGATCTCCGGCAACTGGCGGCCGGGCGGCGTGGCCATGAGCGCCGGCCTGTTCGGCTTCATGGACAGCCTCCAGCTGCGCTCCGGCGGTCCGACCGTCCACGCGCTGCTGCTGCTGATCGCCGTGCTGCTGGTGGGCTTCGCGGTCTGGCGGTTCAAGGGCGGCAAGGTCAAGGCCGCCGGTGCCGCCGCGGTCGTGGCCGTGGCGCTGTTCGTCTGGTTCGCCCTGACGGACACCGTCCCGCTGGAGTTCGTGGACGCGACGCCGTACGTCGTCACGCTGCTGGTGCTGTCGCTGTTCTCGCAACGGCTGCGGATGCCGAAGGCGGACGGCAAGCCCTATCGAAAGGGTCAAGGAAAGTGACCTCTCCCGTTCACTGGGAGGAGCTGCGCGCGGAGGCCCGGGACGCCATGTCCCGGGCCTACGCCCCGTACTCCGGCTTCCCCGTCGGTGCCGCCGCCGTCGTCGACGACGGCCGCGTGGTCACCGGCTGCAATGTGGAGAACGCCGCCTACGGCGTCGCCCTGTGCGCCGAGTGCGGCCTGATCTCCGCCCTCGTCTCCTCCGGCGGCGGCAAGCTGACCGCCTTCACCTGCTGCGACCGCAACGGCGACGTCCTGATGCCGTGCGGCCGCTGCCGCCAGCTCCTCTGGGAGCACGGCGGCCCGGAGCTCGCCGTGGACACGGCCTCGGGGATCCGCCCGCTGGCGGAACTCCTGCCGGACGCGTTTGGGCCCGCCGACCTCGATCGTTGAAGATGTCCTCAAGCGCCGGACGGGCTGACGCGTCAGCCCGTCCGGGTCACTTTCCGGCCCCGGGAAGACCTGAGGACGCACGAACTTAAGGAAAATGTGCTGATGGACGCCATTTCCGTCATCCGCGCCAAGCGCGACCGCGGCCGTCTGACCGACGAGCAGATCGACTGGATGATCGACGCCTACACGCGGGGCGAGGTCGCCGACGAGCAGATGTCCGCGCTTGCCATGGCGATCCTGCTCAACGGCATGGACCGTGCGGAGATCGCCCGCTGGACGGCGGCGATGATCAAGTCCGGCGAGCGCATGGACTTCTCCTCGCTGCCCGTGCCCACCGCCGACAAGCACTCCACCGGCGGCGTCGGCGACAAGATCACGCTGCCGCTCGCCCCGCTGGTCGCCGCCTGCGGCGCGGCCGTCCCGCAGCTCTCCGGCCGCGGCCTCGGCCACACCGGCGGCACCCTCGACAAGCTCGAGTCCATCCCCGGCTGGCGGGCGCTGCTCTCCAACGACGAGATGATGGACGTCCTGCGGAACGTCGGCTCCGTCATCTGCGCGGCGGGCGACGGCCTGGCTCCGGCGGACAAGAAGCTCTACGCGCTGCGCGACGTCACGGGCACGGTCGAGGCGATCCCGCTGATTGCCTCCTCCATCATGTCGAAGAAGATCGCCGAGGGTACGGGCTCGCTCGTCCTCGACGTCAAGGTCGGGTCCGGCGCGTTCATGAAGAACATCGAGGACGCGCGCGAGCTCGCCTCCACGATGGTCGGCCTCGGCACCGACCACGGCGTCAAGACCGTCGCCCTGCTCACCGACATGTCGACCCCGCTCGGCCTCACCGCCGGCAACGCCCTCGAGGTCCGCGAGTCCGTCGAGGTCCTCGCGGGCGGCGGCCCGGCCGACGTCGTCGAGCTCACCCTCGCCCTCGCCCGCGAGATGCTCGCCGCGGCCGGCCTGCCCGACGCGGACCCGGCCAAGGCGCTCGCCGACGGCTCCGCCATGGACCACTGGCGCCGCATGATCATCGCCCAGGGGGGCGACCCGGACGCGACCCTCCCGGTCGCCCGCGAGCAGCACGTCGTCACCGCGACGGCGTCCGGCGTCCTGACGAAGCTCGACGCCTACGCCGTCGGCGTCTCCGCCTGGCGCCTCGGCGCGGGCCGCGCCCGCAAGGAGGACCCGGTGCAGGCCGGCGCCGGCATCGAGATGCACGCCAAGCCGGGCGACACGGTCACGGCGGGCCAGCCGCTGCTGACCCTGCACACGGACACCCCCGAGAAGTTCGACTACGCCCTCGCGGCCCTGGACGGCGGCGTCGGGATCGCCCCGGCCGGCACGGACTTCACGCCGAACCCGATCGTGCTGGACCGCATCGCCTGACCTGCGGTTTCCCCGTATGGGTGAACGGGATCGGTGGACCTCCGCCGGTCCCGTTCGTCATGCTGGGATCGGTGACGTACCTGATGAAGGAGAACCGCCGTGAGCGCACTCGCCGCTGACCACCCGCAGGGTCACAGTCACGAGTGGGAGGAGCTCGTCCGTCTCTGGGAGGAGACGGACGCGCCCGAGGGCTGCAAGGTGGAGATCATTGAGGGGATCGTCACCGTGTCGCCAGCGCCTTCCATTGACCACAACGACATCGCCGACGTCATTCAACGTCGCCTGTACAGCGTCATCCCCGAGGACTGGGGCATTTACCAGACCCTGGGGACGGCTGTGCCGTCTCGCAGCGGACTGTTCGTGCCCGACCTCGCGATCGTTCCGAAGGCCGTTCTGAGGACCGAGTCCGACCAATACGTGCCTGCGGCCGGCGCCGAATTGATCGTCGAGATCACCTCGAAGACGAACGCGAACCACGACCGCATCAAGAAGGCTGCCGGCTACGCCCGTGCCCAGGTTCCGCTCTACCTGCTGGTCGATGGCTGGGCGCCCGGCGGTCCCACGATCACCCTCTACGGGGAGCCCAGGGATGACGTCTACCGCGTTCTGCAGGCGGGGAAGTTCGGGGATGACGTCCATCTGCCGGCCCCCTTCGACCTCGTGATCGATACGAGTTCCTTCCCGGCGCGCTGAACCACCGCGCGGGTTCCGCGCCGAACGAGTGGTGCCCCCGTCCCGCCCCTTCCCGTTTCTTGCGGGGGCTGCGCCCCCGCACCCCCGAGCGCGCCTGCGGCGCGCGTCCTCAGGCGTCGGACGGGCCGTTTCAGCCCGTCCGGCGCCTGAGGACAACCGCGCGGAGCGCGGTTTCAGGGGGTCTGGGGCGCAGCCCCAGGAAGCGGCGAAGGGGAGGGTCCGGGGCACCCCACACGAAGGGGCCGCCCCCGCCAGGACAGGTGGCGGGAAGGCGGCCCCTTCGGGTCCGGGGAAGCCGGGGTCAGGCCCGGGCCGACAAGCGGCGCTCCGCGCCCCGCCGTTCCACCAGCGCCTTGCGCGTCGCGTAAAGCGTGATCGCCGCCGCCGACACCATCGCGCCGAGGCCGAGGACGATCACCCCGTCCCAGCCCCCCGCCCGAAAGGCGAGGGCGCCGATCGTGCCGCCCACCGAGCTGCCCAGGTAGTAGGCGGTCTGGTACAGGGCGGACGCCTGGGCGCGGCCTGTGGTCGCGGTGCGGCTGACCGAGGACGAGGCGACCGCGTGGCCGGCGAAGAAGCCGGCGGTGATCAGGACGAGGCCGAGGAGGACGGCCGTCAGGGAGGACGTCAGGGTCAGCAGCAGGCCGAGGGACGTCGTGCCCATGGCCAGGTAGAGAGCGCCGCGCCGGCCCAGCCGGCCGACCAGCTTGCCGGCCGCGGCCGAGGAGGCCGTACCGACCAGGTAGACGAGGAAGACGGAGCCGACGAGCCCCTGCGGGAGGGAGAACGGCGCCGCGGCCAGGCGGTAGCCGACGACGGTGTAGACCGCGCCGAAGACGGTCATGAAGAGCGCGCCGATCAGGTACAGCCGGACGAGCAGCGGGTCGGACAGGTGCCGCCCGAGCGTACGGGCCAGATCGCGCGGCGCCACCGAACCGGGGGAGAAGTGCCGGGCCTTGGGGATCAGCAGCCGGAACACCACCGCGCACACCACCGCGAGCACGCCGACCGAGGCCAGACCCGCGCGCCAGTCCCACGCCTGGGCCACCCAGCCGGCGAGGATGCGGCCGGACATGCCGCCGATCGCGTTGCCCGCCACGAACAGCCCGACCGCGCCGACCAGGGCCCGCGGACGGACCTCCTCCGCCAGGTAGGCCATCGCCGACGCCGGCACGCCCGCCAGCGCCGCGCCCTGCGCCACGCGCAGGCCGGTCAGCCAGCCGAGGTCCGGGGCGAACGGCACCAGCAGCCCCAGCAGTGCCGCGACGCACAGCGCGGCCGTCATCATGGCCCGCCGGCCGAACCGCTCGGAGAGGGCGCTGAGCGGGACGACGGCGAGGGCGAGACCGGCCGTCGCGCCGGAGACCGTCCAACTGGCCTGGTCCGGGGTCACCCCGAGGCCGTCGGAGATCGCGGGGAGCAGGGCCTGGGTGGAGTAGAGGAGCGCGAACGTGGCGACGCCCGCCGCGAAGAGGGCGAAGCTCATCCGGCGGTAGCCGGGGTCGCCGGGCGCGATCCGGGAGTCCTGGGAGGGAGCAGAGGCGGAAGGAGAGGCATCCGCGCGCGCTATGACGGCGGATGCCCCGGTATCGGCAGGAGGCATGTCCAAACCGTATGCAGGCTGCATTTGATGCGTCCAATGCACAGAATGGCCATAATCCATCCTGTGAAGCATGAGCACAGGTCAGAGCGGCGTCTGTCACCGGGCGGCAACAGAAAAGACATCCCTGTTACTGGCGCGTCCTTGACGCCCGTCACTCAGGCGGCCGCCACGGCACCCGCGCCGAGCGCGAACGTCGAAGCCGACTCCTGGGCGGTGACGCTCACCCCGCGCCTCGCCCAGTTCGTCGCCGTGGCCCGGCACGAGCACGTCACCCGCGCCGCCCAGCAGCTGGAGATGCCGCAGTCCACGCTCAGCCGCTCCATGGCCCGGCTCGAACACGACCTCGGCGTCGCCCTGTTCGCCCGCCACGGCCGTACGGTCTCGCTCACCGCCGCCGGCCGCACCTTCCTCGCCACGGTCGAGCGGGCGCTCGGCGAGGTGGACCGCGCCGCCGAGTCCGTCCGGGCGGACGCCGACCCCGCCGCCGGCAAGGTCGCGTTCGGCTTCCTGCACACCATGGGCTCCGAGACCGTACCCGAGCTCCTCCGCGCCTTCCGTGCCGACCACCCCCGCGTCCGCTTCCAGCTCGTGCAGAACTACGGCGAGGCCATGATCGAGCGGCTCCGCGACGGCGACCTCGACCTCTGCCTCACCTCACCCGTCCCGGACGCCCCGGACCTCGTCGCCCGCCGCCTCGACGAGCAGAAGCTGCGGCTCGTCGTCCCCGACGACCACCCGCTGGCCGTCCGGAAGCGGATCCGCCTCGCGGAGGCGTCCGCCGAGCTGTTCGTCACCCTCGAACCGGGCTACGGGCTCCGCCGCATCACCGACGCGCTCTGCGCGGAGGCCGGGTTCAGCCCGAGGATCGCGTTCGAGGGCGAGGATCCCGAGACCCTGCGCGGCCTGGTCGCCGCCGGGCTCGGGGTGGCCCTGCTGCCGCCGCCCGCCGTGCCGCGCCCCGGCGTCGTGGAGCTGACCGTCACCGCGCCGCGGGCGGTCCGCGAGATCGGCGTCGCCTGGCTGGACGGGCACCCCGATACCCCGCCGGTGGCCGCCTTCAAGCGCTTCCTGCTCTCGCGCCGGGGGCAGTTGCTGCTGCACCGCTGACCGTCAGTGGCCCAGCGTCTCGCCGAAACCGCAGGCCAGCGGCATCCGGAGGCCCAGCGGGGGAGGGGCGGCCAGGGCGTCGGCCAGCGGCCGGGCGCAGGGGTGGCCGAAGAGCGTGCCCCGCACGAAGTCGGCGGTGAGGGACAGCACTTCGGCGCGGTGCTGCCGCAATCCGTGCCCGTCGGAGTGGACTTCGAACCGGCACACCTCCCGGTTGACCTTCTTGGCCCGCTCGGCGAGCCGGTAGGAGAGGTCCGGGTCGGTGCGCTCGTCGTTGGTCCCGTGCACCAGCAGCACCCGGCGCCCGGCCAGCTGCCGCACCGGGTCGGGGTCGAGGACGGCCTCGGGCTCGGGGAGCCAGAGGGCGATCGCCACCGCGCCGGTCACGGCCGGGTGGCCCGCCGCCCGCAGCGCCGCCCGGCCGCCCAGGTCCGTACCGACCAGGCAGACCGGTACGTCGCCGTACCGCCGCACCACCTCGTCCGCCGCCCACAGGGCGTCCTCCACCGGGTGCGCCGCCGCGCCGTTCCAGCCCCGGTGGCGGTACCGGACGACATGGGTGGCCAGGCCGTCGCCGGCGCCCGCGCGGGTGAGCCGGCGGGCCAGCCGGCTCTGGGCGGCCGGGATCCGGGACGGCGGACGCCTACGCCCGGTGGCCGGGCCACCGGGCAGCAGCAGCGCCACCCCGGTGACGGCCTCGCCGGGCCGGCCCGCCCCGAACGGCCTGCTCAGCGCGGGTTCGGCGGTCGTCCGACGCCGGGGGTCCCACTTCCGCCCCAACTTCCCCACGGGGCCGAGCAGTCCCTCTGTGCTCTCTGGTTCTTCTGATCCCTCTGGTGACCCGTCCGGCCCCAGCGGATCCGGTTGCGGCAGCGCTTGCTGAACCATGGCAGACAACGATGGCAGAACGGCGCGCGGTGTCCACCCCGCCGACGGGTCACCGTTGCGTATCGTTCGGGTGCATCTACGCGCGTAGGGGCTAGAGTGCCGCAATGACGAGCGACACCACCACCCTCCCGACGCCCGAACAGATCCGCCGCGCCCCCAAGGTGCTCCTCCACGACCACCTGGACGGCGGCCTGCGCCCCGCCACGGTCGTCGACCTGGCCCGGGAATCCGGGTACGACCGCCTCCCCGAGACCGACCCCGAGAAGCTGGGCGTCTGGTTCCGCGAGGCCGCCGACTCCGGGTCGCTGGAGCGCTACCTGGAGACCTTCGCGCACACCTGCGCCGTCATGCAGACCCGCGACGCCCTGGTCCGGGTGGCCGCCGAGTGCGCCGAGGACCTCGCCGCCGACGGCGTCGTCTACGCCGAGATCCGCTACGCCCCCGAGCAGCACCTGGAGGCCGGACTCACGCTCGAAGAGGTCGTCGAGGCCGTCAACGAGGGCTTCCGGCTCGGCGAGCGGCGGGCCAAGGAGGCCGGTCACCGCATCCGCGTCGGCGCCCTGCTGACCGCGATGCGGCACGCCGCCCGCGCCCTGGAGATCGCGGAACTCGCCAACCGCTACCGGGACTCCGGCGTCGTCGGCTTCGACATCGCGGGCGCCGAGGCGGGCTTCCCTCCCACCCGCCACCTCGACGCGTTCGAGTACCTCAAGCGTGAGAACAACCACTTCACCATCCACGCCGGTGAGGCGTTCGGCCTGCCGTCCATCTGGCAGGCGCTCCAGTGGTGCGGCGCCGACCGGCTCGGCCACGGTGTGCGGATCATCGACGACATCGAGATCGCCGAGGACGGCACGGTCAAGCTCGGCCGCCTCGCGTCGTACGTCCGGGACAAGCGCATCCCGCTGGAGATGTGCCCGACCTCCAACCTCCAGACGGCGGCGGCCACCTCGTACGAGGAGCACCCGATCGGCCTGCTCCGCAAACTGCACTTCCGGGCGACGGTGAACACCGACAATCGTCTGATGAGCGGAACCAGCATGAGCCGCGAATTCGAGCACCTGGTCAAGGCATTCGGCTACACGCTCGACGACATGCAGTGGTTCACCGTCAATGCGATGAAGTCCGCCTTCATTCCCTTCGACGAGCGGCTCGCCATGATCAACGACGTGATCAAGCCGGGATACGCCGAGCTCAAGTCCGAGTGGCTGTTCCGCTAGAGAACGGCGGGGCCCGTCGGGCCCGCGTTTCCGCTGCGATACGACTGGCGGTCAATCGTCCCTGAATACGACTGACACGGCCGGGAATTCAAACGTCCCGGCCGTGTCATTCGGTGCCGGCCGGTCGTTCTCGTGACAGGTTGCAAAGCCTCCGGGAAATTACCCTCCACCGTCACGAGGACAGATTTCACATGAAGCAGGGAACCATCAAGACCATCGGTGCCGCCGCCCTCGGCGCTGCCATCGCCGTCACCGCGGCGGGCACCGCGTCGGCCGCGGCTCCCAAGGGTCCGCTGGAGAGGGTCACCAACCTGGCCGCGGGCACCAGCAGGCAGCTGCCCATCGAGGACCTGGCGCCGACGCTCCCGGGCGGACCGGTGATCAGCGCCGCCAACCGCGCGCTCAGCTCGTCCGCCGTGGAGACCGTGGCCGGGGCCCTGGACCGCGCGGTGTTCCCGGAGCGGCCGCAGAAGGCCGCGGCCCCGGAGAGCGCGCCGGGCGACAACAAGGGCAACGGCGGTCTGCTGGGCCTCATCCCGGACGGCGCCCTGCCCAAGGGCCTGTCGACCCCCAACCTGTCCGGGCACTGAACTCCCCGCCCGGCGCCACGCTCCGTACACCGGCCGCGCACCCCGCTCAGGGGGCGCGGCCGCTGTCGTGCGCGGGCCGTTCGGCGTGCGCGGGCCGTTCGTCGTGCGTCACCAGGACTCGGCCGTGCCGCGGCGGCCGCCCTCGGAGGGCAGCAGCAGCCACAGCGCCAGGTAGACCAGGAACTGGGGGCCGGGCAGCAGGCAGGACACCAGGAAGATGACCCGCATCGTGGTGGGGGTGGTGCCGAAGCGGCGGGCGAGCCCCGCGCAGACACCGGCGATCATCCGGTGGTCGCGGGGGCGGACCAGGGCGGCGGACATGGCGGAGTCTCCTCGCGTCGGAGCGGAGAACCCGGGCGGTGGGCCCGGGGCCGGGAGCGTTCTCCCGATGACTCCACGCTAGGGGCGGGCGCCCGGCAGGGCGTCACTCCAGGGGGCGACTCCGACCCTGGGGATCGTCGGGGTCGAACCCTGAGACGACCCCTCCTCACGGAGGAGGGGCAGTGGGGGTCGGGAGGAGGCGGCGCGCACGCCCTCGTCACCCTGGTCCCGCCGGCGCAGCCGGGCCCGGGCCGCGGGCACCACCGCCAGGTGGGCGACCGTCACCCCGGTGACGTTGAGCAGCAGCGCGTCCAGGTCCAGCACCTGCCCCACCACACCGCCGCGCACCACCTGGAGGACCAGGGAGAGCATGGCGGAGGTGAAGACCGTACGGGCCAGCGAGCCCAGCCGCGACGCGTCGAGCCGGCCGCCCGCCCAGGGCAGCAGCACCCCCAGCGGCGCGAACGGGAGCAGTCCTCTGAAGATCTCCCGGGTCGCGTCCCAGGGGCCGAGCGCGAGGTCGGCCCGGAGCGTGGCGAACGGCTCCAGGTGCGCGGCGGAGACCCAGGGAGCGGTCAACGGCCGCATGGCCAGCCAGCCCACCACGACCAGGTGGGCGGCGAGGAGGACGCAGCCCGCGACGCGGTAGCGGTGTCGGAGGGCGGCCGTACCGCCGTAACCATGACGCTGCACGCACCACAGGACGCGGTGCGCGGGGCGCGCGGTTCCGGCCGCGGACGCGCGGTGCCGGCGCGGGCCCGCGGAGGGCGCCGCTCCGGCGCGTCAGTCGCCCTGGAGGTTCTCCGGGTGGGCCCGGACGTCGTCCGTGCACACATAGCTCCGGGGCGCCTCCCCGCCGGGCCCGCCGAGCAGCACCGAGCGCCGGTTCCCGGCCGCCGCGGTGCCCGCGAACGTGCAGACGATCTGCGCCAGGCCGAGCTGGGGGAGTTCGTCCGGCGGGGTGCTCAGCCGGAGCGTGCCGGCCGGGTCGTCCCGGCGCGGGCCGGCGACGGTGAGCCGCTGCGGCACGTCGGTGGACAGGCCCGTGCCCTCCTCGGCGGACGAGGGCTGGCGGCGCAGCTCGTCGAGGAGCGCCCGCGCCATGTCGACGGGGCGCTCCGCCCCGGGGGCGGAGTGCTGCCGGACGACGGGCGCCAGCTGGGAGGCGCACACCAGTTGCACGGTGAGCGCCGGGCCGTTCGGCGGGGGCGTGGCCGGGGCGGGCCGGGTCAGGCAGGACGCCCGGGAGGGTGCGCTGCCCGCGTCGACGGGGACGGCGGTGCCGCGGATGCCGCAGCCGGCGGCGAGGGCGCACAGTGCGGCAGCGAGCGCGGCCGTCCGCGCCGTGCGTCTCACTTCGCGCCCCCTTCGGCCGGACCGCGGCCGTTCTTGCCGCCGTTCTTGCCGATGGCCTTGCCATTGGTCTTGCCACCGGTCTTGCCGACGTCCTTGCCACCGTTCTTGCGGCCGGCCGCACCGGTGCCATCGGTCCGGCCAGGCCCACCGGACCCACCAGACCCACCGGACCCTCCGGCCCTGCCGGACTCACCGGTCTCCTCGGCCTCCCCCTCGCCGTCCTCGGCCGCCGACAGGTCCCGCGGCAGCGTCAGCGTGAAGACCGCGCCGCCCTCGGGCGAGTTGGCGGCCGTGATCTCGCCGCCGTGGATGTGGGCGTTCTCCAGTGCGATGGACAGGCCGAGGCCGCTGCCCTCGGAGCGCGGGCGCGAGGCGCTGGCCTTGTAGAAGCGGTCGAAGACGTGCGGCAGCACGTCCTCCGGGATGCCGGGGCCGTGGTCGCGCACCTCGATGATCAGCTGGTGGTCCACCGGACGCACCCGCACCCGCACCGGCGAACCGCCGTGCTTGAGCGCGTTGCCGATCAGGTTCGCCAGGATGACGTCCAGGCGGCGCGGGTCGAGGCGCGACATGATGCCGCGCTCCGCGTCCAGCTCGACGGCGTCCAGCCAGGCGCGGGCGTCGATGCAGGCGGTGACCTGGTCGGCGACGTCCACGTCGTCCAGGACGAGCCGGGCCGTGCCCGCGTCGAAGCGGGTGACCTCCATCAGATTCTCCACCAGGTCGTTCAGCCGCCGGGTCTCGCTCACCACGAGCTGCACCGCCGGCGCGATCATCGGATCGAGGGAGTCCGCCTCGTCCTCCAGCACCTCCGTCACCGCCGTGATGGCGGTCAGCGGGGTACGCAGCTCGTGCGACATGTCGGCGACGAAGCGCCGGCTCGCCGCCTCGCGGGCGCTGAGCTCCTCGACCCGCTTCTCCAGGGACGCCGCGGCCCGGTTGAAGGTCCGCGACAGCTCCGCCAGTTCGTCCGTGCCCGAGACCTGGAGGCGGGTGTCCAGCTTGCCCTCGCCCAGCCGGCTGGCCGCCTCGCCGAGCCGCTGCACGGGCCGCAGCACCGTCGAGGCCGCCGCCTGGGCGAGCAGCGCCGAGCCGATCAGGGCCAGGCCGGTGGCGATCCCCAGGGACCAGGCGAGCGAGTTGAGGTCCGCGCGCTCGTTCTCCAGCGACTTCAGCAGGTAGCCGGTGGGCCCGCCGCCGATCACCTTGGCGCCGCCCACCAGGTACGGCTTGCCGTCGAGGGTGATCCGCTGCCAGTACAGGTGGTACGGGTACGGGTTCGACTCGTCGACCTTCCGCTCCCGGTTCACCGCCGTGACCAGCGTCTTCGGCACCGTCGCCAGCGTGAACAGGTCACGGTCGGAGGGCGCCGCGCAGCTGCCGCCGCCCTTGACCTTCCCGATCAGCAGGACCGCGTACTTCTGGGACGTGCCGGCCATCCGGTCGGCGGCGTCCTGGAGTTCGGGACAGGTCGGCGTCAGCGGGAGCGAGCCGGTGTTGTCCTGGAGCGACTTGCGGAAGTCGTCCAGCGCCGCGTTCTGCGTCCGGGTGAGGACCGCGTCGCGGTTCAGCCAGTAGGCGATCGCCGACGCGGACACCGCCGCCGCCAGCGCCACCAGGGCGAAGACCAGCATCAGGCGCAGCCGGAGGCTGATCCACCGCATGCTGATCCGCATCAGGCTCCCGGCGGCCCCGCCCCGGCCGGTCTCTTCCGTCACTGGGCTCTCTCTGTCGGTGCCCGTAGGGCTGTCGTCGTTGTCGAGGGTCCGGGCACCCGGCGTGCCGGGGCCCGCCGGGTCACTGCGGCGAGTCAAGGCGGTAGCCGACCCCGCGGACCGTGCGGATCAGGGTGGGGGAGGACGGCACGTCCTCGACCTTGGCGCGCAGCCGCTGCACACAGGCGTCCACCAGCCGCGAGTCGCCCAGGTAGTCGTGCTCCCAGACCAGCCGCAGCAGCTGCTGGCGGGAGAGGGCCTGGCCCGGCCGGCGGCTGAGCTCCAGCAGCAGCCGCAGCTCGGTCGGGGTGAGCTGGAGGTCCTCCCCGTTCTTGGTGACCGTCATCGCCGAGCGGTCGATCACCAGCGAGCCGAACGTGGCCGAGTCGTTCGACTCCCGCTCGCCCCGGCGCAGCACCGCGCGGATCCGGGCGTCGAGCACCCGGCCCTGCACCGGTTTGACCACGTAGTCGTCCGCGCCCGACTCCAGACCGACGACCACGTCGATGTCGTCGTTCCGGGCCGTGAGCAGGATGATCGGCAGCTGATCGGTGCGGCGGATGCGGCGGCAGACCTCGAAGCCGTCGATCCCCGGCAGCATCACGTCCAGCACGATCAGGTCCGGCCGCTGCTCGCGCAGCAGCTTCAGGCCGTCCTCGCCGGACGCCGCCGTCACCACGCGGTGACCCTGGCGGGACAGGGAGAACTCAAGGGCCGTACGGATGGCGTCGTCGTCCTCGATCAGCAACAGGAAAGGCACGGTGGTCATTCTGGCCTACCGCAGGGCGGTAGTTCGACTTCCGCTCCCGCGGCCCGCCGCCGCCTCCGGGCGGTGGCCCGTCACGAAGGCCACGACCGCTGTTGCACGGCTGTGACAGTCGGCGGACAACGCCATGAAACTGGCCGACCAAGCTGGTGGTCACCGGGCGAGAAGCAGTCCGGAACCACACCGGACCAAGCTGGCTCCACCGACGGGGGGCGCGACATGAACACACTGCACAGCACCACCAACAGCGCAGTTCGCACGCGCCTTCACGACGCCGGGCGGAGCTCCGAGAAGTCCGGTGCCGCGGGGGTACGGGGGTGTGCCCGCGGCACCGGACGCCGGAACCCGGGCGTGTACCTGACGGCCATCGACGCCGCGGTGTACGGCGAGCCGGCCGCGCGGCGGGGTGCCGAGGCCCCGGAGGTCACCGGCACGAAGGCGTCCCAGGCCGAGGCGGAGTTCACCGCCTACGTCCAGGAGCGCCGCGCCTCCCTCTACGCGACCGCCTACCACCTCACCGGCGACCGCTACGAGGCCGAGGACCTGCTGCAGAGCGCACTGTTCTCCACCTACCGCGCCTGGGACCGCATCACGGACAAGGCGGCGGTCGGCGGCTACCTGCGCCGCACCATGACCAACCTGCACATCAGCGCCTGGCGTCGGCGCAAGCTCAACGAGTACCCGACCGAGGAGCTCCCGGAGACGGCGGGCGACCAGGACGCGATGCGCGGCACCGAGCTGCGCGCGGTCCTCTGGCAGGCGCTCGCCCGGCTGCCCGAGCTCCAGCGGACGATGCTGGTCCTGCGCTACTACGAGGGCCGTACGGACCCGGAGATCGCGGAGATCCTGGACATCAGCGTCGGCACGGTCAAGAGCAGCATCTGGCGCTCGCTGCGCCGGCTGCGCGAAGACGAGGCCATCGGCTCCGGCCGTGGCGTCGAGGAGTCGTTCGGCGAGCTGGTGGCCTGACGACTCGGGGGGAAACGGGGGAAGCCACGGGGGAATCGAGGGGGGAGAAAAAGGGGGGAAAGAGGGGGGAACGGGGGATACGGGGGATGTGAAGCGGGCGGACGGCCGGGGGGTCTGTCCGCCCGCTTCCGCGTGCGGCCCGCTTCCGCGTCGGCTCGCTTCCGCGTCGGCTCGCTTCCGCGTGCGGCGGGGGCCTGCGACGGCACCCGCTTCCGCGGGAGCCGCCTCAGGCCGCCGGAGTCGCTTGGAACCGCGGGAGCCGCCTCAGGCCACCCGAGTCACCTCAGGCCACCTCAGGCCACCTCAGGCCACCCGAGTCACCTCAGGCCGCCGGAGCCGCCTCAGACCGCCGCCCCCGGCCGTTCGGCACGCACCGGCGCGGCCACCTTCTCGCAGTGCCCGGCCGCCGCCGCGGCGATCCGCCCCATCGCGGTGTCCCGGCCGCAGGCGAACGCGCCCAGCGCGGTCTGCCGGGCCACGATCCCCCGCTCCTCGCGCATCAGCCGCAGCCCCCGCCGTACCAGGTACAGGACCGGCTTGCGGGCCTCGCGCAGGTCGCGCAGCAGCCGCCGGCGGAAGGTCGTCGAGGGGCGGCCGCGCAGGCACAGCGCGTCGGCCAGCACGTCCAGGTCGCGGCAGCGGTCGATGATGTCGGCGGCGAAGATCCCCTCCGCCACGAAGAGCGGGGTGCGGCCGATGTCCAGCGTGCTCTCGCCGGTCCGGGAGCTGGTGGAGATGTCGTACAGCGGCACGCCCGCGCGGCGCGTCCGGCACAGCGCGTCGATCGCGGCGACCGCCGCGTCCGCGTCCCAGGACAGCGGCGAGTCCCAGTCGGGCCCGGTGCCGTCCGGCAGCCGGGGGAGCGTCGGGTCCGTGCCCTCCTTGTAGAAGTCGTCGAGGTTGAGTACCGGCAGCCCGGTGCGGGCGGCGAGGGACGACTTGCCGGAGCCGGATGGTCCGGTCAGCAGGATCACACGGGCGCACGGCGCCTGGGGCGGGAGGGCAGTCACGGAAGACCAGTGTGACGCATTGGGCCGGACGGGGGACCCCCCTGGGTCGCCGGATGCGCCCGGTGTGACCGTCGAACTACGCTGCGTCGCTGAACGGTTCCGGTCCCCGGCACGGCAGGTGGTCATGGCCTCGCACGCACGTCACGCGCTCCGTCCGTCCCCGTCGTCCCGCGCGCGGGCGCGTCCGCTGGTCCGGACGGGGCTGACGCTCACCGCGGGGGCCGCCCTCGCCGTCGCCGGTGCGGGCGAGGCGAGCGCCCGCCCGAGCAACACGGCGCAGGCGCAGCTCGGGGCGATCGACCTGGGCGCCGCGGCGGAGGGGGTGCGGATCGGCCTCCAGAAGTCGGTGGAGCCGCTGGTGCCGGTGTTGCGGATGCTGCCCGTCAACCCGCTCGCGCGGACGGGCTCCGACCCGCTGAACAACGCGATCGGCACGCAGGTGGGGGACTTCAAGCCGGTGAGCACGCGGGCGCTGACGGGCTCCCTGTCGGACGGCGGGAAGGTGCAGGACATCCCGGGGCTGAACCTGCTGCCGCGCTGAGGCGGCGCCGCGTGCGAGAGGGCGGGACCGGATCGGTCCCGCCCTCTCGGTGTCACGAACCGGCTCGGTGTCACGAACCGGCTCGGCGTCGCGAACTAGTAGGACGAGCCGCCCGCGCCCAGCGACCCCGTCGGGTGCCAGACGGTCTTGGTCTCCAGGAACGCCATCAGGCGCCCGGTGCCCGGTGCCGCCACCCAGTCCACAGCCTGTGGACGGAGGACGCGCTTCAGGTTGTCCGCCGCGGCCGCCTCCAGCTCGGTGGCGAGCTCGGCGCCCGCACCGGCCAGGTCGATCGCGTTGACGTCCTGGTGCGCGGCCAGCGACGGCATGATCTCCGCCGCCCGGCCGGACAGGATGTTGACGACGCCGCCCGGCACGTCGGACGTGGCCAGCACCTCGCCGAGGGACAGCGCCGGCAGCGGCGCCTTCTCGGAGGCGACCACGACGACCGTGTTGCCCGCCGCGATCACCGGGGCGATCACCGAGACCAGGCCCAGGAACGAGGACGCCTGCGGCGCGACGACGGCCACGACGCCCGTCGGCTCGGGGGACGAGACGTTGAAGAACGGCCCGGCCACCGGGTTGGTGCCGCCCGCGATCTGGGCGATCTTGTCGGTCCAGCCGGCGTACCAGACCCAGCGGTCGATCGCGGCGTCCACCTGCGCGGCGGCCTTGGCCTTCGACAGCCCCTCCGCGTCGGCGACCTCGGCGACGAACTGGTCCCGGCGGCCCTCCAGCATCTCGGCGACGCGGTAGAGGATCTGGCCGCGGTTGTACGCGGTCGCGCCCGACCAGGCGGAGAACGCCTTGCGCGCGGCCACGACGGCGTCACGGCCGTCCTTGCGGGACGACAGGGGCGCGTTGGCGAGCCAGTTGCCCTTCGAGTCGGTCACCTCGTACACCCGCCCGCTCTCGGACCGGGGGAACTTGCCCCCGACGAACAGCTTGTACGTCTTGAAGACGCTCAGACGCTCAGACATCGAGGTACGCCTCCAGACCATGACGGCCGCCCTCGCGGCCGAAGCCCGACTCCTTGTACCCGCCGAAGGGCGAAGTCGGATCGAACTTGTTGAACGTGTTGGCCCAGACGACGCCGGCCCGCAGCTTGCTCGCGACGGCGAGCATGCGCGACCCCTTCTCCGTCCAGATGCCGGCCGACAGCCCGTACTGCGAGTTGTTGGCCTTGGCGACGGCCTCCGCGGGGGTGCGGAAGGTCAGCACGGACAGCACCGGGCCGAAGATCTCCTCGCGGGCGATCCGGTGGGCCTGGGTGACGTTGGTGAACAGCGTCGGCGCGAACCAGTAGCCGGACGACGGCAGTTCGCAGGCCGGGGCCCAGCGCTCGGCGCCCTCGGCCGTGCCGCTGTCGGCGAGCTCGGTGATCCGGGCCAGCTGCTCGGCGGAGTTGATCGCGCCGACGTCGGTGTTCTTGTCCAGCGGGTCGCCGACGCGCAGCGTGGACATCCGGCGCTTCAGCGCGTCCAGCAGCTCGTCCTGGATCGACTCCTGCACCAGCAGGCGCGAACCGGCGCAGCAGACCTGCCCCTGGTTGAAGAAGATGCCGTGGACGATGCCCTCGACGGCCTGGTCGATTGGGGCGTCGTCGAAGACGATGTTGGCGCCCTTGCCGCCCAGCTCCAGGGTGAGCTTCTTGTCCGTACCCGCGACGGTCCGGGCGATGGCCTTGCCGACGGCGGTGGAGCCGGTGAAGGCGACCTTGGCGATGCCCTCGTGGGCGACCAGCGCGGCGCCCGTGGAGCCGTCACCGGTGAGGATGTTGACGACGCCCTTGGGCAGCCCGGCCTGGCGGCAGATGTCCGCGAAGAACAGGGCGGACAGCGGCGTGGTCTCGGCCGGCTTGAGGACGACCGTGTTGCCCGCGGCCAGCGCCGGGGCGATCTTCCACGCGAGCATCAGCAGCGGGAAGTTCCACGGGATGACCTGGCCCGCGACGCCCAGCGGCCGCGGGTTCGGGCCGAAGCCGGCGTGCTCCAGCTTGTCGGCCCAGCCCGCGTAGTAGAAGAAGTGCGCGGCGACCAGCGGGAGGTCCGCGTCGCGGGTCTCCTTGATCGGCTTGCCGTTGTCCAGTGTCTCCAGGACGGCGAGCTCGCGGGAGCGCTCCTGGATGATGCGGGCGATGCGGAAGAGGTACTTGGCGCGCTCCGAGCCGGGCAGCGCCGACCAGGTCTCGAACGCCTTGCGGGCGGCCTTGACGGCCGCGTCCACGTCCGCCTCGGTCGCCTGCGCGACCTCGGAGAGGACCTCCTCGGTCGACGGGGAGACGGTCTTGAAGACCCTGCCGTCGGACGCCTCGCGGAACTCGCCGTCGATGAACAGCCCGTAGGAGGGGGCGATGTCGACGACGGCGCGCGACTCGGGCGCCGGCGCGTACTCGAAAAGGGATGCCATGGTGATCAGTCCACCGTCACATAGTCGGGACCGGAGTAGCGCCCGGTGCTGAGCTTCTGGCGCTGCATCAGCAGGTCGTTGAGCAGGCTGGAGGCACCGAAACGGAACCACTCGTTCGTCAGCCACTCCTCGCCGACGGTCTCGTTCACCAGCACCAGGAACTTGAGCGCGTCCTTGGTGGTGCGGATGCCGCCGGCGGGCTTCACGCCGACCTGGACGCCGGTGAGGGCGTGGAAGTCGCGGACGGCCTCCAGCATCAGCAGCGTGTTGGCGGGGGTGGCGTTGACGGCGACCTTGCCGGTCGAGGTCTTGATGAAGTCGGCGCCGGCCAGCATGCCGAGCCAGGAGGCGCGGCGGATGTTGTCGTACGTCGACAGCTCGCCGGTCTCGAAGATCACCTTCAGCCGGGCGGCGGTGCCGTCCTCGCGGCGGCAGGCGGCCTTGACGGCCTTGATCTCCTCGAAGACCTTCAGGTAGCGCCCGGCCAGGAACGCGCCGCGGTCGATCACCATGTCGACCTCGTCCGCGCCGGCGGCGACGGCGTCCTTGGTGTCCGCCAGCTTCACCGGCAGGGCCGCCCGGCCCGCGGGGAAGGCGGTGGCGACGGAGGCGACCTTCACGTCCGAGCCGCGCACGGCCTCGGCGGCGGTGGCCACCATGTCGGGGTAGACGCAGATCGCGGCGGTACGCGGGGTGGTGCGGTCCGTCGGGTCCGGGTTGAGGGCCTTGGCGCACAGCGCCCGGACCTTGCCCGGGGTGTCCGCGCCCTCCAGGGTCGTCAGGTCGATCATCGAGATCGCCAGGTCGATGGCGTACGCCTTCGCCGTCGTCTTGATCGAGCGGGTGCCGAGCGCGGCGGCGCGGCCCTCCAGCCCGACCGGGTCGACGCCCGGGAGGCCGTGCAGGAAGCGGCGCAGCGCACCGTCGGAGGCGGTCACATCCGCCATCGCGGCCAGTCGCTCCGCGGCTTCTTTGCCGTGGGAAGGAACAGTGGGCATGGTCACCCGATGAGCATATCTACGCGCGTAGCGCGTGTCACCCCCTCCGAGGGGTGGAAGCGCTCCGTCCGCTTACTGTCGACGGGCGGTGACATTCGAAAGACGGTGCGATGACACAGGCTCCATAGATTCTTTCCCAGCAGCACCGCCCGACTCACCGGCCCCACACCTTGAGGAAAGCGGCATGCGGATCGCCTACCCGTCATCCAGCGCTCGTCACCAGGAGCCACGCATGTCCCGTCGCCGTCACACCCTGCGCATCGCCCTCGCCTCCGCCGCCGTCGCGGGGGCCGTACTCGCCCCGGTCTCCACCGCCTTCGCGGCGCCCCACACCCCTGCCGCCGCGGCGGCGAAGACCGCCGACCGCCACGAGGGCAAGCCCGTCGCCATCGGCGGCGGCATGGTGGCTGTCCTCCGCAACGACGCCAAGGCCGGCGGCCCCGAGGCGTGGATCCGGGCCGTGTCCCCCGACTGGAAGCCGGGCGACCCGTACCTGACCCGGGTGCTGGACGTCCTCGACCGCGAGCACACCTCGGCCGAGGTGCGCGGGACGAAGCTGCTGCTGGACGAGGCGAGGGGCCACGCCCCCGTCCTCAAGGTGACCCGCGCCGGGAAGACCGCCTCGTACCCGCTGCCGCTCGGCGAGGCGGACCCGGTCATGGCCCGGGGTGCCTGGGAAGGCCCGCAGGCGCTGCCCGGCGGCAACAAGGCCGTCATCTACCGCTACACCGAGCACGACTACGCCGCCCAGGTCGTCTGGGGCGGCGAGCAGATCGCCTGGCTGACCGTGCTCGAGCCCACGGTCATGACCAAGGACGGCAAGTACCTGATCAAGCTGGACCCGCGCACCGGCAAGGTCGTCGCGTTCAAGGACAAGGGCGGCAACGGCCAGGGCTCGCCCCTCCCGTCCGGCAAGTGCGTCGCGAAGAAGGACCAGAGCATCGGCGCGGGTGCGATGGCCGGCCTGTACAACACCCCGCGCGGCCCGGAGGCGTGGCTCTACACGATGGGTGACGACGGCCGTCCCGAGTACTTCGGTCACCTGGACCGCAAGCACCCCTCCCTCCCCAAGGACGCGGGCATCATCGCCAAGATCACCAACGTCGGCGCCGCTCAGCCGAAGTTCGTGTTCCAGACGGAGGGCGGTGCCGGCAGCCACCCGTTCACCACGCTCTTCCCGAAGCTGCCCAAGGGCTGCGTCGTGGTGAACCACGTCAAGTAACACTGCACGTACCACCGCACCTAGCACCCCGCGTAACACCGCACGTCACCCCGGCACCCGGGCGGTCCGTCGTCACCAGCGGCCCGCCCCGGTGCCGGTCGTCGTCCCCGGCCCTCCGTACCGGGCGTTCTCGCTGGTACGGGCGGTACGGCGTTGCCGTACTGCAACGTCCGGGAGGCCCGCGGTCCGGCAGAATCGGGCTATGACGAGTTCACCAGAAGCGCCGGACTTCGCCGAGCGCCGCTACCGCTCGGCCGCCGGCATCGGGAGTGGCGTCCTGCTGCTGGCGCTCGCCGCGTGGCTGGGCGGCGACGCGATCGTGCGGGGCACGGGCCGGACACCCTGGCTGGCGCTGGCGGGACTGCTGTTCCTGGTGCCGCTGGTGATCGCGTTCACCGTGCGCCCCGCGGTCTGGGCCTCCGAGGACCGCCTTCTGGTGCGCAACCCCTTCCGGACGATCACCCTCCCGTGGTCCCGCGTCGCCACCGTCCGCGCCGGATACTCCAGCGAGGTGCTGACGGAGAGCGCGAAGTACCAGCTCTGGGCCATCCCTGTCTCCCTCCGCCAGCGCAAGCGCGCCGCCGGGCGGCAGCAGCGCGCCGCGGCGGAGGGCATCAGCGACCGGGTCACCGTCCGCCCGTCCGACACCCCGGACCGCTCCCCCTCCGACCAGGCCATCGAGGACCTGCGCGAGCTGGCCGAACGCGGCGCCGGGCGGGAGGGCGCGCAGGGGGAGGTGTCGGTCCGCTGGGCGTACGAGCTGATCGTGCCGTCGTTGGTGGGGCTGGTGTTGTGCGTGGTGCTGTACGCGGTGATCTGAGGGCGGCGCGCTCGCCGCGCGCGTTCACCGTTCCGGCGCGTCCGCCCGTTCCTCCGTCCCCTGCCGTCGGGGCGCGTCCGAGGAATCCGAGCCGTCACCGGCTCTCGCACCGGATGCTGACGCTGACGCTGCGGCAGCTCGAACGCGACGGCCTGCTGACCCGCACGGTCCACGCCGGCGTGCCGCCCCGCGTGGAGTAGCCCTGACGGAACTCGGCGCGACGCTGCCGGCCGCCGCCCCGCCTCTGGGCGACTGGGCCGCCGCCCACCGCGAGGGGATCGAGACGAACCGGCGTCGTTGCGACGCCGCGCATCCGCCGCGGGTGCGGCCCTGATACGGCGGTGGCCGGGCCGCGGACGCGGCGCCGCGGCGGCGGGGGCCGACGGGGCCTCAGGGGGCCGACGGGGCCGACGGGCGGGTTCACCCCGCCGCGATGACGACGGCCCGCTCCCGGCAGTCGCGGCAGAGCGCGCCGGGGTGGGCGGTGCGGAAGGCGCGCTCGCAGCCGTCGCAGGTCCGGAGGGGGAGGGGCTTCGGCGCGGCGGCCGGGGGAACCTGCCGGAGCGCGCCTGGGGGAGGCAGCGCGGGCAGCGCGGGCGGCAGCCCTCGGAGGAGCCGGTGCCGCAGCAGCGCCACGGGCCGGGCGATCCGGCCGACGGGCAGGTCGGCGGTCAGCGCCCGGGCGACGTGGGCGGGCCCGACGCCCCGGTCGAGCCAGGCCCGGACGGCGGGGACGAGCTCCCGCACGTCGTCCACGGAGAGCAGCAGGCGGGGGTCGTACCGACGGAGCTCGGCGAGGAGGTCGGCGGCGGGCCGGTCGGGGGACGTGGCGACGTCGTCCGGGGCCGTGGCCGGCGCGACGACGATTTCGGTCCCGCCGCCGCTGGGCCGCCCGACCGGCGTGCCGGCACGCGGCCCGCACTGATGCGGCGCACCGGCCGCCTGCTCGCCGCGGGCGGAGGCGGGGACCGGGCGCGCGCGGGCAGCCGACCACGGGACCGCCGGTGGTGTGGCGGCTGTACGGAGGCCGGCGGCCGAGGTGGCAGTCGTGCGCGGATCGGGGCCGGGTTGAGGACCGGCGTTCGGTTGCGGCCCGGGGGCCGGGTCCGGCGCCGGGGCTGCCGTTGGCGTGGCGGTTGTAGGGAGGCCGGCGGCCGAGGTGGCAGTCGTGCGCGGATCGGGGCCGGGTTGAGGACCGGCGTTCGGTTGCGGCCCGGGGGCCGGGTCCGGCGCCGGGGCTGCCGTTGGCGTGGCGGTTGTAGGGAGGCCGGCGGCCGAGGTGGCAGTCGTGCGCGGATCGGGGCCGGGCCGCAGAACCGAGTCCGAGGACGCGCCCGGCCGCGAAGACACGGCCGGGCCCGGGGCTGGGGAAGCGGCCGGATCGGGGGCCGCGCCCGGGAGTACGGACAGTACCGGGGGCGCCGACGGCGGCGCGTCCTCGTGCGGGTCGCGGACCGGAACCCTTCGCGGACGGGAACCCAACGGTGAACCCAGCCCCGCGAAGACGTCCGAAGCCGCTGCCGAGAGCGGGCCCGGGACCGACTCCGGGCACGGCATGGCCCCGACGGGCGCCGGACGGCCAGGGCCGGATTCACGACCGCTACTGCCACTGCCACCGTCATCGCCACCGTCACCGCCGCCGACCGGGGCCGGGGGCCGACCGGCGGACTGCCCGCCAGGCCGCGCCCGCGCCCGCTCCCCAGCGCGGGGCCGCCCGGCCGCCCCGGCCACACCAGGCCGCTGCGGCTCCCGAAGACACTCCCTCGCCGCCTCCTCCGGCTGCTCGTGCCACCGCGTGACGGTGACGACCTGCCCGCCGTCCGTCCGGACGCGCCGCCGCTCCAGGTACCCGGCGGCCTCCAACTCCCGCAGCCCGCGCCCGATGGTCACCTCGCCCTCGGGAAAGCGACGGGAGAGGTCCTTGATGCCGACGGGAACACCGTCCGGCAACGACTGCACGTACACCCCGATCCCGATAGCGACCAATGACAGCTCGCGGTGCTGGGGGAGGTGGTTGCCGATGACGGTGAAATGACTCGTGCGCCGGTGCCGCAGGTGGATCACACCACCGCGCGACCGCCCGGCGCGCGCGGACGCCCACGCGCTAAACTGCGCTCCAGTCATGGGGAAGGTACTCGCTTCCTTATTGATCAGGCCCTCGCACCGGGATGCCAGTCCCAGCGGGGGCCGTCTGCTTTTACGGCTGGTTCGCGGCGACCGTACCGCGCCGCCCGACGCCCGATCCACCGCGTCACCCGATGGAGTGACGGGAGGGTTTGGTCGGGTATGGCTTTCTCAACTTCCTTTCTTTTCAGGGGCGGAAGCCGCCGGGTCGCGACCCACCGAGACCTGAGATCCTCGATGCGGTGAGCCGTGCGTCCGGGCCTATGGTGCGCCCGCCGGTGGGCGGCGCGCGCCTGCCGTACGCCCCAGTGCGCCCTTGACGTAACGGGATCGCTGAAGTGACGCTCGGGCCGCCAGAACGCTTTCTTGGAAGGGAAGTTGACGTGGCGCTGGAGTTCTTCGGCAAGGATCCCAACACCGATGGCGACGAATGCCCTACCGTGTGGGTCGATCGGAAGAACGCGGATCTCGTGTTCCAGGGATGGAAGGCGGACGAGGAGACGGAGCAGGAGTGCCTTGAATACGGGCACGTCCCGGATGGCGAGGCAGTGATCCGGATCCCCGCCAGGATGGTTTCTCAGCTCAGGAAGGCATGCGATGCCGCAGCAGAACGCGCCGAGCTTCTCGGAGATGATCGCTGAGTGCCGCCGGTCGGCCGTTCATCTGGAGATGCGGGACGCCTACGGAATCGCGGCGGAGGCAGCCGAGTTCGAGGCGTGGAAGCGCGGAGATGACCGCAGCCGTCACGACCGGGCGGGACGTCGTCGGGCGTGGCTTGACCTGGTCGCCGCAAGCGTTGTGAGGGGCGTCACGTTGAGGCGCGCTCGCATCGTGTCCGAACCCGTCTCCGAGTACATCCGGTTCGAGCACGCCGGGACCGCTTTGAACATCGAAGCGGGAGAGTCCATTCGTTGGCTGCCCCGACGACACGCTTCGGATATCGCCCTGCCTGGCAACGACTTCTGGCTCTTCGACGATGAAGTGGTGAGGTTCAACCACTTCACAGGAGACGGAGCTTCGGTCGGACCGGAGGTGAGGCGCGAAGTCGAAGTGGTGCGGTTGTGTGCCACGGCCTTCGAGACCGTGTGGGAACGCGCCCTACCACACGATCAGTTCAAGGTGTAGACCGAAGCCTCCTGACCACCGCACATGTCGACGTCCCCGTCATCAAGCGCGCATGCGGCCCGGCAGGCGCTGGCCGGACGCCTTCGTGAACTGCGACTGGACGCCGGCTTGTCCGGGCGTGACATCGCCGCCGCGTGCGGATGGCATCCCGCCAAGTCTTCACGGCTGGAGAACGCGAAGACGTCCCCCACCGATGATGATCTGCGTGCCTGGTGCCGTGCCTGCGGAGCGGAGGACCAGGTCGCGGACCTCATTGCCACCAGCCGTACGGTCGAGTCGATGTACGTGCAGTGGCGTCGATTGCAGCGGACCGGTCTCCGCCGGCTCCAGGAGTCGTACCTCCCCCTGTACGAGCGCACACGCCGCTTTCGTGTCTACTCCACGCGCGTGATGCCGGGTGTTCTGCAAACAGAGGACTACGCGCGTTCGCTTCTGTCGGTCATCGCCGGATTCCGCGGCCTCCCTGACGACGCGGCCGCGGCTGCCAGAGCACGAGCCGCCCGCTCGCAGATCATCTACCGAGCAGGGCACGAATTCGCTCTCCTCTTGGAGGAGGACGTCCTCTACTACCGGTATGGAGACACTTCCGTACTGGCCGAGCAACTGGACCACCTGCTTGCCGCCATGAGGCTGCCGAACGTGTCGCTGGGCGTCATCCCGCGCACCGCGTTGCGGACGATGTGGGGTCAGGAAACCTTCACGATGTTCGATGATCAGCGCGTCCATGTGGAGTTGCTTACCGCCAAGGTCACTGTCACACAGCCCAGCGAATTGCAGACTTACGCAAGGGCGTTCGCTGCCCTTGGAGCGCTCGCCGTGTACGGCCGGCCTGCGAGAGACCTGATCGCGGCGGCGATTCACTCGCTCCGGTGAGCGGCCTGCAATCGTCCGCAACCTCATGGTTTCCAGATGCCGCCCTCTCCTAGCGTCGTGACCACGTGAACACGTCACACTCGAAGCCGCCGGAAGGGACACCGATCGCCCATGCCCTCCTTTGACGAAATCCCACCACAGAACCCGCGTCGGACCCCTCCGATCGCGCCACTGATGACGGGTGACATCGAGCCCTTGGACTTGGTCTCGATCCGCGCCACCGTCCGGCGTGCCCTGCAGGTGCGTGCGCGTCCGCCTCGGGTGGGTGAAGTGCGGGAGACCACCGGGGCGTTGCGGGGGCATGTGCAGCGGATGTTGCGGGTGGCGCGGGGGCGGGTGGAGGGGGTGGAGCGGGGGACGATGGCGTGGATCCAGTGGACGGCGCTGATTCACCGGGCGCAGGACGATCTCGACCGCGTCGCGGGGAACGGCAGCTTCGCGGCGGCGGTGTACATGGACGACCTCGGGCGGACGTGCCGACGGCTCGCCGACTGCCTCGACGAGTGAGGCACTTGGCCGGCGGGTAGGTGGGAGCGTCGGAGCACGGTGGTGAACGGGCACCTCGGTGATCGCCTGGAGAGGCTGCCGGCGGTCACCGCCGTCGAGGTGGCCGGGGGCCCGCTGCTTCCCGCGGGGCCTGGGCTGGTCAGTGACGGAACCGGCGGCTGGCCGACGCCCCGGGCGGGCCGGTGGGGCGTTCGAGGCGGTCGCCGCCGGCCCCGTGGGCTCGGCGCGCACCCCGCCCCCGTCCCGTACTACGCTGGCCATAGGGCACGGCGGTGCCCGTGGAGTCGCCATGACCGGCACAATCACCAGATGGTTCTTCGAACCGGGGCACACCGGCGTCGAGTTCCGGGCGCGGCACATGATGGTCACGTACGTGCGCGGGCACATCAAGGATGTGCACGGCTCGCTGGTGTGCGATCCCGCTGATCCCGAACACGCGCGAGTGGAAGCGACGATCGACGCCACGCAGGTGTGGACGGGGCAGCCGCAACGGGACGTGCATCTGCGCAGTGCCGACTTCTTCGACGTCGAGCACCACCCGACCTGGACGTTCACAAGTACCGACGTGCGGCAGCTGAGCTCGACCGAGTTCGCACTCGACGGGGATCTGACGGTGCGGGGTGTGACGCGGCCGGTGTCGCTCGACGTGACGTATCTCGGGCAGTGGGACACCCCGTGGTGGGAGGACGGCCGGGATCTCGGGCCGCGCCGGCGGGCCGGGTTCGCCGGGCGGACGCGGATCAACCGGCAGGATTTCGGAGTCAGCTGGAACGACACCGTCGACCGGGGCGGCGTCGTGGTCAGCGATCTCATCGACGTCCGTGTCGATGCCGAGGCCGTTCTCGAACCGGTGGAGGGTGCCGTCCCGTAGCGCGGGGTCGGCCGCGGGCGGAACCACCACCTCCATGCCCCGCCGCCGGGGCCTCCTCGACCAGGGCCACCACACGCCCGTCGTCACCCAGCAGCTTTGACACAGGCCCTCGCTGTCCAGGACCAGCGTTCCCTCCTGGGTCAGCCTGCGGAGGGCCACTGCGCCTCCTCGGCGAACACCTCGTCGAAGAGCTTCCGGGCTTGCTCCCGTGCCTGTTCCGCGACCGGACCCCGGCGCTGCTCGTAGTCGGCCAGGTACTCGTCCAGGATCCGGCCGCGCAGCTCACGCTCGACCGCTGCCGTGATGAACGCGGAGAACTTCCCTTTGTCGGCCCGTGCGCGGATCGCCTCCGCCGTTCCCTCCGGCAACGACAAGCTCACGCGCGTCGCCGGACCCCCACCGATGCCGTATGTCGTCTCCTCGGCCATGCGGCCATGGTGCCAACGTCAGGAAACCAACAAGGCGTGCGGACCGCTCAGCCCACCAGTGGGCCGTTGACGGAGGACGGATCGACGGCGCGGGCCCCGGACGGGACGCCGGGTGTCCGGACCGGTTTGCCCAAGTCCGAGAGGGTGAGCGAAACGGCCATCCCGGCGTCTCCGCCCAGAGGCATGCCGAAGCGGGAGCGGACGACGTGGCCCTTCCGGTCCACCCACACGTCCGCGTAGGGCGGAAACTGACGCTGTAGGTCCTTCCAGTGGGACGTGACCTTCGCGCGCTGTGCCGTGACCATGCGGTAAGTGAGCGTCTTGAGGTCCGGTTCGGCGCGGTAGTGGACGGTGGGCGCGCCGTTCACCTTTTCCTCGCCCACCCTCCTGGCGGACGGCAGCATCGCTACCTGACGGAGGATATGGACCGGATCGTTCAGGGGCGCGCGCAGGAGGTAGTGCGCCTCCACCTGGTCCCGGGGCACGGATCGCCAGGATGTGTCGCCGGTAGGCTCTTGCGGCATTCTCAAGTGCACCATGCGGCCGGTGAAGACCTCGTCGAGTGGGACAGCCGGCTTCCCGTCGGCCTGCAGGCGCACCTTGAGAGCGCCCTTGCCACCGGCGAGGTCGAGGGCGCCTCGGACGGTGAAGACCATCGCCATCGAGCCGTCGCCCATCTTGATCCGCTCGTCGACCCGCGCGGTGGTGCGGGCCGTCGCGGCCGCCGCGGCACGGACCGCTGCGATGTCGTCCGCCGGGCGTGTGGCGGGGGCGGACCGGGACGCCGACGCGGGAGCGGACGGTTTCCGCTTCCCGTCGTCGCCGCTGTCGCTCCCGCCTCCGCCGCAGGCGGTGCAGAGTGTGATCGCCCCGATGACCGCCACAGTTGAACGTCGCATCACTGACCCCCCAGTGGTTGACAGGGCACCCCCATGCCCCGTGGATCGAACGTTCAGCCTAAGTGGCAGGGTGCCGAAGGCCCGCCCCGTTTTTCCCGGGAGCGGGCCTCCAGCGACGTGCGGTGACGTGCCGTGACGTGCGGTGACGTACGGACGAGGGCGTCAGATGCCCGCCGCCTCCGCCAGGTCCTTCTTGATCGACGCGAGGACGTCCGCCGCGCGGCGCCGCGCGGCGGTCAGGTCGGCCGCGGTGCCGACCGGGACCACGGCCTCCAGGTAGCACTTGAGCTTGGGCTCGGTGCCGCTGGGACGGACGATCACGCGGGCGGCCGAGACGGTGCCCTCGGCGTCACCCGAAAGGTGGTACCGCAGGCCGTCGGTCGGCGGCAGGGCCTCGGAGCCCTCCGCGAGGTCCTCCGCCGACGCGACCGCGAGGCCGGCCAGGGCGGTCGGCGGCTGCTCGCGCAGGCGGCGCATGGCGGCGGCGATCAGGGACAGGTCCTGGACGCGGACCGAGAGCTGGTCCGTGGCGTGCAGGCCGTGCTCGACGGCCAGGTCGTCGAGGAGGTCGGTCAGGGACCGGCCCTGCTCCTTCAGCCCGGCGGCCAGCTCGGCGACCAGCAGGGCCGCGGTGATGCCGTCCTTGTCCCGGACGCCCGCGGGGTCCACGCAGTAGCCCAGGGCCTCCTCGTAGGCGTAGCGCAGGCCGTCGACGCGGGCCAGCCACTTGAAGCCGGTGAGGGTCTCGGTGTAGTCGACGCCGGCGTTCGCGGCGGCGATGCGGGAGAGCAGCGACGAGGAGACGATCGTCGTCGCGAACGTGCCGGTCGCGTCCTTCCGGCCCAGGTGCGCGGCCAGCAGCGCGCCGACCTCGTCGCCGCGCAGCATCCGCCAGCCCGCGTCGGCGGACGGGTCGGGGACGGCGACGGCGCAGCGGTCGGCGTCCGGGTCGTTGGCGATGACGATGTCCGGCGTCTCGCCGCGCTCGGCCGCGGCGCGGGCCGTGGCGAACGCCAGGTCCATCGCGCCCGGTTCCTCCGGGTTGGGGAACGCGACCGTCGGGAAGTCCGGGTCCGGCTCGGCCTGTTCGGCGACGACGACCGGCGCCGGGAAGCCGGCACGGGCGAAGGCGGCGGTCAGGACGGTCCGGCCGACGCCGTGCATGGGCGTGTAGACGACGCGCACGTCACGGGCAGAGCCGGTGGTCAGGACGGCGTCGGTGCGCTTCAGGTACGCCTCGACGACCGCGTCGTCCAGCGTGTCCCAGCCCGCCTCGGGGCGCGGAACGTCGTCCAGGCTCGCCACGGCGGCGATCTCGGCGGCGATGCCGGCGTCGGCGGGCGGCACGATCTGCGAGCCGTCGCCCAGGTAGACCTTGTAGCCGTTGTCGCGCGGCGGGTTGTGGCTCGCGGTCACCTCGACGCCGGCCACGGCGCCCAGGTGGCGGATGGCGAAGGCCAGGACCGGGGTGGGCAGCGGGCGCGGCAGCAGCGCCGCCTTCAGGCCCGCGCCGACCATGACGGCCGCCGTGTCGCGGGCGAAGTCCGCGCTCTTGTGGCGGGCGTCGTAGCCGATGACGACGGTGCCCCCGGCGTGGCCTTCCTTCTTGAGGTACGCGGCGAGGCCCGCCGCCGCCCGGATGACCACGGCGCGGTTCATCCGCATCGGGCCCGCGCCCAGCTCGCCGCGGAGGCCGGCGGTGCCGAACTGAAGGGTGCCCGCGAAGCGCGACGCCAGCTCGGGCAGGTTCTCGGCGTCGACGAGCGCGGCGAGCTCCGCGCGCGTCTCGGGGTCGGGGTCCTCGGCGAGCCAGGTCCGGGCTCGGGTGAGGAGGTCGTCTCGCTCCTGCTCCACGATGTTCCTCCGGGGTTGTCTGAGTGCGGTTCCGCGGCGCGGTGTGGTTTCACGGCGGTGCGGGGTGCGGGGTGCGGGGTGCTGGGTGCGGTGTGCTGGGGTGCTGTGCCCCGTGGGTGGGGCGGTAGGGCGGGCGGTGTCGGCCGGGGCGGGCGAGGGGGCGGCGGTCGGACGCGGTCGGGGCGGTGGGTTTGCGGCTGTTACGGGTGTTCCCCGAAACGCCGGGAAGACCGCGCGGGGCCGTACGGAGCCGTCGGAAGGCCGCTCGGAGCCGCCCGGAGCCATCGGAGGCCGCCGGGGGCTCGTCGGCGCGGGGCCGTCCGCCGCCTCGGCCTTCGGCGCGCTCCCGTCGCCTCGTCGGCCGCCGGGTGCGCCCGGGTCCGTATGGCCGCGTGCGGACCGCTCGGGCCGCAGCGTTCGGGCCCGTACGGCCGCCCGGGCCCGTCGTGACGCGCCGGAGGCGCGGGCCCGCCCACGGCGGGCCGCCGTGGGTGGATCCGCGCCTCCGGACGGCCGTCACGGCGTCACGCGCGTGCCGTCAGAGGCGCGGCAGCACCTGGGCCAGCAGCGAGCCCATGCGGGCGGCCGAGTCACGGCCGGCCTGGAGCACCTCTTCGTGGTTGAGGGGCTCGCCGGTCATGCCCGCGGCCAGGTTGGTGACGAGGGAGATGCCGAGCACCTCGGCGCCCGCCTCGCGGGCCGCGATGGCCTCGAGGGTGGTGGACATGCCCACCAGATCGGCGCCCATCAGGCGCGCCATGCGGACCTCGGCCGGGGTCTCGTAGTGCGGGCCGGGGAACTGGGCGTAGACGCCCTCCTCCAGCGTCTCGTCGACCTCCTTGCACAGGGTGCGCAGGCGGGACGAGTACAGGTCCGTGAGGTCGACGAAGTTGGCGCCGACGATCGGCGAGGTCGCCGTGAGGTTCAGGTGGTCGCTGATCAGCACCGGCTGGCCGGGGCGCATGCCGTCGCGCAGGCCGCCGCAGCCGTTCGTCAGGACGACGGTCTTGCAGCCGGCGGCGACGGAGGTGCGGACGCCGTGGACGACGGCGGCGACGCCGCGGCCCTCGTAGTAGTGCGTGCGGCCGAGGAAGACCAGGGCGCGCTTGTCGTTGATCTTGTACGAGCGCACGGTGCCCGCGTGGCCGGCGACGGCCGCGGCGGAGAAGCCGGGGAGCTCGGTGACCGGGAACTCGGTCTCGGGGGTGCCGAGCGCCTCGGTCGCGGGAACCCAGCCGGAGCCCATGACCAGGGCGACGTCGTGGGTCTCGGCGCCCGTGAGCTCGCGCAGTCGGGCGGCGGCGGCGTCGGCCGCGGCGTACGGGTCGGCCTGGATGTCCGGAGTAACTGATGCGTTCACGCGGACGAGGGTAACCGGTCGGCGCCTACGCGCGTAGATGTCGCAGGTTACGGTCTTGCGACTGTTGCTTTGTCGCTTCTCACGAAGGGGTGGGGTGGCGGTCGGTGGGGGTGCCCCGGTCCCGCCCTTTCACCGTTTCCCGGGGAGGTCCCCGGACCCCCGAAACCGCGCTTCGCGCGGTTGTCCTCAAACGCCGGACGGGCTGGGGGTGGGCCGGCGCCCTCAAACGCCGGACGGGCTGAGACCGCTCAGCACGGGCGCTTCCTGATCTCCATCACATAGTCGTGCGGCGCCCCCGCCGACTCCGCCGCGTCCGCGATCTCACCCAGGTAGCGGGCCGACGGCAGGCCGCCCTCGTAGCCGTTCAGGACGTAGATCCAGGCGGACTCCTCGCCGTCGAGGGTGTGCACCCGGACCCGCATCCGTCGGTAGATGCCGAGGCCGACGCCCTCCCAGCGGTCCATCGACTCCTCGTCCATCGGGGCGATGTCGTAGAGGGCGACGAAGACCTGCGACCGGGGCTCCTCCACCACGGTGGCCAAGGCGCCCTCCCAGCCCATCTGCTCTCCGCCGAAGGTCAGACGCCAGTCGGCGAGCCAGCCCGTGCCGCGCAGCGGCGAGTGGGGAGCGCGGCGCGTCATCAGCCGCGCGTCGAGGTTGCCGGCGTACGCGGCGTAGAGCGACATGGTTCTGAGGGTACGGGAGTGAGGCGGGACCGCATTTGGGATGGCAGTCTCGAGGGGACCGTCGAATTCCGGCTCCCCGGCACGTGCCGGAACGACCGGAGGCCCCGGAAGGAGTCGCTTTGATGGGTGCGGGACAATGGAGTACGTGACTCGGATCGTGATCATCGGTGGCGGACCCGGCGGCTATGAGGCGGCGCTCGTCGCCGCGCAGCTCGGTGCGGAGGTGACCGTCGTCGACTGCGACGGTCTGGGCGGGGCGTCGGTGCTCACCGACTGTGTGCCCTCGAAGACGCTCATAGCGACGGCGGAGGTGATGACCTCCTTTGACTCGTCGTACGAGGAGCTGGGCATCACCGTCGACGACGGTGCCGTCATCGGGGTGGACCTCGGGAAGGTCAACCGCCGGGTGAAGCGGCTGGCGCTGGCCCAGTCGCACGACATCACCGCCTCCGTGACCCGCGCCGGCGGCCGGGTGCTGCGCGGCCGCGGCCGGCTGGACCCGGTGCGGGAGCCGGACGGCACCCGCCGGGTGATCGTGCGGACGGGCGACGGCGAGGAGACGCTGCTCGCGGACGCCGTCCTGATCGCCACCGGCGCGCACCCCCGGGAGATCCCGGACGCGCTGCCCGACGGCGAGCGGATCCTCAACTGGACCCAGGTCTACGACCTGGAGGAGCTGCCCGAGGAGCTCATCGTGGTGGGCTCGGGCGTCACCGGCGCCGAGTTCGCCGGCGCGTACCAGGCGCTGGGCTCGGAGGTCACCCTGGTCTCCTCGCGCGACCGGGTGCTGCCGGGCGAGGACCCGGACGCCGCCGCCGTCCTGGAGGACGTCTTCCGCCGCCGCGGCATGAACGTCATGGCGCGCTCGCGGGCGCAGGCCGCCAAGCGGGTGGGCGACCGGGTGGAGGTCACCCTGGCCGACGGACGGGTCATCAGCGGCACGCACTGCCTGATGGCCGTCGGTTCGATCCCCAACACCGCCGACATGGGCCTGGAGGAATCCGGCGTCCGGCTGACGGAGTCGGGCCACATCCGGACGGACAAGGTCTCGCGCACCAGCGCACCGGGCGTCTACGCGGCCGGCGACTGCACCGGTGTGCTGGCGCTGGCCTCGGTCGCCGCCATGCAGGGCCGGATCGCGATGTACCACTTCCTGGGCGACGCGGTGGCGCCGCTCAATCTCAAGGCTGTATCCGCGAACGTATTTACGGATCCGGAGATTGCTACGGTCGGGTATTCGCAGGCGGACGTCGACAAGGGGCTGATTGACGCCCGGGTCGTCAAGTTGCCGCTGCTGCGCAATCCCCGCGCGAAGATGCAGGGAATCCGGGACGGATTCGTCAAGTTGTTCTGCCGCCCCGGCACGGGCATCGTGGTCGGCGGCGTGGTGGTCGCGCCCCGGGCCAGCGAGCTGATTCATCCGATCTCGATCGCGGTCGACAACAATCTGACCGTGGAACAGATCGCGAACGCGTTCACCGTGTACCCGTCCCTGTCCGGGTCTGTCGCGGAAGTGGCGCGTCAGCTGCACACGCGGAAGGCCCAGCGGGAAGGCTGAGGCGCGACCACGGCAGAGGGAACCGGTCGGCGGGCGGAGGCGGCGGCTCTCCTTCCGGTTCCCTATACCACTTCTTGGGGCGCGCGGCGAACAACTTCCGTTAGTTGGTGCAACCTGCTGAAAGCAGATGGTCGTTGGCGTTACTGTCGGTTTCGTGTTCGCTGCAGAACGTCGCCAATTGATCCTCGAAATGGTGCGTGCCAACGGAGCGGTATCGCTGCGTGAGCTCGCCCGTGTCGTCCAGACCTCCGAAGTGACCGTACGGCGTGACGTACGGGCGCTCGAAGCCGAAGGGCTGCTCGACCGCCGGCACGGCGGTGCGGTGCTGCCGGGCGGCTTCACCAGGGAGTCCGGCTTCCCGCAGAAATCCCATCTAGCGACCGCGGAGAAGACGGCCATCGCCGATCTCGCGGCGAGCTTCGTCGAGGAGGGCGAGGCCGTCGTCGTCGGCGCCGGTACCACCACGCAGGAGCTGGCCCGCCGGCTCGCGCGGGTGCCGGGGCTCACCGTGGTGACCAACTCCCTGCTCGTCGCCCAGGCGCTCGCCCACGCCAACCGGGTCGAGGTCGTGATGACCGGCGGCACCCTGCGCGGCTCCAACTACGCGCTGGTCGGCAGCGGCGCCGAGCAGTCCCTCCAGGGGCTGCGGGTCTCCCGGGCGTTCCTCTCGGGGAGCGGCCTGACCGCCGAACGCGGCCTGTCCACCTCCAACATGCTCTCCGCCAGCGTCGACCGGGCCCTGGTGCAGGCGGCGGCCGAGGTCGTGGTCCTCGCGGACCACAGCAAGCTCGGCACCGACACGATGTTCCAGACCGTCCCGACGGACGTGATCACCAGACTCGTGACGGACGAGCCGCCGCCGCACGACGAACGGGCGGCGACGGAGCTCCAGGCGCTCGCCGACCAGGGCGTGCACATCTCGGTCGCGGGGCCCGGCGCGGGGTCGGGCCCGGGGACCGTTCCGCACGGCGAACCGGGCCCGCCGGCCCGCCGCCGGGACGCGCCGC
>NZ_JAIQLH010000007.1 GCF_020037025.1 Streptomyces huiliensis | reverse complement strand
CCGCCGAGGAGGAGCCGCGTCCGCGCCGCAGCCGGCGCCGTGTCGTGAACGCCGAGGCCGAGCAGCAGGCCGCCGCCGAGACCGCCGCGCCCGCCGAGGAGGCCGCCCCGGGCCGTACGCGCCGCCGGGCGGTGCGTCCGCCGACGGCCGTGTTCCAGGCGCCGGTCTTCACCGAGCCGATGTTCCAGACGCCGGAGTCCGCCGCCGCCGCGTACGCGGCCGAGGAGCAGCCCGCCGAGGAGACCGCGGCGCCCGTCGCGGAGGAGGCGGAGCAGCCGGTGACCGGCCGTCGCCGCCGTCGTCGCCGGGGCGAGCCCGTCGAGGCCCCCGAGGTCGTCGAGACTGTCGCGACCGCCGGTGAGCCCGAGGCCGAGGAGGCCGAGGAGGCCGCGGTCGAGGGTGCCGCCGAGGACGAGGAGCAGGGCGAGCGTCCCTCGCGCCGTCGTCGTCGGGGCGGCCGTCGCCGTCGCCGCGGTGAGGCCGCGGATGCCGAGGCCGAGGGCGAGGAGCCGGAAGAGGGCGAGGAGGCCGAGCAGGCCGAGCAGGCCGAGCAGGCCGAGCAGGCCGAGCAGGCCGAGCAGGCCGAGCAGGCCGAGCAGGCCGAGCAGGCCGAGGACGAGGGCGCCGAGGCCGACGAGGAGCCGGAGGCCGAGGCCGGCGGTTCGACCGCGGGCAGCCGCCGTCGCCGCCGTCGCCGCCGTCGCCGCCGTCGCCGCCGTCGCCGCCGTCGCCGCCGTCGCCGCCGCCGGTCCGGCGAGGCGATGGAGGACGGACAGGCCGTCGACGACCCGGAGCGGACCGTCGTCAAGGTCCGCGAGCCGCGCGACCGCCTCAAGGAGGGCGGCACCGGCTTCGACGAGGTCCAGTCCATCAAGGGCTCGACCCGTATGGAGGCCAAGAAGCAGCGCCGCCGCGAGGGGCGCGAGCAGGGCCGCCGCCGGGTGCCGATCATCACCGAGGCCGAGTTCCTGGCGCGCCGCGAGGCCGTCGAGCGCGTGATGGTCGTCCGTCAGAACGGCGACCGGACGCAGATCGGCGTGCTGGAGGACAACGTCCTCGTCGAGCACTTCGTCAACAAGGAGCAGGCCACCAGCTACGTCGGCAACGTCTACCTGGGCAAGGTCCAGAACGTGCTGCCGTCGATGGAGGCCGCGTTCGTCGACATCGGCAAGGGCCGCAACGCCGTGCTCTACGCCGGTGAGGTCAACTTCGACGCGCTCGGCATGGGCAACGGCCCGCGCCGCATCGAGTCCGCGCTGAAGTCCGGCCAGTCCGTGCTGGTGCAGGTCACCAAGGACCCGATCGGCCACAAGGGCGCCCGCCTGACCAGCCAGGTCTCGCTGCCCGGCCGCTACCTGGTCTACGTGCCCGAGGGCTCGATGACCGGCATCAGCCGCAAGCTGCCCGACACCGAGCGGGCGCGCCTGAAGCAGATCCTCAAGAAGATCGTCCCCGAGGACGCCGGCGTCATCGTGCGCACCGCGGCCGAGGGCGCGAGCGAGGACGAGCTGCGCCGTGACGTCGAGCGGCTCCAGGCGCAGTGGGAGGACATCCAGAAGAAGTCCAAGATGATCTCCACCAGCTCGCCGAGCCTGCTGTACGGCGAGCCGGACATGACCGTCCGGGTGGTCCGCGACATCTTCAACGAGGACTTCTCCAAGGTCATCGTGAGCGGTGAGGGTGCCTGGGAGACCATCCACGGGTACGTCTCGCACGTCGCGCCCGACCTGGTGGACCGGCTGCAGAAGTGGACGTCGGACGTCGACGTCTTCGCCACGTACCGGATCGACGAGCAGCTGATGAAGGCGCTGGACCGGAAGGTCTGGCTGCCGAGCGGCGGTTCGCTCGTCATCGACCGGACCGAGGCGATGGTCGTCGTCGACGTCAACACCGGCAAGTTCACCGGCCAGGGCGGCAACCTGGAGGAGACGGTCACCAGGAACAACCTGGAGGCGGCCGAGGAGATCGTGCGCCAGCTGCGGCTGCGCGACCTCGGCGGCATCATCGTGATCGACTTCATCGACATGGTGCTGGAGTCCAACCGGGACCTGGTGCTGCGGCGCCTGCTGGAGTGCCTGGGCAGGGACCGGACGAAGCACCAGGTCGCCGAGGTGACCTCGCTGGGTCTGGTGCAGATGACCCGCAAGCGGGTCGGGCAGGGGCTGCTGGAGTCCTTCTCCGAGTCGTGTGTCCACTGCAACGGCCGGGGTGTCATCGTCCACATGGACCAGCCGGCTTCGGTCGGCGGTGGCGGTGGGGGCGGCGGCAAGCGCGGCAAGAAGCGCGGCGGCGGCAAGGGCGCTGCCGGGGCTTCGGAGGGCGGCGCGGAGGCTGTGGAGGCCACCGAGACCGCCGAGTCCGTTGAGTCCGCCGAGTCGGCTGAAGAGGCCGTCGAGGCTGCGGCGCCCGAGCTGGAGCCGGCCCCGGTGACCGAGGCGGAGCTGGTGCCGTCGGTCGGCGGCGGCGAGGACGAGTGGTTCTCCAGCCCGGCCGAGGCGGAGGCCGCGGCGGCGACCCGGGGCGGCCGTGGCCGGCGCCGGGCGACCCGGAAGGCGTCCGCTCCGGCGGGTGCGCCGAAGCGGGGCGAGCGGGCCGAGCGGGCCGAGCGTGCCGAGCGCCTTGAGCGTGCGGAGGCCGAGCGGGCCGAGGCGGAGGCCGTCGTGGAGCCGGTCGCCGAGCGGGCTGCCGAGCCGGTGGCGGAAGCCGTCGTCGAGCCGGTCGAGCCGGTCGCGGAGGTCCCGGAGGTCGCTGCCGAGCCGGTCGTCGAGCCCGTCGTCGAGCCGGAGCCCGCTCCGGCCGCGCCGGCCCGTCCGCGTCGTCGCGCCACCCGGAAGGTCACCGCTCCGGCGGGGCCGCCCGCGGGTGCCGAGGAGGCGGCCGTGGTCGTCGTCACCGCTCCCGCGGCGGTCGAGACCGCTCCGGAGGCCGTCCAGGCGTCCGCGGTGGCCGAGACCGGCGAGGCTCTGGTGACGCCGGAGACGCCGGAGGCGGCTGACGTCGCCGAGGCGGCGGTGGAGGAGCCCTCGGAGCCTTCGGAGCCCGAGGCGGCTCCGGCCAAGAAGACGGCCCGTAAGACGGCCGCCAAGAAGGCCACCACCAAGAAGGCGGCTGCCGCCAAGAAGACGACCACCGCCAAGAAGGCCGTGGCCAAGAAGACGGCTGCCACGAAGTCGACGACCGCCAAGAAGGCGGCCACGACGAAGAAGGCGGCCACGAAGAAGACCGCCGCGAAGAAGGCGCCGGCCAAGAAGGCCACGGCTTCGGAGGCTTCGGAGGCTTCGGAGGAGTAAGGGTCCGCCCTGGAAGGGCGGGATGGGGGTGCCCCTGTCCCGCCCTTTCTCCGTTCCTTGCGGGGGCTCTGCCCCCGCACCCCCGAAACCGCGCTCCGCGCGGTTGTCCTCAGACTCCCCCAGAGGGGGCACCCCCAACGGGCTGATAAGGACCCGGTTTGACCCCTTGCCCGGTGGCCCGTAACCTTGCCATTCGGCGTCTGTACGCCTACCCCTGAGCAAATCCCTCCCGGTCCGCCGGGAGAGGCCGCTCGTCCACTCGGACAGCACGGGCTCCGCCCGTCTGAGCGGCTGGCATCAGAGGTCCCGATTACTAGCGAGAGTGAGATCCGCGTGTACGCAGTCGTGCGTAGCGGTGGTCGTCAGCACAAGGTGGCTGTCGGCGACATCGTCGAGGTTGACAAGATTTCCGACGGCAAGGTTGGCGACGCGGTCGAGCTCTCGACGCTGCTCGTCGTCGACGGCGAGTCCGTCACCAGCGACCCGTGGGTCCTGGCGGGCATCAAGGTTCAGGCCGAGATCGTGGACCACCACAAGGGTGCCAAGATCGACATCCTGAAGTACAAGAACAAGACCGGTTACCGCAAGCGGATTGGTCACCGCCAGCAGTACACCGCGCTGAAGATCACCGGCATCCCGACGGCCGCGAAGTAAGGGACTGAGGAGACATGGCACACAAGAAGGGCGCATCGTCCACCCGGAACGGTCGCGACTCCAACGCTCAGCGGCTCGGCGTCAAGCGCTTCGGCGGTCAGGTCGTCAGCGCCGGTGAGATCCTGGTCCGCCAGCGCGGCACCCACTTCCACCCGGGTGCCGGTGTCGGTCGCGGTGGCGACGACACGCTGTTCGCGCTGAACGCCGGTGCGGTGCAGTTCGGCACCCACCGTGGCCGCAAGGTCGTCAACATCGTTCCGGTCGCCTGATCTCCCGATCACGGCTTCCGTAGAGCGATACAGCGAG
The DNA here is from genome assembly GCF_020037025.1 of Streptomyces huiliensis. Classification (GTDB taxonomy): domain Bacteria; phylum Actinomycetota; class Actinomycetes; order Streptomycetales; family Streptomycetaceae; genus Streptomyces; species Streptomyces huiliensis. Next base: position 57,191 of record NZ_JAIQLH010000007.1, on the reverse strand, counting down.
GGCGGACCTCCCTTCCCCTGCGGGGAAGCGGGTCCGCCCTCGCTGCGTTACAACAGACAAACCCCCACCTACGTATCGGAGGCAACCCGCTATGACCACCTTCGTGGACCGCGTCGAGCTGCATGTCGCCGCGGGTAACGGAGGCCATGGCTGCGCCTCCGTGCACCGTGAGAAGTTCAAGCCGCTCGGCGGCCCGGACGGCGGCAACGGCGGTCGCGGCGGCGACGTGATCCTGGTCGTCGACCAGTCCGTCACCACCCTCCTGGACTACCACCACAGCCCGCACCGCAAGGCCACCAACGGCAAGCCGGGCGAGGGCGGCAACCGCTCCGGCAAGGACGGTCAGGACCTGGTCCTGCCGGTGCCGGACGGCACCGTCGTGCTCGACAAGCGCGGGAACGTCCTCGCGGACCTCGTCGGCCAGGGCACCACCTACATCGCCGCCCAGGGCGGCCGCGGCGGCCTCGGCAACGCCGCGCTGGCCTCGGCCCGCCGCAAGGCGCCCGGCTTCGCGCTGCTCGGCGTGCCCGGCGACGTCCAGGACATCGTCCTGGAGCTGAAGACCGTCGCCGACGTGGCGCTCGTCGGCTACCCGAGCGCCGGCAAGTCCTCGCTGATCTCGGTGCTCTCCGCCGCGAAGCCCAAGATCGCCGACTACCCGTTCACCACGCTCGTCCCGAACCTCGGCGTCGTGACGGCCGGCTCGACCGTCTACACCATCGCCGACGTCCCCGGCCTGATCCCCGGCGCCAGCCAGGGCAAGGGGCTCGGCCTGGAGTTCCTGCGGCACGTCGAGCGCTGCTCCGTGCTGGTGCACGTGCTGGACACGGCGACGCTGGAGTCCGAGCGCGACCCGCTGAGCGACCTCGACGTGATCGAGGAGGAGCTCAAGGAGTACGGCGGGCTGGAGAACCGGCCGCGGATCGTCGTCCTCAACAAGGTCGACATCCCCGACGGCCAGGACCTCGCCGACATGATCCGGCCCGACCTGGAGGCCCGCGGCCTGCGCGTCTTCGAGGTGTCGGCCGTCTCCCGGCAGGGCCTGAAGGAGCTCTCCTTCGCCCTCGCCGGCATCGTCGCCGAGGCGCGCGCCGCCAAGCCGAAGGAGGAGGCGACCCGTATCGTCATCCGGCCCAAGGCCGTGGACGACGCGGGCTTCACCGTCACGCTGGAGGACGACGGCATCTACCGGGTGCGCGGTGAGAAGCCGGAGCGCTGGGTGCGGCAGACCGACTTCAACAACGACGAGGCCGTCGGCTACCTGGCCGACCGCCTCAACCGCCTCGGTGTCGAGGACGAGCTGATGAAGGCCGGGGCCCGCGCGGGCGACGGCGTCGCCATCGGGGCCGAGGAGGACGCGGTCGTCTTCGACTGGGAGCCGACGATGGCCGCCGGTGCGGAGATGCTCGGTCGGCGTGGTGAGGACCACCGGCTCGAGGCGCCGCGGCCCGCGGCGCAGCGGCGCCGGGATCGGCAGGCCGAGCGGGACGAGGCGGAGCAGGAGTATCAGGGGTTCGATCCGTTCGCGTAACGGTCCGGTGATCGGGCGGGTGCCCGGGGTTTTTCGCCCCGGACCCGCCCTTTCTCCGTTTCTGCGGGGAGTGCCCCGCGCCCCCTGAAACCGCGCTCCGCGCGGACAAGGGGTCTGGAGCGCAGCCCCCAGGAAACGGCGAAAGGGCGGGACCGGGGCATCACACCCCAGTCCCGCCCTCACGTACGTGAGAACCGCGTCAGCGGCCCTGTGCCGGGCTGAACCAGTCGTTCCCGCCCCCAGGGGCGGGAGCCGCCTCCTCGCCCGGGAGAAGGGCGCCGGCGCCCTCCCGCTGGCCGGGAATCTCGGACGCGGCCGCACGGGCGGCGACGCGCGCCGCGCGCTCGTCGGCCTCGTGGGCCAGGTCCAGGGCCGCCTGGTTGAAGCGGACGAGGGACGGCGGGTCGGACGGGCCGAGGAGCTGGACCTTGAGCTGGGCGCGGGCCTCGGCGAGGCGGTCCAGGCGCGGGTCGCGGACCGCGGCGAGCAGCGCGTGGACGCCGGAGCCGTCGGGCGTCAGGATGGTGGCCGCGGTGACGGTCGGGAAGTTCGCGAGGAACTCCTCCTCGCTCATCCCGCTGGTGTTGGCCACCGCGTACGGCTTCTCGCTGATCAGGTAGTCGGAGACGACGCTGGAGACGTCGCTGATCAGCACGTCGGCCTGGTTGAAGCAGCTGAACAGCGCCGGCCGCGGGCCGGTGACGATCTGGTGCTCCCACTCGGGCAGCGAGGCCCAGTACGCCGCCTCCCAGGCGGCCGTGGCGGCCTCGACCGCCGCGGACCGGCCCGGCTCGGGGGCGGTCTGGACGAGCATCCGCTCGGCCTCGTCCACGCTGGGGCGGAAGGTGCTGGTGGTGAGCGCCTGGAGCTCGGCGGTCATCCGCTCCAGCTCGGCGGCGGCCTCCGGGCCGGGGCGCGGGCCCTCGCGGCGCTCGTTGGCCTCGCGGATCATGTCCTTGATGCGGCGGTTCGCCTCACCCGCGCGCGGGTCGACGGAGCCGGTCATCGGGTGCGGCTTGTAGAGCAGCCGGACGGCGGGGTCGGCGAGCAGCTCGCGGACGATGTTCTCGCCGGCCAGCATGACCGAGGTGTTGCCCGGGTTGCCGTCCCAGCCCTCCCAGGTGGGGGCGTACAGGACGGTGGTGAACGGGCGGGTCGGTGCGCCCGCGTACGGCCGGATCGGGGCCAGCTGCGGACGGCCGACCTCGACGACGTCCCGGTCGTCGACGCCGATGTCGGCGAGCTGGTAGCGCTCGCGCGCGGCCGGACCGGCGACCCAGATCTCGTCGTACGCCTTGGAGTACGGGTTGCAGCTGGAGAGCTTGTCGCTCTCGCCGTGGTTGATGAAGGCGTGCTTGATCGACGGCATGCGCAGGACCTGCGAGGTCTTGCCGGAGTTCGACGGGTGCAGCAGCACCTTCAGGGTCGACTGCTCCAGGGCCATCAGGTGGTGGACCTTGGGGATGCAGACGATCGGGATGTCCGTGGCGTCGATCTTCTTCACCATGAAGCGCTCGCGCAGCACGATGATCGGCTTGCCGTCGAGCTGGGCGAGCGTGGAGAGCCACATGTTCGCCTGGTAGGCGGAGCTGGTGCCGCCGGAGAAGTACATGCCGACGGTCGGGCGGTACTCGGCCAGCCAGCGGTCGAGCCACTCTATGGCCTGCTCGTCGGTGGCGATCCGCTTGGCCGGGCGCAGCCAGCTCGCCAGGTACAGCAGTCCGCCGGCGGCCAGGACCAGGGCCAGGCCGACACCGGCCATGGCGCCGGCGGCCTTGCCGGTGCCCACGGTGACCAGCAGGCCGACCGTCGCCGGGACGGCGAAGCGGACCAGCCGGCGGCCGTGCTGGCGGGCCAGGATGCGCGGCGGGGCGGCGGTCAGGTGCAGACCCGACGCGTCGATGTTGCGCGTCACGAACGGCAGGGTGCGCGAGCGGCGGACCAGGATCGCGACGGCCTGGCAGCCGAGGTGGGCCGCGTAGAAGAGGACGACGCCGACGAAGACCGGCGCGTAGTCGCGCAGCGAGCCGTCGTCGTGCAGCCGCAGCAGCCCCAGCATGATCACCATGTCGCGCAGCAGCTGCCGCACCATGACGTCGAACCGGACCTTGCCGAGCAGGGCGAGCAGACCGGGGTCGCGGTGCTGCAGATAGAGATCGAGCGCGAGGCCCGCCGCCGAGGTGGCGATCAAGAGCGGCACGTTGGGCAGCAGCGCGCCCACGAGCTGGAGTACGAAAGACACCAGCATCGTGAGTAGCGCCGCGGCCTGTACGGCTCGGCGGGGGACTGTTCCGGCAGGCACTGGGCGGGCTCCTGGCAGGAGAACTGAAGGATCGGGATGGACCGGGTCGGACACGTCATGGGACAACGGTCGGGACAACGGCCGCAACCGACCGTATGACGGCCGCTGGGCCAGGAGCAATCTTCGGTCACGGCAACCGTCACAAAATAGGGTCGAACGACCACAATCGTCAGGCGGTAGATTGGCCGCTTCCGGCAGGAGACGGCAGGGCCGGCGGGCGAGAGCAGAGGTGCGGAGCACAGTGCGGGCAGGGACGGCGGACGGGACGGCGAGCGGTACGGAGACCGGGACGGACGGAGGGATCCGGCCGGAGGTCACCGGCGCCCGCAGGATCGTGGTCAAGGTGGGCTCGTCCTCTCTCACCACCGCGGGAGGGGGACTGGACGCCGACCGGGTTGACGCGCTCGTCGACGTCCTGGCCCGGATTCTGGGCGACACCGCGGCCGGCAAGGAGATCGTCCTCGTCTCGTCCGGTGCCATCGCGGCCGGCCTGGCGCCGCTGGGCCTCGACCGGCGGCCGAAGGACCTGGCCCGCCAGCAGGCCGCCGCCAGCGTCGGCCAGGGGCTGCTGGTCGCCCGCTACACCGCGTCCTTCGCCCGCTACGGCCGCCGCGTCGGGCAGGTCCTGCTGACCACCGACGACACCAGCCGGCGCGCGCACTACCGCAACGCCCGCCGGACGCTGGACCAGCTGCTGGCCATGGGCGCGGTCCCGGTCGTCAACGAGAACGACACGGTGGCCACGGACGAGATCCGGTTCGGCGACAACGACCGGCTCGCCGCGCTCGTCGCCCACCTCGTCCGCGCCGACCTGCTCGTCCTCCTCTCGGACGTGGACGGCCTCTACGACGGCGACCCCAGCACCCCGGGCACCTCGCGGATCGCCGAGGTCACCGGCCCCGCCGACCTCGAAGGCGTCTCCATCGGCAGCGCCGGCAAGGCCGGCGTCGGCACCGGCGGCATGGTGACCAAGGTCGAGGCCGCCCGGATCGCCGCCGCCGCGGGCATCCCGGTCGTCCTCACCTCCGCCAGCCGCGCCGCCGACGCCCTCCTCGGCCGGCCCACCGGCACCCTCTTCCACCGCACCGGCCGCCGCTCCGCCGACCGGCTGCTCTGGCTGGCGCACGCCTCCACCCCGCGCGGCGCGCTCACGCTCGACGACGGCGCGGTGCGCGCGGTCGTCCAGGGCACCGGGTCGCTGCTGCCGGCGGGCATCGCGGCCGTCGAGGGCGAGTTCAGCGCGGGCGACCCGGTCGAGCTGCGGGACGGCGCGGGCCGCGCGGTGGCCCGCGGGCTGGTCGCGTACGACGCGGGGGAGATCCCGCAGCTCCTCGGCCGCTCCACCCGGGACCTGGCCCGCGAGCTCGGGCCCGAGTACGAGCGCGAGGTCGTGCACCGGGACGATCTGGTCGTCCTCCACTCCTGACCGATGGGGGTGGGACCGGAGGCGGCGGGAAAAGGTACGGCATCCGGGCGCGGGCCGAGGCCCGTCCCGAGGTAAGTCCAGCCTTTCTTCCGGCCTTTCCGGAAAACCACCCCGCGGCCGTCCCCGGGCTGGTCAACTTTTAAGGCCGGGTCCGGGCCCGGACGGGGAAACCGGCACGCGGGAGAACCAGCACGACACGGCTCCGCCGCAGACGCGCACGGGGCCGGCCAGACAGGGAGGCCGCCGGTGAGACGAGGGCGCCCAGGGGCCCCGCCCCGAGGCGGGGGATCGGTCTCCCGCATCCCGCGGGCCGCGGGGGAGGAGCCCGTCCTGACCAGCGTCGGGGCGCACGGCACGGGGGAGGACGCCGGCACGGGCCGATCGGACGGCTCCGGCGGCCCCGGCGGGTCCCGGCTGTGGCACGTCACCCTCAGCGTCTCGGGGGCCGAGGCGCCGCTCGGCGAGGTCCGGCGGGCGCTGGAGCAGCTCGCCCACGACCACCCCTTCCTCCTCACCAGCCGCTACGCCAACGACCACGCCGAGATCCGGTACTGGGAGGAGGCCCGCGACCTGCACGACGCGGCCGCCGTCGCCCTGCGGCTCTGGGGCGAGCACCGCTCGACGGCCCGGCTGCCGCCGTGGGAGATCGTCGGTCTGGAGGTCATCGACCGCGAGACGTACCACCAGCGGGTGGCGGAGGGCTGCGGCCCGCTGCCGGCCGCGCCGGTGGGGGTGCACCCGTTCTGAGCGGTGGCGGGCCCGGGGCGTCCCGCGGCTCCGTCCGAGGGGTGAGCGGTCCGCGCACGACCGGCCCGGCCGCAACTAAGCTGCGTCCCCATGAGCAGCGACACCCCCACCTCCAGCGACCTCCCCGAGTCCCCCGTGCTCCGCGCCGCGGCCCGCGCCCGTACCGCCGCCGCCGAGCTCGCGCCGCTGCCACGCGCGGCCAAGGACGCGGCGCTGCTCGCCGTCGCCGACGCGCTGGAGGCGCGGACCGCCGACATCGTGGCCGCCAACGCCGAGGACGTCGCCCGGGCGCGCGCCGCCGGCACCGCCGAGGGCGTCGTCGACCGGCTGACGCTCACCCCCGAGCGGGTCCTGGCCATCGCCGCGGACGTGCGCAGCGTGGCGGGCCTGCCCGACCCGGTCGGCGAGGTGGTGCGCGGCTCCACCCTGCCCAACGGCATCGACCTGCGGCAGGTCCGGGTGCCGCTCGGCGTCGTCGGGATCGTCTACGAGGCGCGGCCGAACGTGACGGTGGACGCCGCCGCGCTCTGCCTGAAGTCCGGCAACGCGGTCCTGCTGCGCGGGTCCTCCTCGGCGTACGCGTCGAACACCGCCCTGGTGTCCGTCGTCCGCGACGCGGTGGCGGGCGCGGGGCTGCCGGCGGACGCCGTGCAGCTGGTGCCGGGGGAGAGCCGGGAGTCCGTGAAGGAGCTGATGCGCGCCCGCGGCCTGGTCGACGTGCTGATCCCGCGCGGCGGCGCCTCGCTGATCCGGACCGTCGTCGAGGAGTCCACGATCCCGGTGATCGAGACGGGCACCGGCAACTGCCACGTGTACGTGGACGCCGACGCCGACCTCGACACGGCGGTCCGGGTGCTCGTCAACTCCAAGGCGCACCGCGTCAGCGTCTGCAACGCCGCCGAGACCCTCCTCGTCCACCGGGACATCGCCGAGCGCCTGCTGCCCGCCGCGCTGGACGCCCTGGCGGAGGCCGGCGTGACGGTGCACGCCGACGAGCGGGTGCGGGCGCTGGCCGGCGGGACGAAGGCGACCGTGGTGCCCGCCACGGAGGAGGACTGGGCGACCGAGTACCTCTCCTACGACATCGCGGCCGCGGTGGTGGACTCGCTGGACGACGCCGTGCGGCACATCCGGCGGTGGTCCTCCGGACACACGGAGGCGATCGTCACCACCTCGCAGCAGGCGGCCCGCCGGTTCACCCAACTGGTGGACTCCACGACGGTCGCGGTGAACGCGTCGACGCGGTTCACCGACGGCGGCCAGTTCGGCTTCGGCGCGGAGATCGGGATCTCCACCCAGAAGCTGCACGCGCGCGGACCGATGGGGCTGCCCGAGCTGACCTCGACCAAGTACATCGTCACGGGCGACGGGCACATCAGGGGCTGACCTGCGGCGGGGCGGTACGGGGTAGGGCTGTGGGGTCGGAGGCGGCCCCCGCGCCGCCCCCCCGGTGGCCCTAATTCCCGTACCGCCCGCGCGGATTGACCGCTTCGGGTCTACGCTGGGGGCGTGCCGGACGACGTGGGGGGCAAGCCGTTCCCGGACGGCGAGGAGCCCGACAACCACCGCTGCGGAGGCGAGGACGAGTTCGCCGCGGTGGTCTTCGACGAGGAGTTCGTGCGGGCCGCCGTGGTGCACGAGCCCAGCGCGGCCGAGCGCGTGCTCGCCGCCCGGGCCCGCTCGGGCGGCGGACCGGGCGAGGACGACGGGTACGAGGGGTACGACGCGTACGAGCGGCGCACCGACGGCCGCACCCGCCGCCGTACGGGCGGGCCGGGCGCCTGGCGGACGCTCACCCACGACCTGGACCCGGACGACGCCTACGGGCCCTACGGCCGCTACGGCGGCCGGCGGCGGCCCTACCGGGGGCGGCCGCGCTGGTACCGGCCGGTGGCCTGGGTGCTCTGCGTGCTGCTGGGCATCGGCGCGGTGGCCCTGGCGTTCGCGGCGGTCTACCGCGGGGCGTCCTCCGGCGAGCGCCGCGATCCCGCGCCGCCGCCCACCACGACCGGCGTGGACGCGCCGCCGCGGCAGGGGGCCCTGCCGCACGCCGCGCCGCCCGACGGCGCGGCGGATCCGGGCGTTCCGGTGGCCTCGGCGGCTCCCCGGCGCGGCTGATGGCGGGCGTGCGCCCGTCACCCTCCGTGATCATGGCCGAGGTGACCTGCGGCGATCTTCCGGCCTCGCGAGGCGTGGGCCGGGGCGGCGGCCGTGAGGGCCTTCGCCGGAAGTTGTCGTGTACCAGCGCGTTTACGGACCGGCCCGGCGACCTACCCTTGAGGTATGGAAGGGCCTGGAGACCCGCCTGAGGGGACGCCCGAGGGTGCCCCGGGAGGTGGTGACGAAGAGTACCGGTCGGTCGTCTTCGACGAATCGTTCGTCCGGGCTGCCCGTCTCCAGGAGTCCTCGGCCCGGGAGCGGCTGGGCGACCACGCCCCCGCCGTGCGCACCCGGCACGCCTGGGCCCGGCTCGGCGCCTCCCGCCAGCTGCTGCTCCTCGTCCTGCTGATCGCCCTGGCCTTCGGCACGGCCGTGTACATGGGCCTGCGCCACCCCTACAAGGAGCCCCGGCCGCCGTCCGCCGAGCCGCTGCAGACCACCGTGATACCGCTCGCCCCGCGCGGGACGGTGCCCGGCGGGCCCGCGGACCGGCTCTTCGCCGGCAGCCCGGCCCAGCGGTTCGGGGAGGGCGCGGACGGCGTCACGCTGCCCGACGCGCGGCGCACCCAGAACTTCTCCGAGGGGCTGGTGATGGCCGCCCTCGCGACCGCCAAGGAGTACACGGTCAGGTCCGCGCTGGACCGGGCGGTGCTGGGCGGCGGCGACGGACGGGCCGTGCGCGTGCTGCTCGCGCCCTCGCAGCTGGACCAGTACGACCGCAGCTTCGAGCACCCCGCGGCCGACGGGCAGCACGCGATCACCGGCTGGCTGGTCCGCTTCGACCCCGCCCAGGTGGCCCTGGACGACGCTCCCGTCCGGGTCGAGGGCGCCTTCTCCCTCACGGAGGTCTCCCCGGCCGCGCTGGAGGTCTCCGCCGACCACACCTTCGTCTACGCGGTCCGTCCGGCGGCGGTGAAGGACGGGAAGGCGGACGCGTCCCTGTTCACCGTCCGCCGGATCCTCCGCTTCCGCTTCGACCGCGACGATCTCCAGGACCACCACCTCCAGGTGCTGCAGAGCACCGTCCAGGCGGGCCCGGAGTCCTGCGGCGCGGACGACGCGGCGTACCTGCGGCCCCTGCTCGCCGGCCGGACGGCGGACAACAGCCGGCAGCCGGCCACCGACCCGTACGCGACGGGCCGGCCGGCGGGCGGGCTCTGCGGCGTGCTGGCGCCGGGTCCCATGGTCCCGGCGGGCGGACCGGCCCCGCCGGGGCGCTGAGCCGCCGCCGTCAGCCCTTCGGTCCCCCGTCGCGCGGCTCGTCCCGAGGCTCGTCCCGGGGCTCGTCCCGCGGGCCGTCCGCCGGCGGACCGTCCTTCGGCCGGCCGGCGCCGGAGCGCCCGGTGAAGGTGTCCCGCAGCCGGCTGCCCAGGTCGTTGGCCCCGCCCGCGATGTCCCGCACCAGTCCCATCAGCGGGTCCTTGCTGTTCCGCACGGACTCCGCGTAGTGGCTGGCCGACTCGCGGAAGGAGTCGGACACGGAGGCGTCCTTGTCCTCCGCGCGCCGCGGGTAGTGCCCGTCCATCAGGCGCTGGAAGTCCCGGCTCTCCGCCCAGCGCTTGAGCTCGGCCGCCCGCACGGTGGCGAACGGGTGGCTGCGCGGCAGCACGTTCATGATCTTCAGGACGGAGTCCCGGAGGTCGCCGCCCGCCTCGTACTCCGCGGCCTGGGCGAGGAAGGCGTCCACGTTCATCTCGTGCAGGTGGTTGCCGCCCGCCAGCTTCATCAGGCCGCGCAGCGACGCCTGGAGGTCCTGGCCCACCAGCAGCCCGGCCCGGTCCGCCGACAGCTCCGACTTGCGGAACCACTCGCGCAGCGCCGTCACGATCGCCGTGACCGCTATGCCGCCCAGCGGGATCCAGGCGATCTTCACCGCGAAGTTCGTCAGGAAGAGCAGGATCGTCCGGTAGACCGAGTGGCCCGACAGCGCGTGGCCCACCTCGTGGCCCACGACCGCCCGCATCTCCTCCTCGTCCAGCAGCTCGACCAGGCCCGTCGTCACCACGATGACCGGCTCGTCCAGGCCGACGCACATGGCGTTGGGCTGCGGGTCCTGCGTGACGTACATCGGCGGGACCTTGGGCAGGTCCAGGATGGAGCAGGCGTCCAGGAGCATCGTGTGCAGGTGCGGGAACTGCCGGTCGCTCACCCGCACCGAGTCGGACAGGAACAGCAGCCGCAGGCTGCGCTCCGGCAACAGGCCGCTCAGGGCCTTGAAGACGGTGTCGAAACCGCTCAGCTTGCGCAGCGCGACCAGGGCGGAGCGGTCCGCGGGGTGCTCGTACGCCCGCGAGGAGATGTCCGGAAAGCGCCTGCGGCCGCGGCCCGGCACCCGGTCCTCCCCGTCCCCCTCCGCGCGGCCGGAGCCGTTCGCGGCGTTGCTGTCACTCATGGCGACCCCCTCAACTGGGCTCGATCGTGGCCCGTCCCCCGGCTGACGGACCCCACCCTAGGCGCTGCCGCCGACAGGGCTACCGTGGAGGCATGTCCGCACTCCAGGGTTTCACCCACCTCGCGGCGTCCCCGGCGTTCACCGGGCCGCTGGCCGTCTCCGCCCACGACACGGGCCCCGGGCCGGTGCTGCGCACGGTCGTCATCGTCGCCCTGATCGGCGTGCCGCTCACCGCGTGGCTACTGCTCCGCGGGTACCGCAACAAGGGCTGACCGCCCGACAGGCGGAGTCGGCGTGAGCGCGGCGACCGCCTCCGCATACGATGTGGCGGAAGTCTCCCAACGATCGCCTCCGAGAGGTCCTGCCGACCATGTCCCTCACCTCAGCCCACTCGGCCCTGGTCACGTTCGCGTCCGAGAGCGAGCACGTCGACACCCACGAGAGCCTCAGCCCCTACGTCACCGGCGGGGCCGCGCTCTTCATCCTGCTGCTCCTGCTCTACGTGACCACCCGCTTCAACCGGGACCGCTGACCGGCCGGGGAGCGCCTCCCCGCGGGGCCGGCGCGTCGCCGTGCCCAGTAGGGTCTGCACGCATGGAAGAGCAGACAGAGCCCGCGAAGCGGCGGCTCGGCGTCATGGGCGGGACGTTCGATCCCGTCCACCACGGCCACCTGGTCGCCGCGAGTGAGGTCGCCTCGCAGTTCCATCTGGACGAGGTGGTGTTCGTCCCGACCGGCGAGCCCTGGCAGAAGAGCCACAAGGCGGTGTCCCCGGCCGAGGACCGCTACCTGATGACGGTCATCGCCACGGCGTCCAACCCGCAGTTCTCGGTGAGCAGGATCGACATCGACCGCGGGGGACCGACGTACACCGTCGACACGCTCCGGGACCTGCGCGCCCTCAACGACGACGCGGACCTGTTCTTCATCACCGGCGCGGACGCGCTCGCGCAGATCCTCACCTGGCACAACACGGACGAGTTGTTCTCGCTCGCCCACTTCATCGGCGTCACCCGCCCCGGGCACATACTGGCCAACCCGGGGCTGCCGGACGACCGGGTCTCGTTCGTCGAGGTCCCGGCCCTCGCGATCTCCTCGTCCGACTGCCGCGCGCGCGTGGCCGAGGGCGAGCCCGTCTGGTATCTGGTGCCCGACGGTGTCGTGCGCTACATCGCCAAGCGCAAGCTGTACCGTCACGACGGCTGACATCCGGCCGACCGGCTCCAGCGCCATCGAGGGGCACCGTTGAACGACCGCCAGGACCCGTACGCGCACGATCCCCACGTGCCCGATCCCCACGCCCGGGATCCGTACGGGCAGCAGCCTCAGGTGTACGGCTACGACGCCTACGGCAGCCCGGTCCACAGCCCCGACGACCCGCGGATGGCGTACGACGCCTACGGCCGGCCGCTCGCGGGGCTCGACGCCTCGGCGCAGGGGCAGGTGAGCGGGCAGGACTACTGGCAGGGGGCCGGGCAGGGGTACGGCGGGTACGGCGGCTATGACCCGTACGCCGTTGGCGGGCAGGGTGTCGGTGTACAGGGCGTCGGTGGGCAAGGCATCGGCATGCAGGGTGTCGGTGGGCAAGGCGTCGGCATGCAGGGCGTCGGCGGGCAGGGCGGGTGCCAGCAGGCGCAGGAGTACCCCTCGTACCAGGAGCAGCATCAGCAGCAGGGGTACGTGCAAGTACAGCCCCAGCCGCAGCCCCCGTCTCCGTCCTCTGACCGGAACGCCGGGCAGGAGCGCCCCCAGGAGCGGGTCCCCCGGCAGGCGCACCGCGCCGCCGGACGCCCGGAGACCCCCGGCGGCTCCCCCGGCGGCGCGGAGGGCGCGGCTCCGGCTGGAGTGGTCCCCGAGCCGCGGCAGGCGCCCGACGACGACCCGGCGTACCACACAGAGCAGTTCTCCTTCGTCGAGGCGCCGGACGAGGACGCCGAGGACGTCATCGACTGGCTGAAGTTCAGCGAGAGCCGCACCGAGCGCCGGGACGAGCGCAGGCGGCGCGGCCGCAACCGCTACGTCGCGCTCGCCGTGGCGTTCGTGCTGGTCCTGGGCGGGGTGCTCGGCTACCTCTTCCTGTCGGGCGGCGACGGGGACGGGGGCACCGCGGCCGGCACCGGGCAGAAGCGCGACGTCATCGTCGTCCACCTGCGGCAGACCAGGGGCGGCGGGAGCTCGACGGCCCTGCTCGTCGACAACGCGACGACGAAGAAGGCCACCGCCGTCCTGCTGCCCAACTCGCTCGCCGTCGCCAAGGAGGGCGGCGGGGCCACGACCCTCGGCAAGTCCGTGCAGGAGGCGGGCACCGGGGGCACCCGCGACGCCCTCAACACCCTGCTCGGCTCGCGCATCAAGGGCAGCTGGCGGCTGGACACCCCGTACCTGGAGAACCTCGTCCAGCTGGTCGGCGGCGTGACGGTGGACGTGGACGCCGACGTGCCCGGCGCCAAGCCGGGCGACGACCCGCTGGTGCGCCGGGGCGGCGGCCAGAGCCTCAACGGACAGGCGGCCGTCGCCTACGCCACCCACCGGGTCCCGGGCGAGGCCCCGGAGCGGCAGCTCGGCCGGTTCGGGCAGGTCATGCAGGCCGTCCTGAAGAAGATGTCCACCGACCCCAAGGCCGCGACGACCACGGTCGAGGCGCTGGCGCAGATCCCCGACCCGTCGCTCTCCGTTCCGCAGCTCGGCGCCTCCCTGGCCCAGCTGGCGGCGCGCGCCAAGGCGGGCGCGTACCGCACCACCGTGCTGCCCGTCCGGCAGGACGGCACCCTCGGCGGCGAGGAGGCGGACGGCGTGGTCAAGGAGGTGCTCGGCGGTGCCGTGGGCAGCGCGGGCGCCGGGACGACCCCGCGGGTCAGCGTGAAGAACGCCACAGGCGGCACGGCCGGCGCCGGCGCGGCCCGGGTCGCCCTCGTCAACGGCGGCTACACCTACCTCGACGCCGGCACGGCCGCCGCGGCGGGCGCCTCCGCCGTCTACTACGCGGACGACAGGCGGGCGGCGGACGCCAAGGAGGTCGCCAAGACGCTGGGGCTGCCGGCGGGGGCGGTACGGAAGGGGAGCGGCTCGGACGTCGCGGCCAACGCGGACGTGACCGTGGTGCTGGGGAGGAACTATAAGGGCTGACGCCGGCGCGGAGAGCGGCGGAAAAGCCCGGGAGGGGCCGTGGCGGGTCGTGAGACCCTTGAGGGCGAACCCACTCTCTACCGAAAGCATGGCCAGTGACCGCCACGGACCGCTCCGAGAAGCTCATCCAGGCCGCCGCGCAGGCTGCCGCCGACAAGCTCGCGCACGACATCGTCGCGTATGACGTCAGCGACGTGCTGTCGATCACCGACGCCTTCCTGCTGGCCTCGGCCCCCAACGACCGCCAGGTCAAGTCGATCGTCGACGAGATCGAGGAGCGACTGCTCAAGGAGCTGGGCGCCAAGCCGGTCCGGCGCGAGGGCGACCGCGACGCGCGCTGGGTGCTGCTCGACTACGTGGACATCGTCGTGCATGTCCAGCACAGCGAGGAGCGCGTCTTCTACGCCCTGGAGCGGCTGTGGAAGGACTGCCCGGAGATGGAGCTGCCCGCCGACGCGGTGGCCACCCGGGGCAAGGCCGACGAGCACGCCCGTGCCCAGGAGGCCGCCGACGGGCGGGACGGTGAGCTGAGCTGAACGGCAGCAGGGGAGGCGGCCGGGGCCGCCGCATCGTCCTGTGGCGGCACGGCCAGACGGCCTGGAACGTGGAGCGCCGCTTCCAGGGCACCACGGACATCGAGCTGACGGAGACCGGCGTCGCCCAGGCGCGCCGGGCGGCCCGGCTGCTGGCGGCGATGAAGCCGGACGCCGTCGTCGCCTCCGACCTCCGGCGGGCCGCCGACACCGCCGCCGAGCTGGCGGCGCTCACCGGCCTGGAGGTCACCCACGACCCCGGGCTGCGCGAGACGTACGCCGGGGCCTGGCAGGGCCTTACGCACGAGGAGATCATCGAGCGGCACGGCGAGCAGTACGCGGCGTGGAAGCGCGGGGAGCCCGTGCGGCGCGGCGGCGGTGAGCTGGAGACCGAGGTCGCCGAGCGGGCGGCTCCCGTCGTCCTGGCCCACGCCGACCGGCTGCCCGACGGCGGCACACTCGTCGTCGTCAGCCACGGCGGCACCATCCGCACCACCATCGGGCGGCTGCTCGGGCTGGAGTCCGGCTCCTGGGAGGCGCTGGGCGGGCTCACCAACTGCTGCTGGTCCGTCCTGGGCGAGGGCGCGCGCGGCTGGCGGCTGCTGGAGCACAACGCGGGCACCCTGCCGGAGCCCGTCCTCGGCGACGACGACTGAGCCTTCCCGGAGGGCCGTCTCCGGGGGTGCGGGCCCGCCACCGGGCCCGATTTCCCATTCGGGCAGGTGGCAGGCTAAAGTTCTTCTTGTTCGCGGGGAACGCGGGGGAAAGCCTCCGGGGAAACCGAGAACAGCGGGGCTATAGCTCAGTTGGTAGAGCGCCTGCATGGCATGCAGGAGGTCAGGAGTTCAATTCTCCTTAGCTCCACAGAAAAGGGATCCCGTCCGGTCGGAATGACCGGGCGGGGTCTTCGCTTTTGCCGGCGGGTGCCGGACGGGGAAGGCCGGCCGGACGGCCGGGTCCCGCCCGCCCCCGGTCAGTCCGCGGAGGAAGGCGGACGCGCCGCCGACCGCCGAGGCCCCGCGGCGTTGTCCCTCACTCGCCGGCACCAGTCGGCCCAGGTCCAGGGGACCCGCTGCGGCTCCTTCTCCGCCAGCCGCTCCCGTACCTCCGACAGCCTCATCCCGTGCTCCGGGCAGCCGACCAGCGGGTCCTCCAGAGCGGCCAGCGTGGTCAGGAGGCGGCCGGTCTCCTCGTCGTCGGGGGTGTAGACGACGACGCGCGTCTCGGGGCTGTCGGCCAGTGCGAGCGAGGTGGAGACCAGCCGCAGCTCGCCCACCGAGGCGTGCCACATGACCTTGGTGCGGCGGCCCGGCGGGATGACGTCCCCGGCCTCCCACAGCCGCCGGAACTCCTCGCTGGACGTGATGAGCAGGTGCAGGAACTCCTCCCACGCCGGATCGCCGACGTGCCGTCCGTAGGCCCCGCGGAACGTGGCCACCAGCAATGGCAGTTCCTCCTCCCGGTCGACGAACGGGCTGCAGCACTCGGGCCGGGCGAAGAGCTGCCAGAGGGCGTTGGCCTTCCAGTCCGCCGTCAGGTACACCAGCGGGAAGAGAGCGCGGTAGGAGGCGTTCGTGGCCAGCACGTCGTAGCGGGCGTTGTAGACGACGGCCGGGTTCGGGCCGAGGGCCTCGACGATCGCCAGCACCGCCGGGTCGACCGCGTCCGCGTCGGCCACCCGCCGCGGCGAGTACGGGACTTCGGCCAGCTGGTAGAGGTGCTCGCGCTCGTTCTCGTCCAGGCGCAGCGTCCGGGCGATGGCGTCCAGCACCTGCACGCTGGCGTTGATCGGGCGGCCCTGCTCCAGCCAGGTGTACCAGGTGATGCCGACTCCGGAGAGCTGCGCCACCTCCTCGCGCCGGAGGCCGGGGGTGCGCCGGCGCAGGCCCTCGGGGATGCCCACGTCGGTCGGTCTCACCCTGGCCCGCCGACCGCGCAGGAAGGCGGCCAGCTCCGTTCGCCTGCGTCCGTTCAGCGTCGCCATCGTCGTCACGTCCCCCATGGTCATCCCGGCGCGGGGATGCCGCCAGGTGCTGCTGGTAATAGGTGAGAGGGGCTCTCGCCACCCGTACCCGGTCGGACACAGCCTGTGGGCATGTCCACGATCCCGTCCCCCCGGACGACATCCGTTCCCGGTCCCAGTGAAGCGGGCCCCACTGACAACGGCCCCGGCCCGGGCCGCTCCGGCAGATCCGCGCGGCCGGGCTGGTTGCTGCTGATCGTGCTGGTCGGCCAGTTCATGGCGATCCTCGACTCGTTCGTGGTCAACGTCGCCACCGCGACCATCCGGAGCGAACTGCACGCGTCCGGTTCCGGGCTGCAACTGATCGTGGCCGGCTACACGATCAGCTACGCGGTCCTGCTGATCACCGGCGCCCGGCTCGGTGCCCGCCACGGCCACCGGCGGGTCTTCCTCGCCGGACTCGCCCTGTTCACCCTGGCCTCGCTGCTCTGCGGGCTGGCCGACGGCGCCGGCGGGCTGATCGCCTTCCGCTTCGTCCAGGGCGCCGGTGCGGCCGTGATGCTGCCGCAGGTGCTGAGCCTGATCCAGCGCACCTACGACGGTCCCGCGCGGGCGCGGGCGCTCGGTCTCTTCTCGGCCGTGATCGCCTCCGGCGCCGCGATCGGGATGATCGTCGGCGGGCTGCTGATCGACGCGGACCTGTTCGGCTGGACCTGGCGGCCGGTCTTCCTGGTCAACGTGCCGATCGGGCTGCTGCTCCTCCTCTTGGGCATCCGGTTGATGCCCCGCGACGAGCCGCGCGCCGGGGAGCGCGCGCGGGGGCTCGACCTGCCGGGCCTGGTGCTCCTCGCGGCGGCGGTCATGTGCTTCACGGTGCCGATGGTGCTGGGCGAGGAGCAGGACTGGCCGCTGTGGACCTGGCTGTCGTTCGCGCTCTGCGCCCTGCTCGCGGCGGTCTTCGCCGGGTACGAGGCGCGGCTGGCCCGCCGCGGCGGGGCGCCGCTGATCGCCCCCGTGGTGCTGCGGGCGCCCGGGGTGCCGCGGGCGGTGGCGCGGCTCGGGCTCACCATGGCGATGAACGCCGGCGTCCTCCTGTCGCTCTCCCTGCACCTGCAGAGCGGGCTGGGCTTCGGGCCGCTGCGCACCGGGCTGACCTTCCTGCCCACGGCGGTGGCCTTCGGCGCCGTCGGCCTCAACTGGCGGAGGCTTCCCGAGCGTTGGCACGGCGCCCTGCCCACGGTCGGCCTGTTGCTGGCGGCGGTCTCCTTCGCGGGCACCGGGCTCGTCCTGCGGGACGGCGGTGACGGCGGGGCCGGCGGCCTGTGGCTGTACGCGGTGCTGCTGGGCGGTGGGGGCGGGCTCGGCCTCGCCTTCAGCCCGACGCTCGGCCGTACGCTGGCCGGGGTGCGGCCGGAGCACGCGGCGGACGCCAGCGGGCTGCTGACCACGACGAGCCAGCTCGGTCTGCTCACCGGGGTGGCCGTGTACGGCGCCGTCTACCTCGCCGAGGCGGGGGGCGGGGCTGGGGCCTCCTCGGCGCACGGGGTGTGGATCACCTCGCTGGCCCTGGCGGGGACGGCGGTGGCCGCGGTGGGGACGGCCTTCCCGCACCGGGGGCGCTGACCTGGCGCCCGTCCCGTGGCAGAATCGGACGGCCGGGCGCGGACGGGGTGAAGGGGAGGGAAACTGACATGCCGGTGTGCGTGTTCGCGACGACCGACGCCCTTCCTGGTCTTCCCGGATCTCCCGGCCTTCCCGAATCTCCCGGTCTTCCCGGAGTGACCGCCCTCCAGTGCCCGGCTTGTGGATCCGCCCAGGTGGCCCAGGTGCTCGGCGACAACGGCGGTGTTTCGTACGTCTGCACGGCCTGCGGCCACAGCTGGAGCTGAGTGAATGGGTGCACACAGCCGGAAATGCGACTGGTGCGGCAGCGGGACGCCCATCGTTCGCGACATGGAACCGGTCAACGCCGACTACCAGTACTGGTGTGTCGAATGCGCGCGGGCGCTGATCATAAAAGGCGACCCCATCGAGACCTACCGCGAACTGGAGGGTGAACCGATCTACGGGCGGCTGCTCGACGAGCACTGCGCTCTGAAGCGGTTCTATTCGTTCGCTACCGCGTAAGGGCTCGATGTGATCGCCTGAGAGTCCGACGCGGCTGCGGGAAGATCGGAACCGGCGGGCAAATCGGGCGAAACCGGTCACCGGAACCACCGATTTGGCAGATGGCAGGGGGGTCCGTGTAATGTAGTCGATGTCGCCAGGGGGAACCGGCCGGAAACGGCGGGAAAGCCCGGGTGACGACAACAGAACAAGGGGCTATAGCTCAGTTGGTAGAGCGCCTGCATGGCATGCAGGAGGTCAGGAGTTCAATTCTCCTTAGCTCCACAGGAGATGAGCGGGTCGTCCGAAAGGGCGGCCCGCTTTTCGTTGTGTGCCCACCCCGTCGTGATCGTGCGCTTCTCGCATGCCGCTTCTTGCATGTCCATGACCGTTCCTTGCCCGCTTGTTGGCGAACGCATGTCCCCTGCATGAACCGTTCGCCGAAAGAGTGACGTTCCGTGCGCGCGCCGCTTCCGACGCGGCCGTCACGCACGACCACACGCGACTCATCGCATCGCAGGGGGTTTTATGAGATCTCGCCGTTCTCGCCGGGCCCGCCGTTCCGGAGCACGCGCGGCCCTGGCCCTGGCCGCCGCGCTGCCCCTGGTGGCCGGGGCGCTGGCGCTCGGCGCGCCCGCCGCCGGTGCCGACAGCGGACCGCCCGCCCGTCAGTCCCTGGCCGGCACCAAGCCCGCCTGGGCCACGGCCGCGGCCGACCGGGGCACCACACCGGCGAAGAAGGCCGTCACCGCCCGCGTCTACCTCGCCGGCCGGGACGCCAAGGGGCTCGCCGCCTACGCCCGGGCCGTCTCCGACCCCCGGTCCGCCGCCTACGGCAAGTACCTGACGGCCCGCCAGGCGAAGGATCGTTTCGGCCCGACCAAGGGGCAGATAACCGAGGTCACCGGATGGCTGAAGTCCGCGGGCCTCAAGGTGACCGGCACCAACGAGCACTACGTCACCGTCACCGGTGACGCGGCGGCGGTGCGGAAGGCGTTCGGCACCTCGCTGCACGACTACGCCAAGGACGGCCGGACGTACCACGCGCCGTCCTCGACCGCCTCCGTCCCCGCCTCCCTGCACGGCGCGGTCCTCACCGTCGTCGGCCTCGACGACGCCCCGCGGCGCGCCCACCGGGACGAGACGCTGCCCGGACCGAGCGCCGCCTTCGCCAACTCCGGTCCGTTCTCGACGTACTACGGCTCGAACGTGAACAAGAGCCTGCCGTCGGCCTACGGCGGCCACGCCCCGTACGCGATCAAGGGCTACACCGGCAAGCAACTGCGGGCCGCGTACGGCGCCAAGAGCTTCACCGGCAAGGGCGTCACGGTCGCGATCACCGACGCGTACGCCTCGCCGACGATCGCCAAGGACATCGAGACGTACGCGAAGCGCAACGGCGACAAGCCGTACCGCAAGGGCCAGTTCTCCCAGGTGCTGCCCGCCGACTGGAAGCACGGCTCGCCCGAGGAGTGCGACGCGGCCGGCTGGTACGGCGAGGAGACCCTCGACATCGAGGCCGTGCACGCGGTGGCCCCCGAGTCGGACATCGTCTACGTGGCCGGCGCCTCCTGCCAGGACGACGACCTGATCGACTCGCTGCACAAGATCGTCGACAACCGGCTGGCCGACATCGTCTCCAACTCCTGGAGCGACATCGAGACCCACGAGACGCCGGACATCGCCGCCGCCTACGACCACGTCTTCCAGCAGGGCGCCGTGGAGGGCATCGGCTTCTACTTCTCGTCCGGCGACGACGGCGACAACAGCCACAAGCACGGCGAGAAGACGGTCGACACCCCGGCCAACTCGCCGTGGGTGACCTCTGTGGGCGGCACCTCGCTGGCCGTCGGCAAGGGCGACCGCTATCTGTGGGAGACCGGCTGGGGCACTCACAAGGCGCCGCTGTCGAAGGACGGGCGGACCTGGAGCGGCTTCCCGGGTGAGTTCACCGGCGGGGCCGGCGGCGGCACCAGCAAGCTCTTCGAGCAGCCCTTCTACCAGCGCGGCGTGGTCCCCGACGCGCTCGCCAAGGCGGGCGGCGCGGCCAAGCCGATGCGCGTCGGGCCGGACATCGCGGCGGTCGCCGACTCGACCACCGGCTTCCTGGTCGGCCAGACGCAGACCTTCCCGGACAAGTCCGTGAAGTACGGCGAGTACCGCATCGGCGGCACCTCGCTCGCCGCCCCGGTGATCGCCGGCGTGCAGGCGCTCGCCCAGCAGGCCCGGCACGGCGTGCCGATCGGCTTCGCCAACCCGGGCATCTACGACCGCTACGGCACCGCCGCGTACCACGACGTCACCGACCACCCGCTGGGCCGGGGCCGGGGCATCGGCAACGTCCGCGTCGACTTCGTCAACGGCGTCGACGCCAAGGGCGGCACCACCGTGTCGCTGCGGAGCATGGGCGACGACGGGTCACTCTCGGCGACGGTCGGCTACGACGACGTGACCGGCGTGGGCTCGCCGGGGCGCGACTACGTCACGTCGTACGTGCCGGGGCACCGGCGCTAGGGGGAGGCCGGGCGCCGTCGCCTCGGCGGGAGCGCCCGGCCGCTTGACGGCCGCCGAGGCCCGCCGCACCGGCCTCCGGGCTCTGTGCGGGCCTCGGGGCCCCTGCGGTAACCTGACTCCATGCGTGCCGTACGCCTCCTGCTTAGCGAGCCGCGCTGATCAATCCCGACCGATAAGGGTCGGCATCGGCGCGGCGTCCCCTCCTGTGCGAGGGGATTTTTCGTTTCCGGATCCGGTGGAGGATCCGGGGACCGTAGCGCGACCGCAGGCAGAGACGACGATCGATGGAGCTTTGAGGACGATGAGCGAGACCACTACCGCCGCCGAGGTGGCTGCCCCGCACCGCTACACGGCCGCGCTGGCCGCCGACATCGAGGCACGCTGGCAGGACTTCTGGGACGCGAACGGGACGTACGAGGCGCCCAACCCGGACGGCGAGCTGGCCGGGGACGCCGAGGTCGTGGCGCGCCCCCGCAAGTTCATCATGGACATGTTCCCGTACCCGTCGGGCGCGGGCCTGCACGTCGGTCACCCGCTGGGCTACATCGCCACCGACGTCACCGCCCGGTACCACCGGATGACCGGCCACAACGTCCTGCACACCCTGGGCTTCGACGCCTTCGGCCTGCCCGCCGAGCAGTACGCGGTGCAGACCGGCACCCACCCGCGGGTGTCGACCGAGGCCAACATGGAGAACATGAAGGCGCAGCTGCGCCGGCTGGGCCTGGGCCACGACAAGCGGCGGTCGTTCGCGACGATCGACCCCGAGTACTACAAGTGGACGCAGTGGATCTTCCTGCAGATCTTCAACTCGTGGTTCGACGAGGACGCGAAGAAGGCCCGGCCGATCGCGGAGCTGGTGGCGCAGTTCGAGAGCGGGGAGCGCGCGCTGACGGACGGGCGCTCGTGGAGTGAGCTGAGCGCCGCCGAGCGCGCCGACGTTCTGGGCGAGTACCGCCTGGCGTACGCCTCCGACGCGCCCGTCAACTGGTGCCCGGGCCTGGGCACCGTGCTGGCCAACGAGGAGGTCACCGCCGACGGCCGCTCCGAGCGCGGCAACTTCCCCGTCTTCAAGTCCAAGCTGCGCCAGTGGAACATGCGGATCACCGCCTACGGCGACCGGCTGCTGGACGACCTGGACGCGCTGGACTGGCCCGAGGCCATCAAGCTGCAGCAGCGGAACTGGATCGGCCGCAGCGAGGGCGCCCACGTCGACTTCGCGATCGACGGCCGCCCGGGGGCGAAGGCCACCGTCTTCACCACCCGCCACGACACCCTGTTCGGCGCCACCTACCTGGTGCTGGCCCCCGAGCACCCGCTGGTCACCGAGGACTCCGTCGTTCCGGCGAGCTGGCCCGAGGGCACCCACGCGGACTGGACCGGCGGGCACGCCACCCCGGCCGAGGCCGTCGCCGCGTACCGCAAGGAGGCCGCCGCCAAGTCGGACGTCGAGCGGCAGGCCGACGCCAAGGAGAAGACCGGCGTCTTCACCGGTGCGTACGCGGTCAACCCGGCGACCGGCGACCGGATCCCGGTCTTCGTCGCCGACTACGTCCTGATGGGCTACGGCACCGGCGCCATCATGGCCGTCCCCGCGCACGACAGCCGCGACTTCGCGTTCGCCCGCGCCTTCGACCTGCCGATGCGCTGCGTCGTGCGGCCGTCGGACGACCGGGGCACCGACCCGGCGGAGTGGGCGGACTCGTTCGACTCCAAGGAAGCCGAGATCATCAACTCGGCCGGTCCCGAGATCTCCCTGGACGGGCTGGTCGTCCCCGAGGCCAAGACCCGCATGGCCGCCTGGCTGACCGAGCGCGGCATCGGCGAGGGCACCGTCAACTTCCGGCTGCGCGACTGGCTGTTCAGCCGCCAGCGCTACTGGGGCGAGCCCTTCCCGATCGTCTACGACGAGGACGGCGTCGCCCACGCGCTGCCCGAGTCGATGCTGCCGCTGGAGCTGCCCGAGGTCGAGGACTACGCGCCGCGCACCTTCGAGCCGGACGACGCGGACACCGAGCCGGAGACCCCGCTGTCCCGCAACGCCGACTGGGTCAACGTCGAACTGGACCTGGGCGACGGCGTCAAGCGCTACCGCCGCGAGACCAACACCATGCCCAACTGGGCCGGTTCCTGCTGGTACGAGCTGCGCTACCTGGACCCGCACAACAGCGAGCGGCTGGTCTCGCCCGAGGCCGAGCGCTACTGGATGGGCCCGCGCGAGGACAAGCCGCACGGCGGCGTCGACCTGTACGTCGGCGGCGCGGAGCACGCGGTGCTGCACCTGCTGTACGCGCGCTTCTGGTCCAAGGTGCTGTTCGACCTGGGGCACGTCTCCTCGGCCGAGCCGTTCCACAAGCTGTACAACCAGG
The DNA here is from genome assembly GCF_020037025.1 of Streptomyces huiliensis. Taxonomy (GTDB): domain Bacteria; phylum Actinomycetota; class Actinomycetes; order Streptomycetales; family Streptomycetaceae; genus Streptomyces; species Streptomyces huiliensis. The sequence goes on along the minus strand of NZ_JAIQLH010000007.1, from coordinate 34,022 downwards.
GCATGATCCAGGCGTACGTCTACCGCGACGCGCGCGGCATCGCGGTGCCCGCCGCCGAGGTCGAGGAGCGCGACGGCGCGTACTGGTACCAGGGCGAGAAGGTCTCCCGGCTGCTGGGCAAGATGGGCAAGTCCCTCAAGAACGCCGTCACGCCGGACGAGATCTGCTCCGAGTACGGCGCCGACACCCTGCGCCTGTACGAGATGGCGATGGGCCCCCTGGACGTCTCCCGCCCCTGGGACACCCGCGCCGTCATCGGCCAGTACCGGCTGCTGCAGCGCCTGTGGCGGAACGTGGTCGACGAGAACACCGGCGAGGTCACCGTCGTCGACGCCGAGCCGGACGAGGCGACGCTGCGCGTCCTGCACAAGACGATCGACGGTGTCGGCCAGGACATGGCCAACCTGCGTTTCAACACCGCCATCGCCAAGATCACCGAGCTGAACAACCACGTCACGAAGCTGGCCGAGGTGCCGCGTTCGGTGGCGGAGCGGCTGGTGCTGCTGGTGGCGCCGCTGGCCCCGCACATCGCCGAGGAGCTGTGGCGCCGGCTGGGCCGCGACGGTTCGGTGGTGCACCAGGACTTCCCGGTCGCCGACCCGGCCTACCTGGTCGACGAGGCCGTGATCTGCGTCGTGCAGATCAAGGGCAAGGTCAAGGCGCGGCTGGAGGTCGCCCCGTCCATCTCCGAGGAGGAGCTGGAGCGGGTGGCGCTGGCCGACCCGGCCGTGGTCGCGGCGCTGGGCGGGGCGGGGGTCCGCAAGGTCATCGTGCGGGCGCCGAAGCTGGTGAACATCGTTCCGGCGTAGCCGCTCGGCCCCGGTGTGGGTCTTGTCAGGGGTTTCCCCTACGGGCAGGTTGGGGGTTCCACGGGAACCCACGGCCTGCCCGTGCCGTTTACCGTGGAGAGGTGCCTCAAGAACCCGTGAACCGGCCGGGGGACGCCGCCGGGCGGCCCGTCCGCCGGCCTGCCGACCGGTCGTCCGTACCCGAGCCCGCCGAGGAGCGCCCATGGAAGCCGCGGCCGTGATCATCGCCCTGATCTTCGCGGTCCTCGTCGCCCTCGCCGTGGTCGCGACGGTCCGCACCGTGAAGGCCGTCAAGCGCGGCGTGGACCGGACGGTGACCCAGGCCCGGCGCACGGTGGAGGACACCCGCCTCAAGGCCCGGCAGTACACCGTGCCGGGCGCCGCGGGCGAGGTGGCCCAGCTGCGCCTCTCCCTGCGGACGACCATGCGGGCCACGCAGGAGGCGCTCCGCCTGCGCGCGCCCGACGACCCGTCGCTCTCCGAGTCCCTCGCCCTCTTCGAGCGCCTGAGCGCCCACGGCCACGAGCTGGACGACGACCTCCGGCGGCTGGAGACCGAGCCCAGCCGGAGCCGGGTCGACGCCGCCCTCCCCGAGATGCGCGAGCGCACCGAGCGCATCCGCGAGGCGGCGGACTCGCTGCGCTGGGCCGCCCAGGACCGCGCGCGCCGGTTCTCGGACGACGATCTGGCGGACCTCAGCGAGCAGATCCGCATGGAGGCGGGGGCGCTGCGGCATTGGGCGCCGGTGGACGCCGAGGAGGCTGAGGGGGCCGCCGGTACGGCGGTGGGGGCGGTGCCGCCGGACGCGCCTTCGGCCCCGGTTTCGGCCTCGGCCCCCTCTTCGGCCCCGTCTTCGGACCCCGAGCCCGAGCGGCCGGCGATAGCGGGACGGGACAGGTGGCGGAAGGACGCCCGCCCCTGGGAGAAGTGGCAGAAGAACGGACACCCCGAGAGCACGAGCTGACCCCGGGCCGACCCGAGGACCGCCTCCGCGATCCGAAACGATCACCATTCCGGCCCGGGCTGCTTGCCCCGCCGTCGTACGGGTAACCTCCGGTTCATGTCCCGCCATGTCGCGATCGTCACCGATTCCACGGCCTACCTGCCCCAGCGGGCGATGGAGCGGCACGGCATCACGTCCGTGCCGCTGACGGTGGTCCTGGGCGACACGGCCCTCGAAGAGGGCACCGAGATCTCCGCCCGCTCGGTCGCCCACGCCCTGCAGAAACGCCGGCCGGTGACGACGTCCCGGCCCACTCCCGAGGTCTTCGCGGCGGCCTACCGGGCGGCGGCCGAATCCGGCGCCGAGGGTGTGGTCTCCCTCCACCTGTCCGCCGAGATCTCCGGCACCTACGACGCCGCGCTGCTCGCGGCGCGGGAGGCACCCGTCCCCGTCCGGGTCGTCGACACCGGCATGGTGGCGATGGCCCTCGGCTTCTGCGCCCTGGCCGCCGCCGACACGGCCGCGGCCGGCGGCACACTCGACGAGGCGGTGGCCGCCGCCGAGAAGCGGGCGGCGGGCACGGCCGCCTTCTTCTACGTCGACACCCTCGACTACCTGCGCCGAGGAGGCCGCATCGGCACGGCCCAGGCCCTGCTCGGCTCCGCGCTGGCCGTCAAGCCCCTGCTCCAGCTCGTCGACGGCCGCATCGACCTACGAGAAAAGGTCCGCACAGCCTCCCGGGCCGTGGCCCGCCTGGAGGAAATCGCCCTCACCCACGCCGGCTCCACCCCCGTGGACATCGCCGTCCACCACCTGGCCGCCCCGGACCGGGCCGATCAGCTGGCGGAGCGTCTTCGCGAACGGGTGCCGGGGTTGGGGGAGTTGCATGTGAGCGAGGTGGGGGCGGTGATCGGGGCGCATACGGGGCCGGGGTTGCTGGGGGTGGTGGTGTCGGCGCGGTAGGGGGTGGTCGGTCCCGCAGTTGTGATGGCGGTGGTCCGGGGAGGCTATGCGGCGGCCGGGTGGCGGCTTGCGGAGGGCTGGGCGCAGCCGTGCTTTGACGAAACGCGCAGTTGCACGACAGGGCGCCGGGGGCGCCCTTCAGCCCGTCCGGCGTTTGAGGACGAAGCGGCGCAGCCGCTGATCGGGGGCACGGGGGCGGAGCCCCCGAAGAAACGGTGAAAGGGCGGGGCTGGGGCAACCTCCCTCACCCACCACCTACCGCAACCATCACCACCACCCACCGATCGAGTGACGAAGTTATCCACAACGCCGGCTCTGTCCACGGGATTTACTCAAGATCAGCAAGCCGCACCGCACCCCCCTACCGTCAACTCCCATGACCACGACGGCAGCATTCGAAGCAGCCACACCCCACCCGGAAGCCGCCCCCGCCCCCGCCCCCGCCCCCGCCCCCGCCCCCGCCCCCGCCCCCGCCCCCGCCCCCGCTCCCACCCCCGACACCGCCCTCCGCGACCGCGCCTCCGCGCTGATGAACGCCGCACCACCCACCCACCCCACAGCACCAAGACCCGCCCGAGACCGCTCCCCCCGCCCCGACCGCCCGCCGGGCCGCCCGTCCCGCCGCCCTCGCGGAAGCTGCCGAGCAGGATCCGGCCCGGGCCGCGGCACGCACACCGGAACGACGGAACGGCCGCGGACGGAGACGAACCGCACCACCCTCCCCAACCCCCGCCCGGCGGAGGCGAACCCCGCCCCCCTCCCATGCACCACCCGCTGGCGCCTCGCACTCCAGGAACGACTGCCCCTCTGGTTCCAACTCCGCTGCGGCATCGAAACCAGAACCCTCGCCGCCCTCGCACTCGTCCTCGTCGCCGCCGGCCTCTTCGCCGCCTTCCACTTCTGGACGGGAAGACCACGAACCGTCCCGGCCCCCGTCCGCGAGACCCCCGTGGCGGCGCCCCTGCCGTCAGCCCGCTCCCGGCCGGGCGCACCGCCACCCGCCCCAGCGGCAGCCGTACCGGCCACACCGGCCGGCGCGGCGGCCCCGAGCACCGGGGGAGTGGTGGTCGACGTCTCGGGCAAGGTACGGCACCCCGGCATCCAGCGACTGCCCCTCGGCTCCCGCGTCGTGGACGCGCTGGAAGCGGCGGGCGGCGCGAGCCCCGGCGTCGACATGGCCGGGCTCAACCGCGCCCGCGTCCTCGCGGACGGCGAGCAGATCGTCGTCGGAGCACCCCCGGGCACCGGCCCGACGCCCCCCAATCCACCGCCCACCGCCCCCGGTTCGAGCCCGACGGGCACCGGCCTCCGAACAGGCGCGAACGGCCCACTGAGCCTCAACGCGGCAACGGTGGACCAACTGGACGCGCTACCGGGCGTGGGCCCGGTCCTGGCCCAGCACATCGTCGACTACCGCACCGAGCACGGCGGCTTCCGCTCGGTGTCCGACCTCCGCCAGGTCAACGGCATCGGAGCCCGCCGCTTCAGCGACCTCCGCCCCTTGGTGCAGCCATGAGGAGAACCCGCCGACTCCCCGGAACGGACCCGCCGACCCCACCACCGCCCCGGCCCGAGCCCCCGCCCCCCGACTCCACCGTCCCCGCCGATCCCGCCGACCTCCGGCTGATGGTGCCGGCACTCGCCACCTGGGCCGGAGCCGCCGCCGCTCTGACGGCGGACGCGACCACGGTCACCGCGCTGTGCGCGGCAGCCCTGCTCCTCGCCGCCGTGGCCGCCGCCATCGCGGTGAAATACAGAAGAGAAACCACCCCTCCCTCTCACCCCACCGGCAGACCCCACCCGAAGACCGCACACCCGGGCCGGCCGACCGCCACACCCGCCTTCCGCCCACAGCCCGACGGACCGGGGCGGCGGACGGAACCGGCCCACCACGGCGAGCACGCGCACGTCGACGGATCGACGCCGCCCGACGGCTCGACGTGCCGGAACGGGACTTCACACCTTCCCTCAGCGACACACCTGAAAGGGGCCGCCCCTGAAGCCCACCCGACGCACCCCGCTCGCCTGACGGCCGAGGGCGGAACAGCACCCGCTGACCGACTCGCGCCTCCTTGCCGGGCGGTCACCACCGAGGGTCCGGCGCGCGCACCCAGACCCCTGCGCCCAAGAGGGAGCAGGTACCCGCACAGGAGCACGCCCCCTGAAGAGGGCACGCGCCCGCGCGGGACCGGACGCCTCGACGGCAGCGCGAGCCTCGATGCCGAGGCGAGCCCCAACAGCACCGCGCGCCCGGACGACGCGGCACGTCACCTCCTTCCCGCGCGACCGCGGACGCGGCACCGGCCGCGCCACGCCGCGCACCGATGGGTCGCCGCCGTCGCCGCGGCCACCGCCGCCGCGCTGCTCTGCGGTGCCGTCGGCGCCGTGGCCGGCGCGCTGCGGGCCGCGGACGGTCGGCGGGGGCCGGTGCCGGGGCTGGCGGCGGAGTACGCGGAGGCGACGCTGGACGTCACGGTGACCAAGGACCCCCGGCCGGTCCGGCCGCGCGTGCGCGGAGCGGCGCGGGCCACCCCGGCCGTCACCGTCGAGGGGGAGGCGACCAGGGTGGTGGTCACCCGGCGGGGCACCGCGACGGCGACCGCAGTCCGGACGCCCGTCCTGCTCCTCGCCCCGCCGGACTGGCTGAGCGTCCTGCCGTCCACCCGCCTCCGGGTGACCGGGCGCCTGGCGCCGCCCACGTTCGACGGCGACCGGATCGCGGCCGTCGTCCGCGTCCGGCCCGGGCCGCCGCGGGTGACCGGCCGGCCGACCGGGGTCCAGGAAGCCGCCGCACGGCTCCGCGCGGGCCTGCGCGAGGCCACCGACGGGCTCGCACCGGACGCGCGGGCCCTGCTGCCGGGCCTGGTCGTCGGGGACACGTCCCGCATCACGCCCGACCTCGACGACGCGTTCCACGCCACGGACCTCACTCATTTGCTGGCCGTTTCAGGAAGCAACCTGACGATCTTGCTCGCTCTCCTGATCGGCCCCGCGCACCTCGCGGCGCGGGCCGAACGCCGGGGGCTGGCAGGGCGGCTGGGCATCCCCCTGCGGGTGACGGCGGTGGCGGGCGGGCTGCTCGTGCTGGGGTTCGTCGTGGTGTGCCGGCCGGAGCCGAGCGTGCTCCGGGCCGCCGCCTGCGGCCTGGTCGCCCTGCTCGCCCTCGCCACGGGCCGCCGCCGCGCCCTGCTGCCCGCCCTCGCGGCGGCGATCCTGGTGCTGGTCCTGTACGACCCCTGGCTGGCGCGGAGTTACGGGTTCCTGCTGTCCGTCCTGGCGACGGGCGCCCTGCTGACGGTCGCCCCGCGCTGGAGCGCGGCGCTGCGCCGGCGCGGGGTGCCGGCCAGGTTCGCGGAAGCCCTCGCGGCGACCGCCGCGGCCCAGGCGGCCTGCGCGCCGGTGATCGTGCTGCTGTCGTCCCGGGTGAGTCTGGTCGGCATCCCCTGCAACCTGCTCGCCGAGCTCGCGGTCGCCCCGGCCACGGTTCTGGGCTTCGCGGCCCTGGCCACCGCTCCGTTCGCCCCTCCCGTGGCACACGCCCTCGCCTGGCTCGCGGGGTGGCCCGCCTCCTGGACCGCCGCCGTCGCCCGGACCGGAGCCGCTCTCCCCGGCGCCGAGTCGGCCTGGCCGGGCGGCCGGCCAGGCGCGGCGCTGATGGCCGCGGCGCTCCTCGCGGCCGGGTACGCGGTCCGCCGGTCCGCCCGGAACCCCGGACGGCACACGCCCCGGCGCAGGCGCCGAAGGCGGTGGTGCGGCGCGCTCTGCGCGCTCCTCCTCGTCGTGGCGATCCTGCGGCCGGCCCCGCTGACCCGGGTCGTCACCGGCTGGCCGCCGCCCGGCTGGCGGTTCGCGGCCTGTGACGTCGGGCAGGGCGACGCCCTGGTGCTCGCGGCGGGCGACGGCGCGGCCGTCGTCGTGGACGCCGGGCCCGAGCCGCGGGCCGTCGACCGCTGCCTGCGCGCGCTGGGGGTACGGACCGTGCCGCTCCTCCTGCTGACGCACTACCACGCCGACCACGTGGACGGGCTGTCCGGCGTGCTGCGCGGCCGGACGGTGGGGACGATCGAGAGCACGCCGTTCGAGGAGCCGCCGGGGCAGGCCGCGTTCGTCCGCCGCGAGGCGCGCCGCGCGGGCGTCCCGGTCGTCGCGGCGGCGCCCGGCGAGCGCGGCCGTCTCGGCCCGCTGTCCTGGGAGGTGCTGTGGCCGCCGCCCCCGGGCGAGGCGGCCGAGGCGGAGAGCGGTCCCAACGACGCCAGCGTCACCCTGCTCGTCCACGCGGCGGAGCTGACCCTCCTGCTCCTCGGCGACCTCGAGCCACCCGCCCAGCACGCCCTCCTGGAACGGCATCCCGAGCTGCCCCCGGTGGACGTGCTGAAGGTCGCCCACCACGGCTCGGCCCACCAGGACGCCGAGTTGACGCACCGGGTGCGGCCCCGGCTGGCCGTCGTCTCCGCGGGGGCGGACAACCCCTACGGGCATCCCGCGCCGCGGACGCTCACCGCTCTGCGGGCGGAGGGCGCCGTGGTGCTGCGGACGGACCGCGACGGGCCGGTGGCGGTGACGGGCCGGGCCGAAGCCGTCCTGGCCGGCCCGGAGCCGGGGGACCGGCCCCCGGAGCGGGGGAGCGGACGGTTCAGTCCGCCTCGACCCAGCCCTCGTACTCCTCGGCGAGCGCGCGCAGCGCGGCGGGGTCCAGGACGCCGTCCGGGTCCTCCAGCACGACCAGCCACTGCGCGTCCTCCGCGTCGTCCTCTCCGGCCAGCGCCTCGCGGACGATCTGCGGCAGGCCGTCCACCGGGAGTTCGGCGGCGGCCCGCTCGGCCGCCTCCTCGGCGGCCTCCCGGTCCGGGAGTACCAGCAGGAAGCGGGACGGATGGTCGACAGGGGAAGAAGGACGGTCGACAGAGGAAGGGGGAACGCTGCTCACCCGATCATTGTGCGCGATACCCGCACCACCGCGGACGCGATGCCCGCACCACCGCGGACGCGATGCCCGCACCACCGCGGAGGGGAGTGTCCGACCCGCGTGGGATGCTGGACGCGATGGCCAGGAACACCGCGGGCAAAGCCGCGAACGACGACCTGCTCGCCCCCGTCACGCTCGCCGTGGGGCAGGAAGAGCTCCTCCTCGACCGCGCGGTGCAGGAGGTGGTGGCCGCGGCCCGCGCCGCCGACGCGGACACCGACGTCCGCGACCTCGCGCCGGACGCGCTCCAGCCCGGCACCCTCGCCGAGCTGACCAGCCCGTCGCTGTTCGCGGAGCGCAAGGTGGTGATCGTGCGCAACGCCCAGGACCTCTCGGCGGACACGATCAAGGACGTCAAGGGCTACCTGGGCGCCCCCGCAGAGGAGATCACCCTCGTCCTGCTGCACGCCGGCGGTGCGAAGGGCAAGGGACTGCTCGACGCCGCCCGGAAGGCGGGGGCCCGCGAGGTCGCCTGCCCCAAGATGACCAAGCCGGCCGACCGGCTGGCGTTCGTCCGCCAGGAGTTCCGGTCCACGCGCCGGTCCGTGACGCCGGAGGCCTGCCAGGCGCTCGTCGACGCCATCGGCAGCGACCTGCGCGAGCTGGCCAGCGCCTGCGCCCAGCTCGTCGCCGACGTCGAGGGCACCATCGACGAGGCGGTCGTCGCCCGCTACTACACCGGCCGGGCCGAGGCGTCCAGCTTCACCGTCGCCGACCGGGCCGTGGAGGGCCGGGCCGCCGAGGCCCTGGAGGCGCTGCGCTGGGCCATGGCCACCGGCGTCGCCCCGGTGCTGATCACCAGCGCCCTCGCCCAGGGTGTGCGGTCCATCGGCAAGCTCGCCTCGGCGCCGCGCGGCGCCCGCCCGGGCGACCTGGCCCGTGAGCTCGGCATGCCGCCGTGGAAGATCGACCGGGTGCGGCAGCAGATGCGCGGCTGGTCCGCGGACGGCGTCGCGGCCGCGCTGCGCGCCGTCGCCGAGGCGGACGCCGGGGTCAAGGGCGGCGGCGACGATCCGGAGTACGCCCTGGAGAAGGCCGTGGTCGCGGTGGCCCGAGCGGCCCGCAGCCGTTCCTGAGGCGTACCGGGAGCCTACGGCGGACCCCCGGGTACCCGGGTACGCCGAAGGCCCCGGTCCGTCCTGGGGAAGGACGGAACCGGGGCCTTTGGTTTCGTTCAGGCGAGCCGTCAGGCTCATGCCGCGCCCGCGTGGCGAACGACCGAGCGCGGCGGGGTGCCGTTCCGGAGCGGTAGAGGGGCCGCTGGTTCCGGTACCGGCAGGGGCCGGGGCTCACGCCCCGGAGAGGCTTCAGGCCTGGAGGGCGGCAACCTGCTTGGCCAGCGCCGACTTCTTGTTGGCGGCGGCGTTCTTGTGCAGGACACCCTTGCTGGCGGCCTTGTCGAGCTTCTTGCCGGCCAGCGCGACGGCGGCGGTGGCCTTGGCGGCGTCACCGGCGACGATGGCCTCGCGGGCCTGGCGGACAGCGGTCTTGACCGAGGACTTGACGGCCTTGTTGCGGAGGCGCGCCTTCTCGTTGGTCTTGTTCCGCTTGATCTGGGACTTGATGTTCGCCACGAAAGAGCCTTTTCAGGTTCGTTGGATTTCGAAGTGCGCTCCGCGCGTGAGAGGGGCGCGAAGCACAGTGGACCAGGCTACCAGCCCGCCCCGGGCCGTCCCAAACCGGACGGCGGCCGCCGCTCATGGGACGATGGAGGGGTCGTATACCCGACTCCCGCCGAGACTGGCGTGCAAACGCCGAAGTCACCGAATGGATCCTGCGTGCCCGCGACCCCTACCAACGTGCCCGAGCCGAGCCGTACCGACCCGGCTCTGATCCGTAACTTCTGCATCATCGCGCACATCGACCACGGCAAGTCGACGCTCGCCGACCGGATGCTTCAGCTGACCGGCGTGGTCGACTCGCGGCAGATGCGCGCGCAGTACCTCGACCGGATGGACATCGAGCGCGAGCGCGGCATCACGATCAAGTCGCAGGCGGTCCGTCTCCCCTGGGCGCCCTCCGAGGACGAGTCGAAGACGACGCACATCCTCAACATGATCGACACCCCGGGTCACGTCGACTTCACCTACGAGGTCTCCCGCTCCCTCGCCGCGTGCGAAGGCTGCATCCTCCTGGTGGACGCCGCCCAGGGCATCGAGGCCCAGACCCTCGCCAACCTCTACCTGGCGATGGAGAACGACCTCACGATCATCCCGGTCCTCAACAAGATCGACCTGCCGGCCGCACAGCCCGAGAAGTTCGCCGCCGAGCTGGCCAACCTCGTCGGCTGCGACCCGTCCGACGTCCTCAAGGTCTCCGCCAAGACCGGCGTCGGCGTGCCCGAGCTGCTGGACCGCGTCGTCCGCGACGTCCCGGCCCCGGTCGGCGTCAAGGACGCCCCGGCCCGCGCGATGATCTTCGACTCGGTCTACGACGCCTACCGGGGCGTGGTGACCTACGTGAAGGTCGTCGACGGCACGCTGCGCAAGCGCGAGCGGATCAAGATGATGTCGACCGGCGCCCAGCACGAGCTGCTGGAGATCGGCACCAACTCGCCGGAGATGCTCCCGGCCGACGGCCTGTCCGTCGGTGAGGTGGGCTACCTGATCACCGGTGTGAAGGACGTCCGCCAGTCGAAGGTCGGCGACACGATCACCCAGTACCAGAACGGGGCCACCCAGGCGCTGGGCGGGTACAAGGATCCCAAGCCGATGGTGTTCTCCGGCCTCTACCCGCTGGACGGCTCGGACTACCCGGAGCTGCGCGAGGCCCTCGACAAGCTCCAGCTCAACGACGCCGCGCTGGTCTACGAGCCGGAGACCTCGGCCGCCCTCGGCTTCGGCTTCCGCGTCGGCTTCCTGGGCCTGCTGCACCTGGAGGTCATCCGTGAGCGCCTGGAGCGCGAGTTCGGTCTCGACCTGATCGCCACCGCGCCGAACGTGGTCTACAACGTCCTCATGGAGGACGGGACCGAGCACGAGGTGACCAACCCGAGCGAGTTCCCGACCGGCAAGATCTCCGAGGTGCACGAGCCGGTCGTCCGGGCCACCATCCTGGCGCCCAGCGAGTTCATCGGCGCGATCATGGAGCTCTGCCAGACCCGCCGCGGTGTCCTGCTGGGCATGGACTACCTCTCCGAGGACCGCGTCGAGATCCGCTACACGCTGCCCCTCGCCGAGGTCGTCTTCGACTTCTTCGACCAGCTCAAGTCCAAGACCCGCGGCTACGCCTCGCTGGACTACGAGCCCACCGGCGAGCAGATCTCCGACCTCGTCAAGGTCGACATCCTGCTGCACGGCGACAAGGTCGACGCGTTCTCCGCGATCACGCACAAGGACAAGGCGTACGCCTACGGCGTCCGGCTCGTCGCCAAGCTGCGCGAGCTCATCCCGCGGCAGAACTTCGAGGTGCCGATCCAGGCCGCGATCGGCTCCCGCGTCATCGCCCGTGAGACCGTCCGCGCCATCCGCAAGGACGTGCTCGCGAAGTGCTACGGCGGTGACATCTCCCGTAAGCGGAAGCTCCTGGAGAAGCAGAAGGAGGGCAAGAAGCGCATGAAGATGGTCGGCAGTGTGGAAGTTCCGCAGGACGCCTTCATCGCGGTGCTCTCCTCCGACGAGAGCGGCGAGAAGGGCAAGAAGTAGCGGTCCGGCCCTCTCGCGCGCCGTCGGCGCACGGACGCCCGCTCCCGTCAGGGGGCGGGCGTTCTGTTCCGCTCCACAAAGGCCCCGCTGCCGCCGATGGCCATCCCGACCGGTACGTGTATGGCGCACCGGTCACTTTCGGTCACAGCTTCAACAAGCCTTTCCGGGCCTCTTACATGACGGCCCCGGCGCCTCTAGTCTGATCACTGCTTGAAGGTTACTCGCGAGTCACCCAGCAACGAGGCGGGCCCCGGAGGATGCCGTGACCGACACCAGGACTTTGCTCGAGAACCGGCCGCCCTCCGTGGCGACGCTCTTCCTCGAACGCGTCGCCGCCACTCCCGACGCCGAGGCCTACCGGCATCCCGTGGCGCCCCCCTCCGGCCGCGGCCCGTCCGCCTGGGCCTCGCTCACCTGGAAGCAGGCGGCGGACCGGGTCTTCGCGATCTCCGCCGGGCTGATCGACCTCGGCGTCGCCCCCGAGGAACGGGTCGCCCTCGCCTCCAACACCCGCGTCGAGTGGATCCTCGCCGACCTGGGCATCCTCTGCTCCGGCGCCGCCACCACCCCGCTCTACCCGAGCACCAACGCCGAGGAGTCGGCGTTCATGCTCGCCGACTCCGAGAGCAAGGTGCTCATCGCGGAGGACGCCGCCCAGCTCGCCAAGGCCCGCGCGCAGCGCGACGGCCTCCCCGGCCTGGCCCACGTCGTGGTGATCGACGAGGCGGACGCGGTGGCCGCCGAGGGGGACCCGGACGGCTGGGTGCTCTCCCTCGCCGAGCTCGAACGCCGCGGCGCCGCCCGGCTGAAGGAGACGCCGGACCTGGTCCGCGACCGGGTCGCCGCGATCCGCTCCGAGCAGCTCGCCACCCTCATCTACACCTCCGGCACCACCGGCCGCCCCAAGGGCGTCCGCCTGCGCCAGGACAGCTGGTCGTACATGGCCCGCGCCATCGAGGCCACCGGTCTGGTCCGCCCCGACGACGTCCAGTACCTCTGGCTCCCGCTCGCCCACGTCTTCGGCAAGGTGCTCACGGCCGGGCACATCGGCATCGGCCACGTCACGGCCGTCGACGGCCGGGCCGACAAGATCATCGAGAACCTGCCGGTCGTCCGGCCGACCTACATGGCGGCCGTGCCCCGCGTCTTCGAGAAGGTCTACAACGGTGTCGTCGCCAAGGCCCGGGAGGGCGGCGGGGCCAAGTACAAGATCTTCCAGTGGGCCGCCGACGTGGCCCGCGAGTACGCCAAGACCTCCCAGGACAACTACCGCCGCACCGGCAGCCGCTCCGTCCCCTTCGCCCTCGCCGCCCGCCACAAGGCCGCCGACGTCCTCGTCTACGCCAAGATCCGGGAGGCGTTCGGCGGCCGGCTGCGCGCCTGCATCTCCGGCGCGTCCGCCCTCGCCCCCGACATCGGCCTCTTCTTCTCCGGCGCCGGCATCCACATCCTGGAGGGCTACGGCCTCACCGAGACCAGCGCCGCCAACTTCGTCAACCCCGGCGAGGCGTACCGCACCGGCACCGTCGGCAAGCCGCTGCCCGGCACCGAGGTCCGGATAGCGGACGACGGCGAGGTCCTGCTGCGCGGCCCCGGGATCATGGAGGGCTACCACGGCCTGCCCGAGCGCACGGCGGAGGTCCTCGAACCGGACGGCTGGTTCCACACCGGCGACATCGGCGAGCTGTCGCCCGACGGCTTCCTGCGCATCACCGACCGCAAGAAGGACCTGATCAAGACCTCGGGCGGCAAGTACGTCGCCCCCGCCGAGGTCGAGGGCCGCTTCAAGGGCATCTGCCCGTTCGTCTCCAACATCCTCGTCCACGGCGCCGACCGGAACTACTGCACCGCCCTCATCGCCCTGGACGAGCCCTCCCTCCTCAAGTGGGCGGCCGACCACGGCCTCGGCGGCCGGACCTACGCCGAGGTGGTCGCCGCGCCGCAGACCGAGGAGATGGTCGGGGAGTACGTGCGGCGGCTCAACGAGGGCCTCCAGCGCTGGCAGACGATCAAGAAGTTCCGGCTGCTGCCGCGCGACCTGGACGTGGAGCACGGGGAGCTCACGCCCAGCCTCAAGCTCAAGCGGCCCGTCGTGGAGCGCGAGTACAAGAACCTGATCGAGGAGATGTACGAGGGCACCCGGGAGCGCTGACCAAGAGCGCTTCCCGGCGACGCGGTCCGGCGTCCGGCGGCCATGCCGGACAATGGACCCATGCCTTCCGTACTGCCCGATGGTGAGCCCATGCCCGAGGACGGGGCACTGCCCCGCCACGCCCTCGCGGACGCCGGGCAGCGGCCCCTCGGGTTCTACCTGCACGTCCCGTACTGCGCCACGCGCTGCGGCTACTGCGACTTCAATACCTACACCGCGAGCGAGCTGCGCGGCTCGGGCGGCGCCCTGGCCTCCCGCGACAACTACGCCGACACCGTCGCCGACGAGATCCGGCTCGCCCGGAAGGTGCTCGGCGACGACCCGCGCCCGGTCGAGACCGTCTTCGTCGGCGGCGGCACGCCCACCCTGCTGCCCGCCGCCGACCTGGGCCGGATGCTCGCCGCCATCCGCGACGAGTTCGGGCTCGCCCCCGGCGCCGAGGTCACCACGGAGGCCAACCCGGAGTCCGTCGACCCCCGCTACCTGGAAGAACTGCGCGCCGCCGGCTTCAACCGGGTCTCCTTCGGCATGCAGAGCGCCCGGCAGCACGTCCTGAAGATCCTCGACCGCACCCACACCCCCGGCCGCCCCGAGGCCTGCGTCGCCGAGGCCCGCGCCGCCGGCTTCGACCACGTCAACCTCGACCTGATCTACGGCACCCCCGGCGAGAGCGACGACGACTGGCGCGCCTCGCTGGACGCCGCCATCGCCGCCGGCCCGGACCACGTCTCGGCCTACGCCCTGATCGTCGAGGAGGGCACCCAGCTGGCCCGCCGCATCCGCCGCGGCGAGGTCCCCATGACCGACGACGACGTCCACGCCGACCGCTACCTGATCGCCGAGGACCGGCTCACCGCCGCCGGCTACCACTGGTACGAGGTCTCCAACTGGGCCACCACCGAGGCCGGCCGCTGCCGCCACAACGAGCTCTACTGGCGCGGCGCCGACTGGTGGGGCGCGGGCCCCGGCGCGCACTCCCACGTCGGCGGCGTGCGCTGGTGGAACGTCAAGCACCCCGGCGCCTACGCGCAGGCGCTCACCGAGGGCCGCTCCCCGGGCGCCGGCCGTGAGGTCCTGCCCGACGAGGACCGCCGCGTCGAGCGCATCCTGCTCGAACTCCGGCTGGTGGACGGCTGCCCGCTGTCCCTGCTGAAGCCCGCGGGCGCGCGGGCGGCGGAGAAGGCCCTGGCCGACGGCCTGCTCCAGCGCGCGCCGTACGAGGCCGGGCGCGCCGTGCTGACGCTGCGCGGGCGGCTGCTGGCGGACGCGGTGGTGCGGGACCTGGTGGACTGATTACCTGATCGGGTGAACTGACGCGTATTCCCCCCGCCTGCGCCTAGCCTCTCCCTAGGCTGTCGCCGAAACCAGGAGCGGCGATGCGGAGGACCACGGAGATGATGGCTGTGGACGAACGACTGATCGCGCTCATTGACGAGCACCCCGAGGTCTTCGAGGGGTACAAGATCGAGTTGTTGCGGGGGGACATCGTGATGATGGCGGGGCCCGACTGGGTTCACAACAAGATCGTCCTCTGGACACAGCGGCAGTTCTCGCTCGACCGGTGGGAACCGCTCCAGACCCAGGACATCGCCATCCCCGGCGAGGACAGCGAACCGCAGCCGGATCTGCTGGTGATGGAGCAAGGCGCGTTCGAGGGTCCCGGCCGGCTGGTTCCCGCCGCGGCCGCCACGCTGCTCGTGGAGGTCGTCTCCAAGACCAGCGCCCTCCGTGACTACCACCAGAAGCGCTCGATGTACGCGGCCGGCCGCGTCCCCGCCTACCTGATCATCGATCCGTTCGCCGCCAAGTGCGTGCTCTTGACCGAGCCCTTCGGCACCGGGGAACAGGCCGACTACCGGACGGAACGCACCAGCAAGTTCGGCGAACCCGTGCCGCTCGACCTGATGGACGTCACCCTGGACACGTCCGACTTCCGCACCCTCCCCGGCACCCCCCGCTAACTCCCCGCCGTCACGAAGTCGATCAGCTCCTCCACCCGCCCCAGCAACTCCGGCTCCAGGTCCTTGTACGACCGCACCCGCGACAGGATCCCCTGCCACGCCGCCCCCGTGTTCTCCGGCCAGCCGAGCGCCCGGCAGACTCCCGTCTTCCAGTCCTGCCCGCGCGGCACCCGCGGCCACGCCGGGATCCCCACGGACGACGGCTTCACGGCCTCCCACACGTCCACGTACGGATGCCCGACGACGAGGACGTGCTCGCCCGTCACCTCCGCCGCGATGCGGGACTCCTTCGAACCCGGTACCAGGTGGTCCACGAGGACGCCCAGCCGCGCGTCCGGTCCGGGGCCGAAGTCGCGGACGATCGAGGGGAGGTCGTCGACGCCCTCCAGGTACTCGACGACCACGCCCTCGATGCGCAGGTCGTCGCCCCAGACCCGCTCCACGAGCTCCGCGTCGTGCCGCCCCTCGACGTAGATGCGGCCGGCCCGCGCGACGCGCGCCCGGGCGCCGGGGACGGCGAGCGAGCCGGAGGCGGTACGGGCCGGGCCGGCCGGTGTGCGCGGCGCCGTGGAGGGACGGACGAGGGTGACGACGCGGCCCTCCAGCAGGAAGCCGCGCGGTTCCAGCGGGAAGACGCGGTGCTTGCCGAAGCGGTCCTCCAGGGTCACGGTCGGCCCCTGCGCGGTCTTCTCGCAGCGGACCACCGCCCCGCAGAAGCCGGTCGTGACCTCCTCCACCACCAGGTCCGGATCGGCCGGCACCTCCGGGACGGGGACGCTCCGCTTCCAGGGAGGGGTCAGGTCGGGGTCGTACTGTCTGCTGCGCACGCGCAGACCATAGGAAAAACCGGCCCTTTCGGCCTACGACACGCCGAAGCGGCGGGCCAGCGCGTTGCGTTGCTCACGGACAAACCGGGCGTCGACCGCCGCGCCGTGCCCCGGCACGTACACCGCGTCGTCGCCCCCGAGGGCGAGCAGCCGGTCCAGGGCCGCCGGCCAGGCGGCCGGCGTGGCGTCCCGGCCGGCCTGCGGCTCGCCGGACTCCTCGACCAGGTCGCCGCAGAAGACGACGTCCGGCGCCCCCTCGCCGCCCGGCACCAGGACGGCCAGGTCGTACCGGCTGTGGGCGGCCCCGAGGGAGACGAGTCCGGCCTCCCGCCCGCCGCCGAGGGACACGGTCAGCCCGTCGGCGACCTCGTGCCCCGGGGGCACGAGCTGGGCGGTGGCCTCGGCGGCCTCCCGCGCGTCCACCCCCTGCCGCACCGCGCTCCCGCGCAGCTCCTCGGCCCCCTCGGTCAGGCTGCGGGCGAGCCCGGCGGCCCCGTACACCGCGGCGCCCGGGAACGCGGCGGTGCCCAGGACGTGGTCGAAGTGGTCGTGGGTCAGTGCGATGTGCGTCACGGGCAGCCCGAACAGCTCGCGCACCTCGCGCTCGATCTCCGCCCCCTCGCCGAGCGTCGCCCCCGTGTCCACCACCAGGACGCCGGTCTCCCCGGCGACGGCCCCGGTCGTCGCGTCCCAGCCGGGCAGCCTGCGCCGGGCCACCCCCGGCGCGAGCCGTTCCCAGCGCGCCCCCGTGTGCTGCTCCTGGTGTTCCCCACCGTGGTTCGTCATGGAGGGAACCTAACCTCCGCGCGGTACGGTGACCCGTCCGGAGGCGTACGCGGGACGGGCACGGAGCGCGACTGCCTTGCCGTGGTCGTGGTGGGCCGCCGTACACTGACGTGTGGGGTTTGGCACTCGTGACCTTTGAGTGCCAGGCACGAGACCCGGGTAAGACCCCGGGTGGACCCCGCGAGACGGCTGGACCCGCTGGACTGGAGGTGTGCGCGGATGCTGAGCGAACGCAGGCTCAAGGTCTTGCGTGCCATCGTCCAGGACTACGTGGGCACGGAGGAGCCCGTCGGCTCCAAGGCCCTCACCGAGCGTCACCACCTCGGCGTGTCCCCGGCGACGGTGCGCAACGACATGGCGGTGCTGGAGGAGGAGGGCTTCATCGCCCAGCCCCACACCAGCGCCGGCCGGATCCCGACCGACAAGGGCTACCGCCTCTTCGTCGACCGGCTGGCGGGCGTCAAGCCGCTGTCCGGCGCCGAGCGGCGCGCCATCCAGAACTTCCTGGACGGCGCGGTCGACCTGGACGACGTGGTGGCCCGCACGGTGCGGCTGCTGGCGCAGCTGACCCGGCAGGTCGCGGTGGTGCAGTACCCGTCGCTGACCCGGTCGACCGTCCGGCACGTGGAGCTGCTGCCGCTCGCCCCCGCGCGGGTGATGCTGGTGCTGATCACGGACACCGGGCGGGTCGAGCAGCGCATGGTCGACTGCCCGGCCCCGGTCGGCGAGGTCGCGCTGGCGGACCTGCGGGCGCGGCTCAACAGCCGCGTCGTGGGCCGGCGGTTCACGGACGTGCCGCAGCTGGTGCAGGACCTCCCCGACTCCTTCGAGCAGGACGACCGCGGAACCGTTTCGACGGTCCTGGCCGTTCTCCTGGAGACCCTGGTGGAGGAGACCGAGGAGCGGCTGATGATCGGCGGCACCGCCAATCTCACCCGTTTCGGTCATGACTTCCCGCTGACGATCCGGCCCGTGCTGGAGGCGTTGGAGGAGCAGGTCGTCCTCCTCAAGCTGCTCGGCGAGGCCACGGACTCGGGCATGACGGTCCGCATCGGTCACGAGAACGCCCACGAGGGGCTGAACTCCACATCCGTCGTCGCCGTCGGCTACGGTTCGGGCGACGAAGCCGTCGCCAAACTCGGCGTGGTCGGACCGACCCGCATGGATTACCCCGGAACGATGGGAGCGGTACGCGCAGTGGCACGTTACGTCGGACAGATCCTGGCGGAGTCGTAAGTGGCCACGGACTACTACGCGGTCCTGGGCGTACGGCGCGATGCCTCGCAGGACGAGATCAAGAAGGCCTTCCGCCGCCTCGCCCGCGAGCTGCACCCGGACGTGAATCCGGACCCCAAGACGCAGGAGCGGTTCAAGGAGATCAACGCCGCTTACGAGGTGCTCTCGGACCCGCAGAAGAAGCAGGTCTACGACCTCGGCGGCGACCCGCTCTCCGCGTCGGGCGGCGGCGGTGGCGCCGGCGGCTTCGGTGCCGGGTTCGGCAACTTCTCCGACATCATGGACGCCTTCTTCGGCCAGGCGTCGCAGCGCGGACCGCGCTCGCGCACCCGCCGCGGCCAGGACGCCATGATCCGGCTGGAAGTCGACCTGGAGGAGGCGACGTTCGGCACGACCAAGGAGATCCAGGTCGACACCGCCGTCGTCTGCACCACGTGCAGCGGCGAGGGCGCGGCCCCCGGCACCTCCGCGCAGACCTGTGACATGTGCCGCGGCCGCGGCGAGGTCTCGCAGGTCACCCGCTCGTTCCTGGGCCAGGTCATGACCTCCCGTCCGTGCCCGCAGTGCCAGGGCTTCGGCACGGTCGTGCCGACCCCGTGCCCGGAGTGCGCCGGCGACGGCCGCGTCCGGTCCCGCCGCACGCTGACGGTCAAGATCCCCGCCGGTGTCGACAACGGCACCCGCATCCAGCTCGCGGGCGAGGGCGAGGTCGGCCCCGGCGGCGGCCCGGCCGGCGACCTCTACGTCGAGATCCACGAGAAGCAGCACGCGGTCTTCCAGCGGCGCGGCGACGACCTGCACTGCACGGTCACCATCCCGATGACCGCGGCGGCGCTGGGCACCAAGGTGCCGCTGGAGACGCTGGACGGTCTCGAGGAGATCGACATCCGGCCCGGCACCCAGTCCGGCCAGGCCATCCCGCTGCACCAGCGCGGCGTCACGCACCTGCGCGGCGGCGGGCGCGGCGATCTCATCGTGCACGTCGAGGTGATGACGCCCGGCAAGCTCGACGCCCAGCAGGAGGAGCTGCTCCGGCAGCTGGCCAAGATCCGTGGCGAGGAGCGCCCGATGGGCGAGTTCAAGCCGGGCCAGCAGGGGCTGTTCTCCCGGCTGAAGGACGCGTTCAACGGGCGGTAGCGGAAGAGTCCCGACGGAAGGGGCCGGATCCGGGGGCACCCGCGTGCGCCCGGGTTCGGCCTCAGCCCGTTCCGGCCTCCGTTCGGCCCGGCCCCGGGGGCGTGACACGATGTGGTCATGGCCTTTGAATCCGTTGCGGAATCCGCCGGGGACACCACGCTGACCGGCCTCTTCCGGCTCCCGATCGTGCAGGCCCCGATGGCGGGCGGCGGCTCCCGCCCGCCGCTCGCCGCGGCCGTCTCCGAGGCCGGCGGCCTCGGCTTCCTCGCCGCCGGCTACAAGACGCCGGCCGCGATGTACGAGGAGATCAAGCAACTCCGCGCCCGTACGGCCCGGCCCTTCGGCGTGAACCTCTTCATGCCGCAGCCGCCCGCCGCGGACCCCGCCGCCGTCGAGGTCTACGCCGAGCAGCTCGCGGGCGAGGCCACCTGGTACGACGCGCCCCTCGGCGACTGGGACCGCGCCACCGACGACGCGTACGGCGCCAAGCTCGCCATCCTGCTCGACGACCCGGTCCCGGTCGTCTCGTTCACCTTCGGCTGCCCGTCCGCCGAGGACCTCGCGGCCCTCGCCGCGGCCGGCACCGTCACGGCGGTGACCGTCACCTCCGTCGCCGAGGCCCGGACCGCGTGGGAGGCGGGCGCCGCCGCGCTCTGCGTCCAGGGCGTCGAGGCCGGCGGCCACCAGGGCACCCACCACGACGACCCCCGCCTCGACGGCACCGGCGCGGGGCTGCTCGCCCTGCTCACCGAGGTCCGGGAGGCGGTGCCGCTGCCGCTGGTCGCCGCCGGCGGGCTGATGCGCGGCGCCCAGATAGCGGCCGTGCTGGCGGCGGGCGCCTGTGCCGCGCAGCTCGGCACGGCCTTCCTCGCCTGCCCCGAGTCCGGCGCGAGCGAGCTGCACAAACGGGCGCTGACCGACCCGCTGTTCACCGGCACCGAGCTGACCCGCGCCTTCTCCGGACGCCCGGCGCGCGGGCTGGTGAACCGGTTCATCCGGGAGCACGGCCCCTACGCCCCCGCCGCCTACCCCCAGGTCCACTACCTGACGGCCGGCCTCCGCAAGGCCGCCGCCGCGGCGGGCGACCCCCAGGGCGTCAACCTGTGGGCGGGCCAGGGCCACCGGCTGGCCCGCGACCTCCCGGCCGCCCGCCTCGTCGAGGTCCTGACCACCGAACTCGACGCGGCCCGCGCGTCCTTGACAGCACCATCGCGAGGGAGCGACTCATGACAGCCCCGGTCTTCCTGGTCGAGGAGGACTCCCTGACGGGCGTCTTCCCCGGCACCGTCTTCCCCCTGGACGGCCCCGAGGGCCGGCACGCCGTCTCCGTCCGCCGGCTGCGCGTCGGCGAGGACATCGTCCTGACGGACGGCCGGGGCACGGGCGCGCACGGCACGGTGGCCGCCGTCAGCGGGAAGGACCACCTCGACGTCGCCGTCACCTCCGTCCGCTCCGAGCCCCTGCCGCAGCCGCGGATCACGGTCGTCCAGGCCCTCCCCAAGGGTGACCGCGGCGAACTCGCCGTCGAGACCATGACGGAGACCGGCGTCGACGCGGTCGTCCCCTGGGCCGCCTCGCGCTGCGTCACCCAGTGGAAGGGCGACCGCGGCCTGAAGTCCCTCGGCAAGTGGCGCGCGACGGCGCGGGAGGCGGGCAAGCAGTCCCGCCGCCTCCGCTTCCCGGACGTCGCCGACCTCATGACGACCCGCCAGGTCGCCGCCCTCCTAGCCGACGCCGCGTTCGCCGCCGTCCTCCACGAGGAGGGCAGCACCCCGCTGGCCACCGCCGACCTCCCGCCGGCCGGCGACATCGTCCTCGTCGTCGGCCCCGAGGGCGGCGTCTCCCCCGAGGAGCTCACCGCCTTCGAAGCGGCCGGCGCCCACCCCTACCGCCTCGGCCCCACCGTCCTCCGCACCTCCACGGCGGGCACGGCGGCGACGGCACTCCTCCTGGGCCGGACGGGGCGGTGGAGCTGAGGCCCGACGGGCGGGCCGGCGCGACGGCCGGTCGGTACGCGCCGGACGGCCACCCCGAGATCGGTCGCTGGATCGCCGACTGGTCGGGAACCCCCGATCACGTCGACTTCCTCGCGTACCACACCACCGCGGGACAGTGGCTGGCCTTCTCCCGTGTCGTCCGCCCCGAGTTCGTCCGGGCGCGGGGCTGCGTCATCTGGGAACGCGCCTACGAACCGGACGGGTTCGAGGAGTGGTTCCGGCACCTGGACGGGGACGTCGTGCGCGTCGAGGCGATGCTCAACAGGTTCGTGGCCGGCGACCATGTCACGGTGGACGACACGGCGGAGGGGAACGCCGTGCTCCGCGAGGTCGCCGACACGGTGGCGATGTGCTGGGAGGCGGCGCTCCGGACCGCCTGCCCCGGGCGGCGGTTCGACGTCCGCGTCCGTGACACGGACGACGGGCCGGTCGTGGGCTTCACGTCCGCCCCCGAACGAGGGCAGGACGGCGACGGGCCGAGGAGGTAGGAGATGGCCGCCATGGAACGGGACGGACTCGTCCGGCTGGTACGCCGGATCATGGACGGCGAGGGGGCCTCCGAAGCGGAACACGACGCCTTGGTCGCACAGCTCGAGCGCAGCGTGCTCCATCCCGCCGTCACCGACCTGATGTACCACCAACGGCCCGAGCTCTCCGCCGAACAGGTCGTCGACGCGGCGCTGGCCTACCGGCCCATCGCGCTGTGATCCGTCGGCCCCTGTGATCCATCGCGGCGCTCTGCCAAGATGATCTCCATGAGCCGGAGAGCGCCGTACGGCCGCTCGGCCCGGGGTACTTCGTACGGCCCGCCTCCGCGCTGTCCCCGGGCGGCCACGTGGTGCCGACTACGGGCCGCACGCGCCGAGGGCCTGCCGGGCCGCCTCGCCCGGTCGACCGGTTGACGGGCTCCGCCTCCGGCTCTCTTCGCCCGTGACCATGCGGCGCGGGAAGTGCCGCACCTCTGAAGGGATTTCCGTGCGCGTCGTCGCCCTCCTCGCCCATCCCCGTCCCGGCAGCTTCAATCACGCCCTCTTCGACGCCGTGACGGACGAGCTGCGTGCTCGCGGATGCGAGGTCCTCCCGCACGACCTCTGTGCGGAGGGGTTCGATCCGGTTCTGCGGGCCGACGAGACGGGCACGGTGGCGGGGGCCGGGGCGGCGGACGACGTGCTCGTGGCCCGGTACCGGGAGGAGCTGGCCGGGGCGGACGGGCTGGTGTTCGTCCATCCCAACTGGTGGGGGATGCCCCCGGCCGTGCTGGCCGGCTGGGTGCAGCGGGTGCTCGCGCCCGGCGTCGCCTACAAGCTGGAGCACGCGGACGGCGAACCCGAGGGGCTGCTCCGGGCCGGCCGGGCGCTCGTGCTCAACACGTCCGACACGCCGGAGGAGCGCGAGCGGGACGAGTTCGGGGATCCGCTGCAGCGGGTCTGGGCCGCTTGCGTGCTGCCCTACGTGGGTGTCACCGACGTACGGCGGAGGGTCTTCCGGACGGTCTCCGACGCCACGGCGGCGGAGCGCGAGGCATGGCTCGCGGAGGCACGGGAGGCGGCCGCCGCCCTCGTGGGCTGACGGTGGGCGGCTCCGGTGGTCGCCGGTCCCGCCCGGTACGATCCGAGAACGATCAGCCGACGAACCGGAGGAGCGCACGGTGGCGGGAGAAGCGCAGGCCGACTGCCTGTTCTGCAAGATCATTGCCAAGGAGGTGCCCGCGACCGTCGTCCGGGAGACCGAGACGACCGTGGCGTTCCGGGACATCAACCCCCAGGCGCCCACGCACGTCCTGGTGATCCCCAAGGTGCACTACCCCGACGCGGCGTCGCTCGCCGCCGCCGAGCCGCTGGTCGCCGCGGACATACTGCGGGAGGCGGGCGAGGTGGCCGCCGGGGACGATGTGGACGGTTCCGGGTACCGGATCGTCTTCAACACCGGGGCCGGCGCCGGGCAGACCGTGTTCCACGCGCACGCGCACGTGCTCGGGGGCCGTGGCCTCAACTGGCCGCCCGGCTAGAACCGCACAACGGGAGCTCCACCATGTCCGTCCGTGAACTCGTCGTCCTCGGCACCGCCAGCCAGGTGCCCACCCGGCACCGCAACCACAACGGCTACGTCCTGCTCTGGGACGGCGAGGGCCTGCTCTTCGACCCCGGGGAGGGCACGCAGCGCCAGATGGTCCGGGCCGGCGTGGCAGCCCACGACCTGAACCGGATCTGCGTCACCCACTTCCACGGCGACCACTCGCTCGGCCTCGCCGGCGTGATCCAGCGGATCAACCTGGACCAGGTGCCCCACCCGGTCACCGCGCACTACCCGGCGAGCGGCCGCCGCTTCTTCGAGCGGCTGCGCTACGCCACCGCCTACCGGGAGACGGTGGAGCTGGCCCAGGAGCCGGTGTCCGGCAAGGGCAGGGTGCTGGCCGAGACGGCGTCGTACACGCTGGAGGCGCGCCGGCTGTCGCACCCCGTCGAGTCGTACGGCTACCGGGTCGTGGAGCCGGACGGGCGGCGGATGCTGCCCGCGCTGCTGGCGGAGCACGGCATCACCGGCCCGGACGTGGGCCGGCTCCAGAAGGACGGCGTCCTCGGCGGGGTGACGCTGGCGGACGTCAGCGAGCCGCGGCGCGGCCAGCGGTTCGCGTTCGTGATGGACACCCGGCTCTGCGACGGGGTGTACGCCCTCGCGGAGGGCTGCGACATGCTCGTCATCGAGTCCACGTTCACGGACGAGGACGCGGCCCTGGCCGCCGACCACGGGCACCTCACGGCGGGTCAGGCGGCCCGGGTGGCGGCGGAGAGCGGGGTGCGGCACCTGGTGCTGACGCACTTCTCGCAGCGGTACGCGGACCCGGAGGTGTTCGAGCGGCAGGCCCGGGCGGCGGGCTTCGACGGGGAGCTCACCGTCGCCCGGGACCTCACGCGCGTTCCCGTTCCCAAGCGGGAACGGTGAACGGGTGCCTTACGGCAGGTAGTACATCGGGTTCGGCATCTTGAACTCGCGGCCCGAGGCGCCGCCCTTCAGGTCGCTGTACTGGTCGCCGAAGTTGGCGACGATCCGGTACCCCTGGGCCTCGATGTGCTTGCGGGTGCCGGACTTGTACTCGACCGTGGTGCAGGTGGCGCCGCACTTCAGGTAGGACGGCGGGTTCTTCTTGTCCTTCAGGAAGAAGTGCGCCCGGTCGGCCGCCGGCTTGTAGCCGACGTTCTTCAGGTTGCGCACGCTCCACGCGCGCTGGTGCTCGCCGCGGCCGGTCACGAAGAAGACCGTGATGCCCTTCGACTGCGCCCAGTTGACGAGCTTCGGCATGCCGAAGACGGCGGCCATGTCGGTCGACTTCAGGTACGCGTCCTGCGACTCGGGCGTGAAGTGGAAGCCCTGCTTCAGCTCGTAGTTGTAGGTCAGCAGGGTGGTGTCGTCCACGTCCAGGACGATGGCCGGCTTGGCGCCCTTCCGCGGGGCGTTCCGCACGACGCTCTCGAGGTGGGCCTTGGCCTTCTTCTCGATCTCGGCGACCTGCTTGGCGTAGCTGCTCTTCGGGGAGGCGTAGTGCTCGCCCTTCTTGTCGACGGTGTCGCCGTAGTACGCCTTGATCTTCTCCTCGACGAGGGTGAGGTTCGGGATCTCCTTGTCCGAGCGGGGCACCGAGCGGTCCGCGGTCGCCGCGCCGGAGGCGAACAGGCCGGCGCCGACGGCGACGGCGGCGGCACCGGCGACGGCCATGCGGACGCGCCGGGGGGAAGTCTTCAGCGAGGGCGACACGTGTGAACTCCTGGTGAACCTGTGATCGGGTGCAGCGTGAAGCTAGGGCCTACTCTGCACCCGGTCAATGAGGGATGGATCACCCTCGCCGAGGGCTCGCCGGAGGCCGGCGAGAAGATCACCGGAAGGGCCTCACCAAAGGCGTCACCCCTGGTGGAGCCCCCCGGCCCTCATGCCCCCGCCCGCTCCAGGATCCGCGCCGCCACCGCCGGCGAGTCCACCAGCGGATGCAGCGCCAGCGCCCGCAGCGCGGCGCCCCGGTCCCGGCTCACGGCCGCCTCGATCACCGCCCGCTCCACCGCCTTGAGCTGGAGCATCAACCCGAGCTGGTCCGCGCGCAACGGGGCGCACGGCAGCGGCCGCGCGCCCTTGGCACCCACCTCGCACACCGTCTCGACGATCGCCTCGCGGTCGATCTCCGGCACCGTCCCCATGTTGCGGACGTTGAGGATCAGCCGCGCCCGCTCGTCCCGCGCCACGGCCCGCATCAGCGCCAGCGCCACCCGCTCGTAACCGCCGCCCTCCAGGTCACAGGAGTCCCGCTGCCAGCCCCCGCTCGCCGCCCGGCTCGCCGCGCCGTACGTCTCCTCGCGCTCCAGCCGGGCGCGCTCCCACAGCTCGTACGCCCGCTCCGGCGCGCCCGCCGCCCGGGAGAAGAAGTCCCCCTGCTGGCGGTCGAGATACTCACCCCGGGTGTGCTCCGCGTCGCTCGTCGCCCGCAGCGTCTCCCGGCGGAAGTAGTAGTACTGGAGGTACTCGTTGGGCAGCGCCTCCAGCGCCCGGAGCCAGTCGGCGCCGAACAGCTTCCCCTCCTCGAAGGAGGCGAGCGCCTCCCCGTCGCCCAGCAGACCGGGCAGCAGGTCCCGGCCGTCCAGCGTCAACCGGCGCAGCCAGCCGAGGTGGTTGAGCCCCACGTAGTCGTACTCCACCCGGTCCGGATCGGCACCCGCCGCCCGCGCGGCGCGGCGCACCAGCCCCACGGGTGAGTCGCAGATGCCGATGACGCGGTCACCCAGGACGGCGGACATCGCCTCCGTCACCATGCCCGCCGGATTGGTGAAGTTGATGACCCACGCGTCCGGGGCCAGTTCGGCCACCCGCTGCGCGATGTCCAGGGCCACCGGAACCGTCCGCATCCCGTAGAGGACGCCGCCGGCGCCGACCGTCTCCTGCCCCAACACCCCCTCTCCCAGGGCGATCCGCTCGTCCCGCACCCGTCCCGCCGTCCCGCCCACGCGGATCGCCGAGAAGACGAAGTCCGTGCCGCGCAGGGCGTCGTCCAGGTCGTCGGCCACCCGGACGGACGGGGCGCCGGGCACCCCCTCCGCCTGCGCGGTGAGCACGGATCTGA
The DNA here is from genome assembly GCF_020037025.1 of Streptomyces huiliensis. Classification (GTDB taxonomy): domain Bacteria; phylum Actinomycetota; class Actinomycetes; order Streptomycetales; family Streptomycetaceae; genus Streptomyces; species Streptomyces huiliensis. The sequence goes on along the minus strand of NZ_JAIQLH010000007.1, from coordinate 7,497 downwards.
TCACCCGCGCCCGCATCGAATCCGTGTCGAACAGGACCAGTTCGGTCACGCGGCCGGGTGCGTCGCGCCGCGCGTCGTCAAGAAGGGCCCGGTGCACCAACGGCACCCGGAAGCCGCCACCGCCGAGAATCGTCAGCCTCATGGCCGGAACGTACCGCAGCATCGGGCACACTGTCCGGACCCGCACCCTCTGAGAGGAGCAGCGAGAGCATGACGATCTCTGCGGACCGTGCCTCCGCGGACCGTGCCCCCGCGGACGCCGCCGAGGGCACCGCCCCGCGCCGGCCGGGAAGCCGACCGGCAAGCCGACCGGCGAGCCGGCCGGGAAGAGCGCCGGTCACGGGCGTGTCCCTGGGATCCCGCGGCGGCCAGGCCCCGGTGCTCGACCCCCTCGCCGCCGTACGCGCGGAGGGCGGACCGGAGTTCGACGTCTACCTGACCGGCACCGTCTTCCTCGACATCATCTTCACCGGCCTCGACTCCGCCCCCGTGCGCGGCACCGAGTCCTGGGCCCGCGGGATGGGCTCCAGCCCCGGCGGCATCGCCAACATGGCCACCGCCCTGGCCCGGCTGGGCCTGCGCACCACCCTCGCCGCCGCCTTCGGCGACGACATGTACGGCGAGTACTGCTGGGAGGCGCTCTCCCGCGGCGAGGGCATCGACCTCGGCCCCTCCCGGACCGTCCCCGGCTGGCACTCCCCGGTGACCGTCTCCATGGCCTACGAGGGCGAGCGGACGATGGTCTCGCACGGCCACGAGGCGCCGCTCCCCGAGACGCCCGCCCCCCTGTGCCCGGTGCCCGCCAAGGCCGCCGTCGCCCTGCTCGTCCCCGGCCGCCGGGAGGAGTGGATCGCCAACGCCGCCCGCTCCGGCAGTCGCGTCTTCGCCGACGTCGGCTGGGACGACACGGGCCGCTGGGACCCGTCCGACCTCGCCGACCTGGAACACTGCGAGGCCTTCCTGCCCAACGCCGAGGAGGCCATGCGCTACACCCGCGCCGACTGCCCCCGGGCCGCCGCCCGCGCGCTCGCCGACCGGGTGCCGCTGGCCGTCGTCACCATGGGCGAGAAGGGCGCCTACGCCGCCGACGGGCGCACCGGCGAGACCGCCGAGGTCCCCGCCATCGTCGTCGAGGCCCTGGACCCCACCGGCGCCGGGGACGTCTTCGTCGCCGGCTTCGTCGCCGGCACCCTCGCCGACTGGCCGCTCGCCGACCGCCTCGCCTTCGCCTGCCTGACCTCGGCCCTCTCCGTCCAGGAATTCGGCGGCTCGCTCTCCGCCCCCGGCTGGGTGGAGGTCGCCGCCTGGTGGCAGCACGTCCGCGCCTACGACGACCAGTCCCGGGACACCCTCCGCCGCTACGCCTTCCTCGACGGGCTCCTGCCCGGCGCCGCCCGCCCCTGGCCGCTCCGCCGCGCCCAGCCGACGCTGGGGTTCCGGGGGGCGTGAGCCCGGGCCGGGTGGGGCGCAAAACCCCTCGGACCCGTCCGGCCTCCGGCGTACCCTTGACCGTACGGGGCGGCCGGCCGAGCGATCGACGGTCGCCGGACGCACGCACACGGAAAGAGGGATGAGCAGGCCCGAGTGCCGGCCCATGACTCAGACACCCACACGAGCGCAGGCACAAGCCCGTTTCACGGTCCCGGCCAAGCACCCCATGGTGACCGTTCTGGGCTCCGGCGACAGCCTCCTGCGCGTGATCGAGAACGCATTCCCGGCGACGGACATCCACGTACGGGGCAACGAGGTCAGCGCGACGGGGGACCAGCGGGAAGTGGCCCTCGTCCAGCGCCTGTTCGACGAGATGATGCTGGTGCTCCGGACCGGTGCGCCGATGACGGAGGACGCGGTGGAACGCTCGATCGCCATGCTGCGGGACGCCGAGGCCCAGCCCGAGACGCCCGCCGAGGTGCTCACCCAGAACATCCTCTCCAACCGCGGTCGCACCATCCGTCCCAAGACGCTCAACCAGAAGCGGTACGTGGACGCGATCGACAAGCACACCGTCGTCTTCGGCATCGGCCCCGCGGGCACCGGCAAGACCTACCTGGCCATGGCCAAGGCCGTCCAGGCCCTCCAGTCCAAGCAGGTCAACCGCATCATCCTGACCCGCCCCGCCGTCGAGGCCGGCGAACGCCTGGGCTTCCTCCCCGGCACCCTCTACGAGAAGATCGACCCGTACCTGCGCCCGCTCTACGACGCGCTGCACGACATGATCGACCCGGACTCCATCCCCCGGCTGATGGCGGCGGGCACGATCGAGGTCGCGCCGCTCGCATATATGCGGGGTAGAACGTTGAATGATGCATTCATCATTCTCGACGAGGCGCAGAACACCAGCCCCGAGCAGATGAAGATGTTCCTCACCCGGCTCGGGTTCGACTCCAAGATCGTGATCACGGGTGATGTCACCCAGGTCGACCTGCCCGGCGGCACCAAGAGCGGCCTGCGGCAGGTGCAGCAGATCCTGGACGGCGTCGATGACGTCCATTTCTCGCGTCTCACCAGCAATGACGTCGTCCGGCACAAGCTGGTCGGCCGTATCGTGGACGCGTACGAGAAGTACGACAACCGCGGCGACGACCGTGGCAACGGAAAGTAAAAAGCTGAGCACCATGGCGATCGACGTCAACAACGAATCCGGCACCGAGGTCGACGAGAAGGCGATCCTCGACGTCGCCCGCTACGCCCTCGCCCGGATGCGCATCCACCCGCTCTCCGAGCTCTCGGTCATCGTCGTCGACACCGAGGCTATGGAGCAGCTCCACATCCAGTGGATGGACCTGCCCGGGCCGACCGATGTCATGTCCTTCCCGATGGACGAGCTCCGTCCGCCGGCCAAGGACGACGACGAGCCCCCGCAGGGGCTCCTCGGTGACATCGTGCTCTGCCCGGAGGTCGCGCAGCAGCAGGGCGAGGCGGCCCCCACCGGGCACTCGATGGACGAGGAGCTCCAGCTCCTCACCGTGCACGGGGTGCTCCACCTCCTCGGCTACGACCACGAGGAACCCGACGAGAAGGCCGAGATGTTCGGCCTCCAGGCGGCGATCATCGACGGCTGGCGCGCCGAGCGCGGGATCGAAGGGCCCTCCCCGGCTCCGACGATCACGTGACCGGCCGGCTGATCGCCGCGGCGGTCCTCCTGCTCGTCGTCGCCTGGCTGGCCGCCTGCGCGGAGGCCGGCCTGGCCCGGACCACCCGGTTCCGGGCCGAGGAGGCGGTCCGGGCGGGCCGCCGCGGCAGCGCGAAGCTGATGGCCGTCGCCTCCGACCCCACCCGCTACCTCAACGTGGCGCTGCTGGTGCGGGTCGCCTGCGAGATGGCGGCCGGGGTGCTCACGACGTACGTGTGCCTCCGTGAGTTCGACGCCACCTGGGAGGCGCTGACCGTCGCCGTCGCGGTGATGGTCCTCGTCTCCTACGTGGCCGTCGGCGTCTCGCCGCGCACCATCGGCCGCCAGCACCCGCTGAACACCGCGACCGCCGCGGCGTACGTCCTGCTGCCGCTGGCCCGGATCATGGGTCCGGTGCCCCGGCTGCTGATCCTCATCGGCAACGCCCTCACCCCGGGCCGCGGCTTCCGCATGGGCCCCTTCGCCTCGGAGGCGGAGCTGCGGGCGATGGTCGACCTGGCCGAGAAGGAGTCGCTGATCGAGGACGACGAGCGGCGCATGGTCCACTCCGTCTTCGAACTCGGCGACACCCTCGTCCGTGAGGTGATGGTGCCGCGCACCGACCTCGTCGTCATAGAACGCGGCAAGACCATCCGGCAGGCGCTCACCCTGGCGCTGCGCTCCGGTTTCTCCCGGATACCGGTGACGGGCGAGAACGAGGACGACGTCGTCGGTGTGGTGTACCTGAAGGACCTGGTGCGGCGGACGCACATCAACCGCGAGGCCGAGTCCGAGCCGGTCTCGACGGCCATGCGGCCCGCGGTGTTCGTCCCCGACACCAAGAACGCCGGCGACCTGCTGCGCGAGATGCAGCAGCAGCGCAACCACTGCGCGGTCGTCATCGACGAGTACGGCGGCACGGCCGGCATCGTCACCATCGAGGACATCCTGGAGGAGATCGTCGGCGAGATCACCGACGAGTACGACCGGGAGCTGCCGCCCGTGGAGGAGCTGGGCGACGGCCGCTACCGGGTCACGGCCCGGCTGGACATCGGCGACCTCGGCGAGCTGTACGGCATCGAGGAGTTGGACGACGAGGACGTCGAGACGGTCGGCGGGCTGCTCGCCAAGGCGCTGGGGAGGGTGCCGATCGCGGGTGCGACGGCGGACGTGCCCCTTCCGGAGCACGGCGCCGATCCGTCGGTGACGGCGCTGCGGCTGACAGCGGAGGCGCCGGCGGGGCGGCGGAACCGGATCGTGACGGTGCTGGTGGAGCCGGTGCGGGCGGAGTAGCGGTTTCGGGGGCGCGGGGGCGCGGGGGCGCGGGCGCGCGGGGGCGTCGCCGGGCGGGCCGTCCGGGGGAATCCGGGGCGTCCCGCCGCATGGACGGGGGCGGGGCCGGTTACCCGCCCTCCATGAGCGAGTTCGAACGCACCCGCACCCTGCCCGCGCAGCCCGAGATGGTCTTCGACCAGGTCTGCGACCTCAACCGGCTCGACAGCTGGCTCCCCCGGGACCTGCACGTCCACCCCGACGATCCGCCGGCCGTCACCGTGCACGAGGACCGGACCGGCGAGGACGCCGACGCCCTCGTCCGCGCGCGCAAGGAACAGCTGCGGCTGGAGTGGGGGACTCGCGAGGACGGCCGGTACAGCGGCTGGCTCCAGGTCGCGGGCAACGGCAGCGGCACCAGCCAGGTCACCGTGCACCTCTCCTTCCACCAGGGCTCGCACCGGCCGGACGACGGGGTGGTGGAGGAGGCGCTGGACAAGAGCCTGGAGCGGCTGGAGGAGCAGGTGCGGCTGCGGGGGGAGGGGCCGGGGTGAGGCGGGCGCGCCTGCGGCGGGCGGTGCCCCGGTCCCGCCCCTTCGCCGATTCCTGGGGGCAAGCCCCCAGACCTCCCACAACCGCGCTCCGCGCGGTTGTCCTCAAACTCCCCCAGAGGGGGTACCCCCAGACGGGCTGACCCGTAGCCCCGCCGCCACCATCGCCGCCGCGACCCCCACCACCACAGCGTCAACCCCGAACGCCGTCCGCGTCCCCCACGCCGAAGCCGCCGCGCTGAGCAGCGGAATCCCGACCGTCGTGCCCAGCTGCTGGGCGCTGGTCACCAGGCCCGTCGCCAGACCCTGGGCGGCGGGCGGGAGGCCGGCCGTGGCGGTGACGCCGTAGGCGACCACGGCCCAGAGGTTGCCGACGACGCCGGCGGAGGCCGCCGCGAGCGCCCACCAGGCGGCGGCCGGCCCGGTGCCGAGCCACAGCAGCGGTGCCGTGCTGACGGTCTGCAGCAGCAGTCCGGCGACGAGCGCGCGATGGGCGCCGAGGCGGCCGATGACCCGCGAGGCGGTCAGCCCGGCGAAGGCGGCGAACAGGCCCTGCACGCCGAAGAGCAGGCCGGTGCGGAAGGCCGAGAGACCCAGTTCCTCCTGGAGGTAGAGGGTCAGCAGGAAGATCAGGGCGGTCATCGTCGAGACCGTCGCCAGCCCGCCCAGGTTCCCCCAGGCGACCGTCGGCCGGCGCAGCATCGGCAGCGGGACGAGCGGGTCGGCGACGCGGGACTCGACGACCGCGAAGGCGCCCAGCAGGGCCGCGGCGGCGACGAGCGCGACGATCACGTCGGCGCGGCCGAACCCGTTCTCGGCAGCCGTCGACAGACCGTAGACGAGGGCGAACAGCCCGCCGGTGACCGTCAGCGCGCCGGGCAGGTCGACCGGGCGGCGGGCGCCGGCCCGCGCTCCGGCGTCCTCCGGAGGCAGTGCGCCCGGCGCCACCGACAGGACCGCGGCGCCCGCGGCGGCGAGCAGGCCCATCGTGGACCGCCAGCCGAGGCCGTCCGTCAGCACTCCGCCGAGCACCATTCCGGTGGTGTAGCCGAGCGAGAGCAGGGTGCCGCTGATGCCGAGGGCGCGTTCGCGCTGCGGGCCCTCGGGGAAGGTGGTGGTCAGCAGGGCCATGCCGGTGGGGACGATCAGGGCCGCGCCGACGCCCTGGAGGGCCCGGCCGGCCAGGAACGAGGCGGGGTCCCAGGCGAGGGTGACCAGCACCGACGCCACGGTGAACACGGCCAGCCCCAGCAGGAACAGCCGGCGTCGGCCGTACCGGTCGGCGAGCCGGCCGGACAGCAGCAGGAGTCCGCCGGAGGGCAGGGCGAACGCGGTGACGGCCCACTGGAGGTCGGAGCGGCCCATGCCGAGGTCGTCGCCGAGCACGGGCAGCGCGACGTTGAGGATCGAGAAGTCGAGCGTGACGACGAACTGCGCGGTGCACAGCACCAGGAGCGTCAGCCGGGCCCGGGAGGAGAGGGCGGACGCGGTGGGCGGAGAGGTCGTGAGGACGTCGTCGGACGTGTCGTACGGCATGCCCCTACCGTCGGCCGCCCGGAATACCGCCGGGGAGAGCGTGTTTATGGTGGCAGTCGGACTACCAGCCGGGGTGGCAGAGCGAGGGGGGACCCGTGACCACCGCACCGCGCGCGGGCGGCGTACGGCCGCAGCGCCGTGACGAACTGCGCCGCTTCCTGATGAGCCGGCGGGCCCGGGTGAGCCCGGCGGAGGCGGGCCTGCCGGTCGGCGGCGTCCGCCGTACGCCGGGGCTGCGGCGCGAGGAGGTCGCCGTCCTCGCCGGGGTGGGGACCACCTGGTACCAGTGGCTGGAGCAGGGGCGGGACATCACCGTCTCGGCGCAGGTGCTCGACGGGGTCGCCCGGGTGCTGCGGCTGACGTCCGTCGAGCGGCGCCACCTCTACGTCCTGGCCGGGCTGAACCCGCCGCCGCCGGAGTCCGGGCAGCGGCCGGACGACCTGTGCCCGGGCCTCCGGCGGCTGATCGACGCTTGGCTGCCCTGGCCCGCGCACATCCTGGACCCCTGCTGGAACACCGTCGCCCACAACGCGTCGGCGGCGCTCGTCTGGGGCTTCCGGCCGGGCGAGCGCCGTAACTGGCTGGCCGACTTCTTCACCGACCCGGTCTGCCGGGCGGACGCCCGGTGGGAGGAGAACGCCCGCCGCCTCGTCGCCCAGTTCCGCGCCTCGCGGAGTGAGTGGCCCGGGTCGGCGGCGGGGGATGTGGCGGAGACGGTGGCCGGGTTGTGCGCGTTGAGCGGGGAGTTCGCGCGGTGGTGGGAGGCCGGGGACGTGAGTCCGGAGGGGCAGTTGGTGTACGAGATCGACCATCCGCGGGGTCGGCCGGCTGTGCTTCGAGAGCACGCCGCTGCGGGTTCCGTCGCGGCCGGATCTGACGATCGCGGTGCACAACCCCGTTCCCGGGACGGGGACGGCGGAGCGGGTGGAGGGGCTGCTGAAGAGCCCGTCTGGGGGTACCCCCTCTGGGGGAGTTTGAGGACAACCGCGCGGAGCGCGGTAACGGGGGGTGCGGGGGCCCTCCCCT
>NZ_JAIQLH010000069.1 GCF_020037025.1 Streptomyces huiliensis | reverse complement strand
GGGGGCGGGCAGCGCCCACCGGATGCCGCACAGCGGGCCCGCGCCGCGCGGCCCGATCGGCCAACCGGGCCTATGGGAGGCGCCCCCGGGCCGGGTCGCCCGGTCGGCAGGGAAGGGAACCCCCGACCATTCGCCTTCCGGAGGAGGAGCGACGTGCCGGACCGTACGGACCTCGTCCGCGAGCTGACAGCCGAGCACCGGGCGGTCGACGCCCTCTTCGACGCCGTCCGCGCGACACCGCCCGGGGACCCGCGGCGGGGCCGGCTCGCCGCCGAGGCCGCGGCGCGGCTCGCCCGGCACGGCGCGGCCGAGGAGCGGTACCTGTACCCGGCCGTGCGCCGGTACCTGCCCGACGGCGCGGCGTGGGCGGAGCGGCTCGCGGACCGGTCGCGGCTCGACGGCGTGCTGCGAGACCTCGACGGCCGGGCGCCCGGCGACCCGGCGTTCACCGGCCTGCTGGTGGCCCTCGTCGAGGAGGCGACCGCGCACGCCCTGGAGCACGAACAGCGCCTCTTCCCCCGGCTGACGGCGGCGTGCCCGCCGGACGTGCTCCGGGATCTCGGCGAGCGGGTCCGCGCGGCCCGGCGCGCGCCGGCCGCCGCCGTCGGCCCGGCCCCGCGCGGCTCCTGGGCCGGCCGCCTGCTGCGCAGGCTGTTCGGCATGGCCGTGGTGGCCGGACAGCCGTTCCAGGGCCGGTTGGAGGAGGAACTCGGACAGCGAGCGGCTCTGGAGCCGCCGGCCCCCGGTCCTGACCAGCACGCGGGGCCGGGGCGGACGGCCTCGGCGGCGAAGTAGCCCCACTGGTTGCGGGACCGGTACTTGAGACATCCGGTCGATTACGGCGCGTCCGGTTTCTGTGACTGTGAGGTGGGGGAGGTTCGGGCCGCCGCCCCGACCCGTGGGGGTGTGGAGCGTTTTGCATGGAAGGGGATTCTGTGACGGAACGTGGGGATGCACCGCCGGCGGAACGACTCGAGCGGCTGCGCAACTCGTTGATGGGAACGTCCACCAGGGCGCGGGCGGAGCGGTTTGCGACGCAGGGGCACCGGAACGTGCTGATCGGTGCCTCGTTGCACGCTGCGGACCGGTTACGGCAGGGCAAGACGGTCACCGACCTGGAGCGGTGGCTGTTGGATGTGCTGAGGTCGGCGCTGCCCGAGCAGGAGGTCAAGGACTGGGGCCGGGTGTACCGGGAAGCGGTGCAGGCGCTGGGCGAACGGGTGGCCGTGGTGCCCCCGGCCGTTTCCGGTCGGCCGGTGGGCACCGGCTTCGCTCTCACCGATCTGGGGGTCGTCCTGCCCGCGGTGGGTCAGGAGCACGCGGCGCTGCCCAATACCTCAATCGTGGACCGGGAGGCGATCGCGGCCGGCAAACACGTTGACGGTTCCTCGTTCGTGCAGGCGCTCCCCTCGTACGGGTTCGGCGCCACCGTGTTCCAGCGGCCTCGGCGCGTGTCGAGCGCCGCTCACGTCACCGGAGACCCGTCTCGGCTCCGGCCGGAGCGGGCGCCGGCGCCGACGTTCCGGGTGAAGCTGGAGTTGGAAAGCTTCCGGTGCAAGCGGGCGGTGGGCGACCAGGGGGGCGGCAAGGACGAAATCTACTGGGCTTCTTCCACCGGCAGTGACAAGCAGCCGGGCATGGGCTTCATCTCGCAGGAGTTCGGCAAGATGAAGGCCAATGAGACCGGCACCTTCGACGCCTCGCGCCGGACCGTCTTCGACGGGCGGGTCAGCGAAGGCCTGGTGCTGTCTCTGTCCTGCTGGGAGGCGGACCAGAGCCCCCCGGCATGGGCCCGGGCCCTCCAGACCGCGCTGACGGAGATGAGCGATCGGATCTTCAGCCACTGGGGGTGGGCTCTGGCCGGCATGCTGCCCGGCGGTTACACGGAAATGCTGGTCGGCCTGGCGGCGGAAATCGCCGGCATGTTCGCCTGGGTCGTCAACCACGTCCGCAACGAGGACGACCTCTCGTGCGCTCGGGTCATCTTCCTCGACCAGTACGATCTGGCGCTGATGGCCCGCGGCAAGCTCCGCACCTGGGACTTCAACGGCGATGGCCACCACCAGCTGACCGTGGCGTACAGCGGCGACACGGTGCCCTTCCCCGTGGGAGCCCTGGAGTACGCGGTGCGTACCGGCAGCGGCCTCGCTGCCCGCTGGTCAGTACCGGTCACGCTCCCGTGGGACAGCATGACCGCGCCCGCGCTGGCGTCGTTCAAGGGCAGGCTCCACTGCGTGTACGTCCGGCCCGACAGGGCCGTGATGTGGACGGTCCTGGACGGAACGGTCTGGAGCGAGCCCCAACAGATCCACGGGTGGGCTTCCCTCTACGCGGTCGCGCTGTGCGAGTTCAACGGCAGGCTCCACCTCGCCCTGACCGGCATGGACGACGTACTGCGGTGGGCGACCACCGGCAACGGCACCTCCTGGACCCAGGTGACGTCGGTGCCTTCGAAAGCGGAGCGGGCCCCGGCCCTGGCCGTCGGCGATGTGGACGTGTACCTGTGGATGAACCACTCCGGTCCGGACGGTCGGCTCAACACCCACTGGCTGCACAAGACGGGGACCTCCTGGCATGGCAGCTGGAGTGACAATCTCGGCTGGGTCGTCGCCCGGCCCGCTGCCATGGCCAGGTACAAGGGTCAGCTGTGGCGGGTGGCCACCGGGACGGACCAGCGCATGTACGCGGCCACCGGGACGAACAAGCTGTACGGGACGCAGATGCGGCCCCACTGGAGCAGTGCCGGCACCATCAGTTCGTGGCTCAGCACGCACGGTCCTGCCC
>NZ_JAIQLH010000068.1 GCF_020037025.1 Streptomyces huiliensis | reverse complement strand
GGCACCATCAGTTCGTGGCTCAGCACGCACGGTCCTGCCCTCGTCGTCCACCAGGACGACCTGTGGGTCTTCCTCCGCGACACGGAGGGCACGCTGCGCTTCTGCCGCGACTCCCAGCACTGGGGCGCCCTGGGTTCCGTCGGCCCGCATGCCCTGGCGAAGCCCATGGACGAACCCTCAGCGGCCTCCCACGACAGCAAGCTCTACGTGATGTACCGCCGCTGAGCCCCGGAGTACGCGCGCACCGCTGTGCGGCGGCCCACCGCACAGCGACGGCCACCCTCCGCCTCCGGTGCGTTCCGGTACGCCCCCAGGGGGAGCGGCGGCGAGGCCCCGTCAGCCCAGCGAGGCGAGCAGGTCGGCGCAGGCGCGCTCGCAGTGGCGGCACGCCTCGGTGCAGACGCGGCAGTGGTCGTGGGCGTCGGCGTGGCGCTCGTACTCGTCGGCGCAGGCCCGGCAGACGGTGGCGCACGCCTGGAGGATCGCGCGGGTGACGTTGGCGTCGTAGCCGGTGCGGCGGGAGAGGACGGCGGCGGTGGTCGCGCAGACGTCGGCGCAGCCGGCGTCGGTGCGGACGCACTTGCCCAGCCGGGCGACCATCTCCTCGGACAGGCACGCGTCCGCGCACGCGGTGCCGGCCTGGGCGCAGTTCACGCACTCCTCGATGCAGGTGGCGAGCTTGTTGCGGTCCACGCCGCCCAGGTCGGCCGGGTAGGTGCTGAGCATGTTGGGTACGGCGGTCGTCATCCGTTCCTCCGGTGGTCCGTGGTGTCCGCGAGCCCTGTACCGGTAGCACCCGGGGAGGGGCCGCAAACCTCGGCCCGCCGGAGGTGCGCGGCCGTCAGGCGGGCGTCTCCGCCGCCGCGGCGGTTCCGCCGCCGTCGCGGGCGGCATCCTCGTACCGGCCGGCGGCCCCGCCTCGCGGGCCCGGTACGCCCGCGCCCTGCTCGCCGGCCGCGGGCTCCATCGCGCGTTCCCTGGGCAGGCCGTCACCGGGCGACGTCACGCACAGGCACAGCACCGCGTTGAGCAGCAGCAGCGCCGCGTAGATCCACATCAGCCCCCGGAAGCCGAACGAGCCGTACGTCACGGTGCCGATCAGCGGGCCGACGGCGACGCTCAGGCCCGCGCCGAGGGTGTACACGCCCATCACCTGGCCGCGCCGCTCCGGGGCCTGGGCCACCATCATCGCGGGGAGCGGCACGTACCCGGCCAGGCCGGCGCCGTAGACGGCGACCGCGACGGCCGCCAGCAGGAAGGCGTGCCCCGCGGCGGCGGACAGGTAGTAGCAGAGGAGGCAGCCGACGGCACCGAGTACGCCGCCGAACAGCGCGCACGTCTTGCGGCCGCTCCAGTTGTCGCCCAGCACGCCGAAGACCGGCAGGGCGCCGAGGTTGGCGACCATCATGACGACGAGGAGGGTGTTCCACTCGCCGTCGCCGAACCCGAGGTCGCGGACGAAGAAGGGCATGAAGACCCACATGCCGAACGAGGGCGTGGTGTTGACGAGCCGGATGAGCAGGCTGATGCCGAGCTTCGGCTTCTCGAACAGGATCCGGAAGGTGCCCGCCAGCTCGCTCCGCGCGTCGCGCCCCGGCGCCAGCCCGGCGAAGCCGGTCCGCTCCCGGAGCAGGAGCAGGACGACGAGGGAGCCGGCGACGACCACGGCGAGGGAGAGCCACAGCGTCCCGTAGAAGCCGAGGGCCGGGGTGGCGGCGGCGAAGACGAACGACCCGAGGATCGGGTAGCCCGCGCTGTAGCTGAACCAGAACCAGCCGACGGCCTTGCTCTGGTGGTCCCTGGGCGCGACCGCCATGACCCAGGACAGGAAGCCGTAGGCGAACATCGGGTAGCCGAAGCCGCGCAGGCCGTACGTGACCATGACCAGCCAGTAGTTCTCCGCCGGGACCGCCACGGCCAGCATCAGGACGTGGAAGACCACCCAGGCCGCGGCGCCCGCGGCCATGACGCGGCGGGGGCCCCAGCGGTCCGACAGCAGGCCCGCGCCGAGGAACGACGCGATGGCGGCGGTGACGCCGTAGACGGTGATGACCGCTCCGGCGCCGGTCTCGGAGAAGCCGAGGTCGTCGCCGAGGTACTTGGACAGGTAGCTGGTCTCCACGCCGTCGCCGATCATGAAGAGCAGCACGCCGGTGTAGCCCCAGCCGAGGACGCGGGGCATGCCGATCCGGTCCAGGACGTGCCGTGGGCGGGCGGTGGACGCCGCGGGTCCGCTCATGCCCGTCCGCCCTCTCCGGATGCCGGCGCCGGTGCCTGCACCGTCCCGGGCCGCGCGGCGGGCGCGATGTGGATCTTGCGGCCGGTGCCGGCGCGGAACGCGGCCACCGCCTCGTCGAAGTCGTCGAGCCCGTACACGTGGCTGACCAGCGGGTCCAGGTCGAGCCCGGCGGCGAGCAGGTCGATCGCCGGCTGGAAGCCGTGGTGCACCGCCATCGAGCCGATGATGTCGATCTCGCGGTGGTAGACGGCGAACGGCGAGAACGCGGCCGTGCGGGCCGGGTCGGCCACGCCGAACTGGAGGAACGTGCCGCCCTTGCGGACCCGCGTCAGTCCGTCCTCGATCGCCGCGACCACGCCGGTCGCGTCGATCACCACCTCGAAGCCCTCCGGGCGGCCGAGGGCGGCCGCGTCCGCCGCCACGGCGTCCGCCGCGAAGGACCGGGCGAAGGCCAGCCGGTCCGTGTTGACGTCCACCACCGAGACGGAGGCGGCGCCCGCGCCGCGCACCACCGCGGCCATCATCAGGCCCATCGTGCCCGCGCCGTAGACCAGGTAGTGCTCGCCGGGCCGGCGGGGCAGCCGGCCGAGGCCGTGCACCGCGCAGGACAGCGGTTCCACCAGGCCGGCCGCCGCGTCCGACAGACCGTCGGGCAGGACGTACGCGCAGCGCGCCGGCACCGCCACCCGTTCGGCGAAGCCGCCGTCGCGGGTGACGCCGACCGCGCTGTAGTTCTCGCAGAGGTTGCCCCGGCCGATCCGGCAGTAATGGCAGGCGCCGCAGGGCAGGTTGGGGTCGACGGCGACGCGGCTGCCGACCGCGGGTGCCGTCACCCCCGCGCCGAGCGCCACCACGCGGCCGGTCAGCTCGTGACCGGGCACCAGGGGGTAGCGGGCGGCGGGTAGTTCACCGCCGAGGATGTGCATGTCCGTGCCGCACAGACCGCACGACGACACCTCGACGACCACCTCACCGGGGCCCGGTTCGGGATCCGGCACCTCGGTCACCTCGACCCGGCCCGGACCGGTGACCAGGACTGCGCGCATGGGCTCGCTCCTCACTTCCTCGTGTGGTGGCGGGACCGTAACCGCGACGTAAGCGTTTGCGCAAGCGTTTACGTCCATCCGGCGATGAGGTAACTTCGACCGGTCGGACAACATCGGAGGAGACCGCGACCGGATCGGCCGGACCGCGGTCGGGCGGCGGCGCGGCGCGCCGGCGCACGGGGAGGCTCGGGACCATGGCAACGATGGCGGACGTGGCCCGGCGCGCCGGGGTCTCCGTGGCCACCGTCTCGCACGTGCTCAACGACACCCGCCCGGTCCGCCCGGCCACCCGCGACGCCGTCCGCGCGGCCATCGAGGAACTCGGCTACACGCACAACACGCTGGCCCGCTCCCTGGTGACGTCCCGGACGAGGTCCATCGGGCTCGCCGTCTCCGCGATCAGCAACCCGTACTTCACCGAGATCTTCCAGGGCGTCGAGGCGAGCACCCTGGAGGCCGGGTACAGCCTGCTCATCGCCGATCCGCACGACGATCCTGAGCACGAACTCAGGGCCGTCCGGCTGCTGCAGGAGCGGCGGGTCGACGGCATGATCATCGCGCCGTCCGCCGCTCCCGGCGCGATGCTCGGACACCTGACGCGGACGAAGGTGCCGGCGGTCTTCCTCGACCGCCTCGCCGGCGGCGCCCACGACCAGGTGTGCGCGGAGAACGAGGCGCCCATGGCCCGGCTGACCGGCCACCTCGCCGAGCGGGGCCACACCAGGATCGCGCTGGTCGCCGGCGCGCCCGGGCTCAGCACGACCACCGAGCGCGTCGCCGGCTACCGCGCCGGGCTGGCGGCGGCGGGTCTCCCGTACGTCCCCGGCCTGGTCGTGGGCGGCGACTCGCGGGCGGAGGGCGCCGAGGAGGCCGTCCACCGGCTGCTGGCGCTCGCCGAGCCGCCCACCGCCCTGGTCACGGCCAACAACGCCATGACCATCGGCGCGCTCCGGGCGCTGCGGGCCGCGCGGCTGTCGGTCCCCGGCGACATGGCGCTCGTCTGCTTCGACGACTTCTCCTGGGCGGACCTGTTCGAGCCCCGGCTCACCGCGATCGCCCAGCCGAGCCGCGAGATCGGCGCGGCCGCGGTCCGGCTGCTGCTGGACCGGCTCGCCGAGCCGGACCGGGCGCCGCGCACGCTGCGGCTGCCGTGCGCCTTCGTCCACCGCGGCTCCTGCGGCTGCGCGGGCTGAGACCGGCCCCGGCGCACGGCCCGTGCCGCTGGCCCTGCCCGTACCGCCGCATTTTTCGTACCGCCTGTACCGCCTGTACCGCCTGTAAGGAAAGGCCCGTTCCCACCATGATCATCGTTGCCGGGGAAGCCCTGATCGACCTCGTCCCCGCGGAGCCCGCCGCCGACGCGGCCGGTACGCCCTCCGGGACCGGGACCGGGGTGGCCGAACTCCCCGCCCTGCGGCCCAAGCGCGGCGGCGGCCCGTACAACACCGCCGTGGCGCTGGCCCGCCTCGGCTCCCCGGCCGCGTTCTGCTCCCGGCTGTCCACCGACCGCTTCGGCGCGGCGCTGCTCGACGGCCTGGCGGCGGACGGGGTGGACACCTCGCTCGTCCAGCGGGGTCCCGAGCCCACCACCCTGGCGGTGGCGCACATCGGCGCCGACGGCTCGGCGGCCTACTCCTTCCACGTCGAAGGCGCCGCCGACCGCCTCTTCCACGCCCCGGACGCGCTGCCCGCGGCGGCGCGCGCGGTCTCGTTCGGCACCTGCTCGCTCGTCCTGGAGCCGGGGGCCTCGGCGTACGAGGAGTTGCTGCGCCGCGCGTCGGACGGCGGCCTGTTCACCGCCCTCGACCCCAACATCCGGCCGGGTCTGATCCCGGACGCCGACGCCTACCGGGCCCGCTTCCGCTCCTGGCTGCCGTACGTCACCCTGCTGAAGCTCTCGGAAGAGGACGCGGCCTGGCTCGCGGGCCCCGGCGACCCTGCGGCGGCCGTCCGGGAGTGGCTCGCGGCCGGCCCGTACGCGGTGGTGCTCACCCGGGGCGGAGCGGGCCTGACCGTGCTCACCCGGGACGGCCTCGAACTCTCCGTGCCCGGCGAGGAGGTGGCCGTCGTGGACACCATCGGTGCCGGCGACACGGTCAACGCCGCGCTCCTGCACCGCCTGGACGTCCACGGCGCCCTCGTCCCGTCCCCGTCCCCCACCGCGGAACAGTGGCGCGACACCCTCTCCTTCGCCGCCCGCGCCGCCGCCGTCACCTGCTCCCGCGCGGGCGCCCAGCCGCCGTACGCGGCCGAAGTGACGGCGTGACGGACCGGCTTTCCCCCGGCCGCCGCGTGGCGCCCCTGGGTCACACCGAGCGGTGGTACTGCTCGGGCACCCGGATGTCGGCCCCGAGCTCCCGCGCCGCGTGCCGTGCCCAGGAGGGGTCGCGCAGCAGTTCGCGGCCGAGCAGCACCGCGTCCGCCTCGCCGTTGTCGAGGATCTTCTCGGCCTGCCGGGCCTCCGTGATCAGGCCGACCGCGGCGACCGGCAGTCCCGTCTCGTTCCGCACCCTGGCGGCGAAGGGGACCTGGTAGCCGGGGCCGACCGGGATGCGTACGCGCGGTGCGATGCCGCCGGTCGAGACGTCGAGCAGGTCCACGCCGTGCTCCTTGAGCAGGGCCGCGAAGCGCACGGTCTCGTCGGCCGTCCAGCCGGCCTCGTCCTCCAGCCAGTCGGTCGCGGAAATCCGGAAGAAGAGGGGCAGTTCCTCGGGCCACACCGCGCGGACCGCGTCGACGACCTCCAGCGCGAAGCGGGTGCGGTTCTCGAAGGAGCCGCCGTACTCGTCGGTGCGGCGGTTGCTGTGCGGGGAGAGGAACTCGCCGATCAGGTAGCCGTGGGCGCCGTGCACCTCGACGACCTCGAAGCCGGCGTCCAGGGCGCGGCGCGCGGCGGCCGCGAACTCGCCGGTGATCTCCGTTATCCGCTCCCTCGTCAGCTCGGCGGGGACCGGGTGGCCCTCGTCGAAGGGCAGCGGGCTCGGGCCCACGGGTCGCCAGCCGTGCCCGTCCGGGCCGACGGGGCCGCCGCCCTTCCAGCTCCGCTCGGTCGACGCCTTGCGGCCCGCGTGGGCGAGCTGGACGCCCGGGACCGTGCCCTGGCTCTTGAGGAAGCCGGTGATCCGGCGGAGCGCCTCGGCCTGGGTGTCGTTCCAGAGGCCGAGGTCGTAGGGGCTGATGCGGCCCTCGGGGGAGACGGCGGTCGCCTCCAGCAGGATCAGGCCCGTGCCGCCCGTGGCGCGGGCCGCGTAGTGGGCGAAGTGCCAGTCCTGCGCCACGCCCGCGAGCGGCCCGGCCGGCTCGGCGCTGTACTGGCACATCGGGGCCATCCAGACGCGGTTGGGGATGGTCAGCGACCGCAGGGTGCGCGGCTCGAAGAGGGTGCTCACGGGAACTCCATTCGCGACGGGTGGGGGCTGCGGCCCGGAGGCCGGCGGCACGACGCTTGTACGATACTCACCGTACTACGACATCCGTCAAACTACGAAGCCCCTCGTACAATGGTGGCCCCCAAGCAATGGTGACGCCCAAGGAACCGGAGCCGCCGTGACCACCGCGACCAACCCGCGCGCCCTCCCGCACCCCGCCCGGGAGGAGATCCGCCTCGAAGCGGTGCTGCACGCCCTCGCCGACCCGGTCCGGCTGCTGATCGTCCGCACGCTCGCGGCGGCCGACGTGGAGCTGAACTGCTCCGCCATCGAACTCCCGGTCACCAAGTCGACCTCCACGCACCACTTCCGGGTGCTGCGGGAGAGCGGCGTCATCCGCCAGACCTACCAGGGCACCGCCAAGATGACCGCCCTGCGCCACGACGACCTCGACGCCCTCTTCCCCGGCCTCCTGCCCACCGTCCTCACGGCCGCCGGCCACCAGTCCGCCCGCGACACCGTACGAGGCTGAAGGTCAACGGCCGGGCGGGCCGCGGAGGTCCAGGGTCACCGTCTCGCCCGGAGTGACGATGGCCGAGCGGCCCGGGAGAGCGACCGTGATCGGCAGCTGCTCCGAGTCGGGCACGCTGACCGTCAGCAGGCCGCTCCCGACGCGTACGCCGATCCCCCAGTGCCCGCGGTAGCGGAGCGTGAAGCCGAACTCCGAGAGCTCGGGCAGCTCGACGGGGTCCAGCCACAGGGTGTCCTCGCGGGTCTCCAGCCCCGTCAGACCGCGCTGGACCAGGTCGAGGGTGCCGCCCATCGCCCCGAGGTGGACGCCCTCCGGCGTGGTGCCGCCCTGGAGGTCGGCGATGTCGCTCTCCAGCGCCTCACGGACGTACCGCCAGGCGTCGGCGCGCCGGGCGCGGGCCAGGACCCAGCCGTGGACGACCTCGCTGAGGGTGGACCCGTGGCTGGTGCGCCGCAGGTAGTAGTCGACGGTGCGCTGCCACAGCTCGTCGTCGAGCCGGTGGCCCAAGCGGCGGAAGAGGGAGGCGAGTTCGGCCGGGGAGAAGAGGTAGCCGAGCATCAGCACGTCCGCCTGTTTCGAGACCTGGTACCGGTTGGCGGTGTCCCCCTCGGCCTCCAGGACGCGGTCCAGCCGGCGGACGTCGCCGTACCGCTCCCGGTAGCGCTCCCAGTCCAGCTCGGCCAGCTCGCCGTAGCCGTGGAACTGGCTGACGACGTCCCGGTGGCAGGGGTCGTGGCCGCAGGGGTCCCGGTGGAAGGGCACGTACAGGCGCCGGGAGACGTCCTCCCACAGCGGCGGCTCGCCGAGGTCGAGCACACCGCTCTCGACGAGCTCCTGCCGGCGGCGGGCGGGCAGGCCGCGGACGAGGTCGAGGGCGCGGGCGAGCACCCAGGCGGCCGTGACGTTGGTGTACGCGTTGTCGTCGACGCCGGGCCGCGCCGCACCGGGGTAGGCGTCGTGGTACTCGTCCGGGCCCATCACCCCCCGGACGCGGTACCGGCCGGTCCCGGGGTCGGGGACGGCGGCGCTCGCCCAGAAGCGGGCGATGCCCAGCAGCATCTCGGCGCCCTTGCCGTACAGGTACTCCAGGTCGCCGGTGGCCTGGCCGTACTGCCAGACGTTGTAGGCGATGGCCGAGCCGACGTGCCGCTGGAGCCGGGTGTGGTCGGGCAGCCAGCGGCCGGAGCGCGGGTTCAGGTGCAGCCGCTGGCTCTCCTCCCGGCCGTCGCTCCCGCTCTGCCACGGGTACGCGGCCCCCGCCCGCCCCTCCTCCCGGGCCGCCCGCACGGCCCGCGGCAGGCGCCGGTGGCGGTAGTCCAGCAACGCCCGGGAGACCTCGGGGAAATGGAGGTTCAGGTACGGCAGCACGAACAGCTCGTCCCAGAAGACGTGCCCCCGGTACGCCTCCCCGTGCAACCCGCGCGCGGGGACGCCGACGTCCAGGTCGGCCGTGTGCGGGGAGAGGGTCTGCAGGACGTGGAACAGGTGCAGGCGCAGCACCCGGCCCGCCTCGCCGGGGACCTCGAGCTCGGCCTGCCGCCACACCTGCTCCCAGGCGACGGTGTGCGAGCGCAGCAGTTCGGCGAAGTCCGGGGCGGCGGCGACCCGTTCGAGGGCGGCGCCGAGGGGGTCGGCGATCGCCCGGTCCCGGGACGTGTGCAGGGCGACGGTCTTGGTCAGCGCCACCGGCTCGTCCGGCGGCAGGACGAGCCGGAAGCGGTGCGCGGCGTAGGAGCCGGCCGCCGTGCGTTCGGCCGGCGCCGGTTCCGGCCCGTCGACGGCGGCCCGCTGGGCCATGCCGACACCGATGTCGGACGTCTTCGTGCGGCAGTGCAGCCAAACGGCCTCCGGATCGGCCGTCCCGGTGCGCACACGGGCCAGGTGGCGGCGTTGCAGGGCCCGGTAGCGGTGCACGTTGGCGTTGGTCACGTTCCCGTCCAGCCCGGCCTCCGCCTCGACCCGGCCGGGGCGGCCCTCGGCCGTGAAGACCGTCCGCAGCACGCCGAGGTGCGGATCGCCCAGGTGCGTCAGCCGGCACTGCTCAACCCGCAGCGTCCCTCCGTCGTCCGCCCGGAGGCGGAAGGAGCGGGTCAGCGTGCCGCGCCGGATGTCGAGGACCTGCCGGTAGTCCTCGGTCTCGCACCGGTCGGGCGCGAACCAGGGCCCCGGCGTACCGTCGGCGGACAGCGGCCGGAAGCGCAGGGGCAGCCAGTTCGGCAGGTTCACCAGGTCCTCGTTCTCGACCTGCCGGCCCGCGACGGAGGAGACCAGCCGGTCGTAGCAGCCGGCCACGTAGGTGCCCGGGCAGTGGATCAGGCCGGCGCGGCACTCGGGGGCCGCGCCGCGCGTGGCGAAGTAGCCGTTGCCCAGGGTGTGCAGCGCCTCCCGCAGCCGTTCCGTCGCCGGGTCGTACCCGGCGTACTCCCAAGTCCACTCCCCCATCACCGGCCTCGCTTCCGCCTCGGGGGCACGGCCGCAGCGGCGCCGGGGCGTCCGCCCGCTCCGCGCACCCGCGCGCGGGCGGCGGACGGCCGGCTTCCGGCCCGTCCCCCCTCCAGCCTGAGTCCGCCCCGCCCGGGCGGCCACCGGAGCCGGGCGGACCTTCGGCTCTCGCGGGTCGGCGGTCACGACAGCCCCGCCCCGGCGCGGACGCGTGCGCCCGTCGCGATGTCCCCGCCCTCCTGGGTCGCCACCGTGTCACCGAACACTCGCCGCGCCGCCCGGCGCCACTGGTTGCCGGGCAGGTCCGGCCGCAGGACCGCGAGCCCGCCGCAGTACTTGGTGAAGGCCGCCGGGCGCTGCCCGTAGGAGTGCAGCAACCGGTCCGTGTCGGTGAGGTGTCCCGCCGACTTGGTCTCGACGAGGACGAGGTCCGGGCGGCAACGCACCGCCCTGCCCGTGTGCGGGTCGCGGCAGACCAGCCCGGCGTCGCAGGTGACGCGTTCGCCGTCCGCCACCAGGGTGGCGCGCAGGTAGTCCGTGCCGAGCGAGGGGAGGAGCGCGGCGGGGGCCTCGATGCCGTAGGCGCGGCACAGCGTGCCCGCGAGGAAGGCGCGGTGGTGGGCGTCGAGCGGAGTGGCGCCGCCCGTCAGCGCGCTGCGGTGCTTCACGGTGTCGCCGCGCCGCCCCTTCAGCTTGATCTCGAACTGCCGCTCCCCGCAGTCCTGGTACACCCGCTCACGGATCTTGAACCGGAGTCTGCGGCCCTGGCGGTGGTCGTGGAAGGAGCGGAGCCCCGGGGTGTCGTAGTAGACGGAGTGGTAGCGGAAGGCGCGCCGGCCGTCGATCGTCAGGGCGCGGAAGGGGCCGCCGGGCCGCCGGGGGTCGGTCAGCCGTTCGGCCAGCCGCAGGAAGACGTCGGCGGGCAGCAGGTAGGAGCGGTCGAAGCGGGTGAGGAGTCCGGCCCGCTCGTCGAGTTCCGCGAGGGAGACGGGGGCGGCGGCTCCGGCGGCGGCCCGGATGCCGCGGGCCCCGGCCGGCTCGGTGGTGCTCACGCCGCCTCCCCGACGGCCGGGGCGCGGTGCGCGCCCGTGCCGGGGAGCGCCGCCAGGGGCGCGCGGTACCGCACGTCGACGACGGTCAGATCGCGGACGAAGTCGACGGTCACCACCGTCCAGCGCAGGGGCTCGCCCAGCCGCCGGGCGAGGTCGGCCCGCAGAGCGGCCGGGTCGCCGTGCGCGGTGTCCAGGGTGACCAGGGCCCGGCGGGAGCCGGGCAGCAGCCGCGGGTGGTCGGCCGCGTGGACGACGAGCAGCAGGACGCCGCTCAGCCCCGCGGCCGTCGGGAGCCCCAGCTGCGGCAGTGCGCAGAGCAGGCCGAGGACCATCGCGGTGAAGTAGTAGGCGACCTCCTCCTGCTGGAGGGCGTCGGAGCGGAGCCTGACGAGGGACAGCACCCCGAAGAGCCCGAGGCCCAGCGAGGTCCCCCCGTGCCCGCCGCCCGCCGCGGCGAGGACGTGGACGACGGTGAACAGGCCGACGTTCAGCGCGAGCAGGGACGGGACGAGCTCCCGGCGCCCGTGCCGCGGGTGGTAGAGGCGGAAGGTCAGCAGGCAGACGGCCGCGAGGTCGAGTCCCAGGTGGGCGGCGAGGTGCCGCAGGGTGTCCATGGTGGTGCCCCCTCTGTGCGTGCTCGGGTGTGTGTTCTTCGGTGCTTGCGCTTCGGTGCGCGTGCTTCGGTGTCCGTGCTTCGGTGCGCGTTCCGCGGCGTGCGCTCTGCGAGCAGCAGCGGAACGGGGACCGACGATAGGGACCACCGCGGCGAACGTGTGTTCGGCTGTGGAGAAACGATGCACCAACGCCCCATGACGGACCACGGGAAACGACGGGAATCGCCCGACAAAGTCGAGAAGCGACGACAGTGCGGCGATACGCGATCTCAAAGCGCCACAAGGGAGCGTTTAGCGCTCATCAATCAATCGTGCAGCGACTGCCGCGAAAGTCGTCGGATTATCACCCACTCCACGACCGAAGGGACCCGCCATGCGCACGAGAACACCGTTCAAGAGATCCCACCGCGCCCACCGCGCCCGCCGCGCCCACCGCCTCGCCGCCGTCGCCGCCACCGCCGTGATCGCCGCCACCGGCGTCCTCGCGGCCGGCGGACCGGCCTCGGCCGACCGCAACACCGCCCAGGGCATCATCTGGAACAACGAGGTCCTCCCCAAGGGCTCGGACCTCGCGAACGGCGACGCCCGGCTCGTCATGCAGGACGACGGCAACCTCGTCGTCTACACCACCGCCGACCGCTGGGCGCACCGCACGCCGGTCTGGCACACCGACACGTCGGGCTGCGGGGACCGCGCCGTGATGCGGTCCGACGGCGACTTCGTGGTGTACGGCCGCGACGGCCGGCAGTGCTGGGCCAGCGGCACCGCGCAGCGGGACACGGGCCCGGCCTACCCGGTGCGGAAGCTCGCCCTGAGCCCCGACGGCACGCTGCGGGTCTTCAGTGAGGCCCCCTACTTCGTCCAGGTCTGGTCGAGCCGGTGACCCGCGAGCTCCGGTTCTCCCTCCTCGGCCCGGTGCGGGGCTGGAGCGGTGGCGCCGAGCTGGATCTGGGCCGGCCGCAGCAGCGGGAAGTGCTCGCGGTCCTGATCGGCGCCGCCGGACGGACGGTGGCGATGCCGCTGCTCGTCGACGGCGTGTGGGACGAGGCCGACCGTCCCACCAGACCGGAGCACGCGATCCGAACCCACGTCTGGCGGCTGCGCCGGGTCCTCGACGGGCCCGGCGCGCCGGTGCTGGAGACCGTCGGCGAGGGCTACGCGCTGCGCGTCGCCGAACAGGCCGTGGACACCTGGTCGTTCGCGGACGCGGCGGCCAGGGCCGAGGAGGCGCGGTCCGCCGACGGGACACACGCGGCCCGCGAGATCCTCGAAGCGGCCCTCGGGCTGTGGGCCGCCGAGCCGCTGGCGGGCCTGCACGGGCCGGCCGCCAGGGTGGCGCGCGAGCGGTGGCGCGGGGTCCGGCTGGAGCTGCTGGAGGCCCGGCTGGAGCTCGACGCCGAGCTCGGGGACCGGCCGGGGCTGGCCGCGGAGGCCCGCGCCCTGGTGCGGGAGTACCCCGCGAGCCAACGGCTGCGCGGAGTGTGGATGCTGGCGCTGTACCGGTCGGGCCGCCAGGCCGAGGCGCTGGGGGTCTTCGAGGACACCCGGCGTTTCCTCGGCACCGTACGACCCGGCCGGGCGCTGACCGAGCTGCACCGGCGGATCCTCCGCTCGGACCCGTCCCTCAGACCCCCCGAACCGGCCCGCGGCATCCGGGCCGCGGCCCCGCGCCCGGCCGCGCTGCCGCGCGGCGTCGACGACTTCACCGGGCGCGGCCGGCAGGTGGCTGCACTGTCCGAGATGCTGACCGGCGCCACGGCGACCGTGGTGGTCTCCGCGGTCAACGGCATGGCCGGCGTCGGCAAGACCGCGCTGGCCGTGCACACCGCGCGCGGGCTCGGGGACCGGTTCCCGGACGGCCATCTGTACGTGGACCTGCGCGGCGCCGACCGCGACCCGGCCGACCCGCGGACCGTCCTCGGCACTTTCCTGCGGGAGTTGGGGACCGACGCGGATGACGTCCCGGACGGCCTGGCCGAACGCGTCGCGCTCTACCGTTCGTCGCTGGCGGAGCGGCGGGTCCTCCTGCTGCTCGACAACGCGGCCTCCGGCGACCAGGTGCGTCCGCTGATCCCGGGCGCGGCGGGCTGCGCCGTGCTGGTGACCAGCCGCGCGTGGCTCACCGGCCTGGAGGGCGCGCGACACCTGCGGCTCGACGTGCTGCCGGCCGACGAGGCGGTCGCGCTGCTGCGCCGCGTCGTCGGCGACCGTCGCGTCGACGCCGAACCGCGGGCGGCGGCGGCCCTGGCGGACGTCTGCGGGGCGCTGCCCCTGGCCCTGCGGATCGCCGCGTCCCGGCTGGCCGCGGAGCCCGGCCGGCCGCTGGCGGACATGGTCCGCCTGCTCAGGGACGAACGGAGCCGCCTGGACGAGCTGAGCGGCGGGGACGCGGCGGTGGCGGCCGCCTTCGACCTGTCCTACGCCCAGCTCACCGCCGAACAGGCGCGCGCCTTCCGGCTGTCGGCGGTCATGGAGGTGCCGGACTTCGGGTCGCCGTGCGCGGCCGCGCTGCTGGGCGGGGGCACGCACGATCCGGCGAACCCGGCGAACCCGGCGAACACTGAGGACACCGAGGACACCGAGGCACTGCTGGAGTCGCTCGTCGACCTGGGCCTGCTGGAGTCCCGCAGGCCGGGCCGGTACCACTTCCACGACCTGGTCAGGGTGTTCGCGCGGGCCAGGAGCGCCCGCGAGGACACCCCCGAGGAGACCACCCGGGCCTTCGCGGTGCTCCTCGACTTCTGCACGGCCACCGCCCGCAACGCCGACGCGGTCGCGCACTCGGTGGAACCAGAGGAACGTTCCCTCGTCGACGTCCCGACGACCGCGGAGGGCCTCGCCTTCCGCACCGCCCAGGACGCCACCGACTGGCTGCGGGAGGAGACCCCCGTACAGCGCGCGCTGATCGACCGCGCCTGCGCGGACGCCGGCCTGTCACTGGTCCAGGCGGCCGACCTCATGGACAAGCTCAACACCGTGCTGTCCGGCATCCCCCACCTGTCCGCCGTGGCCGAACGGGCCGAGCGCGTCGCCGGCGCCGCCGCGCGCCGCGGCCGCCCGGACGTCGAGGCGCTGGCCCGGTACGTACGGGGCAACGCCCTGTGGCACGCCAACTCCTACGCGGAGGCCGAGTCCGACCTCGTCCGCGCCCTGGAGCTGTGCGCCGGCGGTTCCGCACGGCTGCGGGCGTCCGCACACCTCACGCTGTGCGCGAGCGCCCGCGTCCACGGCCGCTTCGACGAGGCGGTCGAGCACGGCGAGGCGTCCGTGCGGCTCTTCCGCGAGCTCGGTGCGGCGATCTCGGAAGGCACCGCACTCGGCGAGCTGGCCTTCAACTACGCCCGCCTGGGCCGGTTTCCCGAGGCCCGGGCCGCGGCCGAGCGGGGTGCGGAGCAGGTCGGCGGCCGGGAGTCGGTGTCCAAGGCCATCGGGCTCTACTACCTCGCCCGGGTGCTGCGCCTGTGCGGGGACGGGGACGCCGCGCTGGGCCGGGCCCGGGACGCACTGGCCCTGTTCCGTACGTTCGGCGTGACCGCCTTCGAGGCGGCCACGGGCACTCTCATGGCCGAGGTCCACGCGGAGGCCGGCCGCCACTCCCTCGCGGCGGAGACCGCCGAGGAGTTCCTGCCGTCGGCCCGGCGGACCAGCGGCATGCTCGAAGGCGCCCTGCTCAGGGTGCTCGGGTCCGGCCTGGGCCGCCGTCCTGAGCAGCGGGCGCGGGCGAGGGCCTGTCTGGAGGCCGCCCTCGCCCTCTTCGAGCGGCACGGGTCCGCGGCCGAGGCCGAACGGACCCGTGCGCTGCTGGCCGACTCGCGGTGAACGTCAGTTCTTGTACTCGCCCCACCGGACCACGGCGTTGTTGCCGCCACCGCCCTCGATGACGTTGCGGAAGGAACCGTCCGTCCCGTCGGTGTCGTAGCCGTTGCCGCCGACGTAGGGGTTGTTCCAGTGGAAGCGGATGACCCGGCCGCTCCGCCAGCCCTCCTCGCAGTCCGACGTCGTGAACTTGACGGAGCCCTCGGTGCCGGTCATGAACCCGTTGCTCTCCGACCGCCATTCGGCGTCGTTCGTGTTGTACACGACGGCCGGCGGCTCCTGGCTCCAGATGCCGTGCGAGAGGCCGTGGTCCGCCCGGGTGAGCGTGCAACCGGTGCCGTTGTGGAACTTCACCTGGGTGCTTCTGGCCGCGAAGACGACGGCCTGATCGGCCGAGGCGGTCGGTTCGGCCGAGGCGGTGCCGGCGGCGACGGCGCCGAGCCCGATCGCGGCGACGGCGGCCGCGGTCATCAGGCGGTAGGTGATACGAGGCATGAGAAACCTCATTCCTTCGGTCGGTTCCGCGGGTCTTTCCCGCGTTGCCGGAGACTCTGCGGCAGCCCGTTCAACAACCGATGGACGGCGGTCGTTTATCCGTCCGTCCGTGCGGTCGTATGGAAGGCTTTCTCAGGTGAACGTCGCCGCGTTGCAGACGTCCGGACCCACAGGGTCGGCGATCCGGCTCGGCCGAGTACGAGAAGACCTTCCACGGCGGCCGGGAGGCGGGCGCCACCGACGGCTACACCCTCGTCGTCGCCAAGGCGCGGGCGTTGGACAACATCGCCCCGAGGGCCGTCCTGGCCGTGAAGCTGGACGGCACGGTCTGCGAGAAGCACGTGCTGCCCGCCCTGCGGACCAGCGTGTGGGATCACCTCGAACTCCTCGTCCCGGTGGCCGCCGGACAGAAGCTCGCGTACGAGCTCGCCCTGCGGCACGCCGAGACGCACCATCGGGTGCTGTGGCTGCCGGTGGGAAAGCCGTGCTGACCGCCCGCCGCCGCTCACGGGTGGGCCGTCGACCGCCACGTCCCCTCGTCGGGCTCGGCGGCCTCGGCGGCCTCGGCGCACGTCCACGTGTCGGCACTGGCCGCCTCGACGAACTCCTGGTGCTGCGGGCTGCAGTAGCGCGGCGGGTTCCAGCGCGCGGTGTCGAACTCCTCGTGGCCGCTCCACCCGGCGGCGGCCTGGCACAGATGGGCCCAGCCGAAGTGGATCTCCTGGCGCACCTGGTTCTCCGGTACGGGGTACTCGTGCCGGTGCTCGACGTCCCGCCAGGCGTTGACGTAGTCGCGCAGCTCAAGCCCGTCCATGGCGATGAGGTGGGCGAACCCGCGGGCGGCGGCGTGTTCGTCGCTGCCCGCCGGATGCCGCCCGGCCATGTCCTCCAGTCGCCGCTTGAGGAACTCCGTCAGCGCGATCACGTCCGCCTCGGTCAAATCGTCGCTGTACGTGAGCACTTCACCGGCCACGGTACCGACCTCCTCCGCCATGGACATCCCCTCCGTCACGGACGCCGGCACCGGCGCCCCGCCATGCGACTCCCACCGCGGCCCACGCCGCTCGCGCTGTGCATCCTGCCACCGCCGAAGGACCGCGGGGGCCGAAACCGTGGCCAAGGCACCTCCTGGGTTGACGTACGTCGGCGACGCCTCCTACGGGTCCCCCGGGGCCTGGCCCTCCGCCCCCAGGCGGCGCAGGGCGTCCTCGGAGTCGCGGTCGTCGGGCAGGTAGGACAGGAAGTGGTGACCGGGCTCGTCCACGGCGGCCAGTTTCACGTACCGCAGGCGCAGGTCCCCGACGGCCGGGTGGCGGAAGCGGCGGACCGAGGGCTCGAACGCGGCCGTCTCCCGGCGTTCGTACCAGCGGGCAGCGTCGTCGTCGGACAGGAGCTCGGTGACGAGTTCGGCGAACCGCGGGTCGTCGGGCCGGCGGGCCGCCCGGGAGCGGAACTGGCCGAGCAGGGCGCGGGCCTCCTGTTCCCAGTCGGGGAGCAGGGTGCGGGCCGGCGGCCAGCGGAACACCAGCCAGAGCAGGTTGCGCCGCTTGGGGTGCAGCCGTGCCGGGTCCGTCAGCAGCGCGGCGTAGCCGGTGTTCCACGCCAGCAGGTCCCAGTGCGGGTCGAGGACCACGGCGGGGTGCGGCGCCATCGCCCGCACCAGGGTGAGCAGGTTGGGTGACACCCAGGTGGGGGTGTCGGCGGGTGGCCTGTTCTCCTCCGCGAACGACAGGACGTGCGCGGTTTCCGCGGCGTCCAGCCGCAGCACGCGCGCCACCGCGCGCAGCACCTGCTCCGAGGTGCGTGCCCGGCCCTGCTCCAGCCACGTGTACCAGGAGACGCTGATGCCGGCGAGCTCCGCGACCTCCGTCCGCCGCAGCCCGGGTGTCCGGCGGCCCGGGGCGTCCGGCAGGCCCGCGTCCCCGGGTGTGAGCCGTTCCCGGCGGGACCGCAGGAAGGCGCCCAGTTCACGCCGCGGCGAATCGCCCGGCGGCAGGGGCCCGATGCTCACCGGCCACCGCGCCGGCGGCCGGATGTGCGGGACGGGGGCGGGGCACAGGTGTCCGGGGACGACAGCCCGCCGCGCGTCATGGTGTCCCTCCTCCGGCCGGCGGGCGTCCGCGCACGCCCGCGGGTGCCCTCTAGCGATGCTGCCGCCACCAGGCACGATGCCGCGGCGGCAGGCTGTGAGAGATGGTAATAGCCGGCGGCCTCCGCTCCGCGGGGCCCGGTGCTGAACTGACTGGTGACCGGCCGCGTCCGCCCCCGGACCGGCCCGTCTCCGTGCGCCCGTTCTCGCCGGACCCTCCCGGAAAGGAGCACCCTCCCCGTGACCACCACCACCGCGCCGACACCGGTGGCGACGCTTCCCGCGTCCTCCTCGCGGCTGCTGTACGCCGCCGGATTCGTCAGCAACTTCGACCGCTTCTGCATCGCGCCCATGCTGGTTCTCATCGGTGCCCGGCTCGGGGCCCCGCTCCCCACCGTGGTGCTGGCCGCGAGCGGTTACTACCTCGCCTACGGGCTGATGCAGCCGGTGTGGGGGGCGGCCAGTGACCGGTGGGGCCGTGTGCGGGTGATGCGGGTGTCGCTCACCGGCGCGGCGTTGGCCGCCCTGGCCTCGGCTCTCGCGCCCGACGCCCCTGTGCTGATCGGGACCCGTGCCCTGGCCGGCGCGTTCTTCGCCGCCTCCATCGCCGCCTCCCTGACGTACGTGGGCGACACGGTGCCCGCCGCGGTACGGCAGCGCCCGCTGAGCGAGCTGATGACGGCGTTCGCGCTGGGCACCGCCGTGGCCACGGCCGTCGCCGGGGCACTGGCCCACTACCTCACATGGCGGCTGGTGTTCGCACTGCCCGGCGTCCTCGCCGCCTACCTCGCGGTGGCCCTGCGCCGCCTGCCCGAACCCGAGCGGGCTCCCTCCGGTTCGCTGCTGGCACCCTTCCGGGTGGTCCTGTCCTCGGCCTGGCAGTGGTACGTGATGGCGGTGGCGATGCTGGAGGGGGCCGTGCTCCTCGGCTTCCTGACCTACCTGGCCCCGGCCCTGGAGGCGCACGGCGTCCCCACCGCCCTGGCCGGCGCCGTCGCGGCCCTGTACGGGGTGGGTTCCATGGCGGCGGCACAGGCGGTCAAGCGGCTCGTCGGGCGGTGGTCCCCGGTGCGCCTGATCACCGCCGGCGGGGTACAGACGGCCGCGGCGTACACCCTCGCGGGATACCGCCAGTCCACCGGGGCACTCGTCGTGGTCGCCCTGCTCCTCGGGGGCGGTTGGTCGTTCCTCCACTCCACGGTCCAGTCCTGGGCGACGGCCCTGTCCCCCACGGCCCGCGCGACAGGCGTGGCCATGTTCGGCGTCGCCCTGTACACGGGCAGCGCCACCGCCGGCATCCTGGCGGCCCCCGCCGCCCAGGCACACGCCTACCGGCCCCTCTTCTGGCTGGCAGCCCTCCTGACCGTGCCCCTGACGACGGCCGCGGCACTCGGCCGGGCGCGCCACCAGCGCACGTCGACGGCCGGCGAACGCCCTGGCGGGGCACCGGCACCGACGGATGCGTCCTAGCCCGGCCGATGTGGGCCGGCCCTGGCGAGGTACGCGGCGAGGACGAGGCCCGTCCGGTACCTCTCCACCCCGCTGACCTTGCGGCCCGCGCGGACCCGCGCCACCGATCGCGGCACCCGCAGTTGATCCATTGACCGGCCGCCACCGCGCTTTCTCTGATAGTTGTTTCGGTGGGGCACGGGCGTACGCCCGTGGCGGTGTCTCCCGACACCGCGGGGAGGGCGTAGATGAGCACGACTCGGGACGAGATCCTCGTCGGCGAACAGCGGGCGGTGGACCACGCGTACGACTGCTACGCCGCGAAGCTCGCCGAGCTGAGGAGCGGTTCGACGGTCGTCGCGTCGGCGAGCGGCAAGGACGGGATCGCCAACCGGGCGGAGGCGAAGGCCCGGGCCGAGGCTTACGGAGGGCTCGGCGACGAAGCCCTGGTCTTCGCCCGTGTCGACGCGCCGGAGGATCCGGGGCAAGAGCCCCGGCCCTGGTACATCGGACGCCGCGGGGTGCGGGACGCCTCGAACGAGCCGGTGGTGCTGCTGTGGACCAGTCCCCTGGCGAAGAAGTGGATCGAGGCCGGGCCCGAGAGCCCGGGCGAAGTGGTCCTGCGGCGCCGGCTCCGCTGTGTCCGGCGGGTCGTCGAGGGCTACTTCGACGAGATAGCCCTGGCGCCGTCCAGGCCCGTGTCCCCGGTCGGCACCGTGGCCGGGCCCTCCGTCGTCCCGGAGCCCGAGCGGACCGCCGACGGCGGCGAGGCGGAAGGACCTGCCGAATCTCCGGCCCCCGAGGGCGAGGTACGTCCGCCGTCCCCGAGCCCCGGCGATGTCGCGCGACGCCGACGGCGGAAGGCGTTCCAGGTGGACGACTTGCTGCTGCGCGAGCTCCAGCGGTCGCGCGGCCGCCGGATGCGGGACATCGTCGAGACCATCCGCCGTGACCAGATGGAGCTGGTCACCGGTTCTCCCTCGGACATCCTCGTCGTGCAGGGCGGCCCGGGCACCGGTAAGTCGGCGGTCGGCCTCCACCGGGTGACCTGGCTCGTCGACAACGAGCACTTCAAGGCCCAGGACATCCTTGTCATCGGTCCCCACCAGCGGTTCCTCGACTACGTCGGCCGGGTCCTCCCGACCCTCGGCACGCGGGACGTCAACGTCGTCCGGCTGGACCGCCTGTGGGAGGGCGGGGCCACCGGCGACGACTCCCCGCGGGCGCGCCTCGTGAAGTCGGACGACCGCATGGCGGCCGTGCTGCGGCGCCGGGTCGAGCACGACTACCGCCCGGAGGCCCTCGACGGCCTCACCACCGCCCCTTCGTTCGAAGGCGACGAGCCCGCGGTCGTCGTCACCGCGGGCAGCACGACCCTGCGCGTTCCGAAGTCCGAGGTGCTCACGCTGCTCGGCAGGGCCCACGGGGGCGCCGGTCCCTTCCGGGAGCGGCGCGACCGCTTCCGGGGCCTGTTCGTCGACCGGTTGCTGCGCGAGCTCGCCGACATCGCGCCACGGCGCGGACAGGCCGACACGATCCGGCGCGATCTCGAACGCAACCGCCGGGTGGAGCGTCTGGTCGAGCGCGTCTGGCCGTCGCCCGGCCCCCGGCCGCGTCCGGCTGGGCGGAGCGCCTCACCGCGGCACGGCGGGAGCTGCTGGCCCGCTTCGCCACAGCCACCGCCACAGCCACAGCCACCGGGCCGGACCACGGCTCCCGGCCGAACGCCGGCGACGCGGTCCCCGCCGCCCCGCACGAAGCCGAGCAGCAGGAAGAAGGACAGATGAGCACCGCGGGCACCCCCTCCACCCCGCCGTCCCCGACCGCCGCGGAAGGACTGCTCCGCGCGCTGGAGACGGCCGCCGAGGCCGACCGCGCGTGCAAGAAGCACGAGGCGGTCCGCCACGCGCTGAAGGCGTCGCTCCTCTGGGCGGACCTCCAGCCGGCCGACTCACCGGTCGTCGACGTCAGCTGCGTCACCGACCGGGGCCTCTTCCTGTACGAAGCCCTCGGCGCGGGACGCTCCACCTACGCGGACCTCCGCTCGGGCGCCGCCCGGCTGCTGGAGATCAACCACACGCTGCCCACGCCGGCCGACGCCCTCTACCTCGTTCTCCCCGAACCGCCCGCCGAGGACTGGTCCGTGGACACCGTTCGCGATGTCTTCCGGGTCCACGTCATCTGGCGCGGCCCGGCCGGCTGGGCCGGCGAGGGTGCGGACGTCGCGCTGGGCCCCTCCGGCGCCTGACCCCGGCGGCGTGGCTCACCAGGCGATGACGATCAGGCCGTCGCCGCCCTTGGCGCCCGCACCGCCGTCGTATCCGCGCGTGCCCGCCGCGGGCTTGCTGTCGTTGCTACCGCCGGCGCCCCCGAAACCGGGGCGATACCTGGAACGGTCGAAGCGAACGGGCGGGCGGGTTCCGCCGTTGCCGCCCCTGCCGACCGTCGCCGGCGGGGTGTAGGAGGTGCCGTCGGGAAGCGTGATGCGCGCGGGCCCTACGGATCCACCGGTGCCGCCGGAGCCGCCTTCACCCGCGTCGTAGCGTGCGGCGCCGTTCTTCCCCTGCCCGCCGTTGGAACCCTTCTTGCCGGGGAGGAACTGACGGCAGCGATTGAGCGCGATCTTCTTGGCCGCTCCCGCGCCGCCCTGCGCCGTGGCCTTCGTCGCCTTCCCTGCCGAGGCGCCCTTCTCGCTTCCCCCGCCACCGCCGCCTCCACCCCGGCCCCCGTGCCCGCCTTGGCCGCCGTACGCGGCCAGGACGGGCAGGACCGTGTCCTGGCGCTTGCCGGTCACGGGGTCGTACCTGCTGCGGATGCCGACCGAGGTGTGGCCCTCGGAGCCGCCGCGGGCGCCGGTGGCACCGTTCTTGCCCTTGCTGCCGTCGGTCCCCAGGAGGTTGGTGCCGCTGGATCCGCCGTCCCCGCCCGCGCCACCGGCGCCGCCCGCGTTGCCCGCTCCGGCGGAGATGACCAGCGAACCCGTGTACGGCGCCACGCAGTGCAGGAAGCTCCCTGCCCCGCCGCCGCCCCCGCCGTTCCCGCCCGCGCCTCCGGCCCCGGCCCCACCGTTCGACGAGCTGTCGACGCCGGTGCCGCTCCCCGCGCCCCGGCCCTCACCGCCGCCCCCGCCGCCACCCCCTCCCGCGCCGCCTCCGCCGCCGCCCGGGCCCCAGAGGTAGACGTGCAGCTCCTTGACCCCACTCGGGGGCTTCCAGTCCGTCGCCGCGCCCGGGGTGAACACCACGTACCGCTGGGGAGCGGATTCCGCGGGCACGACCAGTTGCGAGGTCATCACGCACGCCCCCGCCAGGGCCGCCGCCCCCGACCACAGCCTCGAACGCCTCATCTGCCGCTCCTTCGCCCCCCGCGGGGCACCGCCGGTGAGTGACGATCCGTATTCAAGGGGTAATCGTCTGGTCGCAGGAGCGGAATACACACGGTTCACCCGTATCGGTCGGCCGGTGCGGCACATCCGTACGGGCCGGCGGGCCGCATTCGACCGTTCCGACCGCCGGGGCCGCGCGGGCGGCGTGTATCAGGCCGGTTTTCCGGATGCCCGGGGCAGCCTGGGTACGGCAGAGTCGGTCGGGCACCGCGAGCGGGCCGAGTACGGACGCGCACCGGGGCCCGGTCGTCATCGGACAACCTCGAGGAGCCCGTGTGGCAGCACGCACCGGCAAGGACTTTCTCGACCGGCTCGCCCGCTCGCGCCCCACCGTGCACATCCAGGGCGAGACCCTGACCGGCGGAGTCCGGGACCACCCCGCGTTCCGCAACGTCGTCCGCAGCTACGCCGAGTTGTACGACCTCCAGCATGCCGACGCGCACAAGGACGTCCTCACCTACCCCTCCCCCGCCTCCGGCGAACCCGTCGCGACCTCCTTCCTCGTCCCCACCACCCCTGGCGAACTCCGCAAGCGCCGCGAGGCGTTCGCCCTCCGGGCCGGGCACAGCAACGGCATGCTCGGGCGCACCGGCGACTACCTCAACAGCGCGCTGATGGCCATGGCCACCGCCGCGGACTGGTTCGCCGGGGCGGACCCGGCCTTCGGCGCGAACGTCCGCCGCTACTACGAGCGGGCCCGCGAGCAGGATCTGCTGCTGAGCCACACGCTGATCCCGCCGCAGGTCAACCGGGCCGTGCCGGGGTCCCGGCAGGCCGGTGGGAGCGTCACCGCGCGCATCGTGCGGGAGGACGACAACGGGGTGGTGGTCCGGGGCGCCCGGATGCTGGCCACGATCGCGCCCTTCGCGGACGACCTCCTCGTCCTCCCCTCGACCGTGCTGCGCGGCGCCCCGGAGGACAGGCCGTACTCGTATGCCTTCGCCGTTCCGATGGACACAAAGGGGCTGCGGTGCATCGCCCGCGAGCCGCTCGATCCGGGGCTGCCGCGCCACGACCACCCGCTGGCCTCGCGCTTCGACGAGCCGGACTGCGTCGTCGTCTTCGACGACGTGCACGTGCCGTACGAGCGGTGCTTCCTGCTGGGGGACGCCGAGCGGTGCAACGAGCTGTTCGCCCGGACGTCGGCCGTGGTGCACATGGCGCACCAGGTCGTCGTCCGCACGGTGGCGAAGACCGAGTACGTCCTGGGCCTGGTCTCGCTGCTGACCGAGGCGGTCGGCGTCGACGGGTACCAGCACGTCCAGGAGGACGTGGCCGAGGTGATCCTGACTCTGGAGACGCTGCGGGCGTTCCTGCGCGCGGCCGAGGCCGACGCCGCCGTCAACGAGTTCGGCGTGCTCACCCCCGCCTGGACCCCCCTGAACGCCGCCCGCAACCTCTACCCCAAGCTCTACCAGCGGTTCCCGCAGATCCTGCGGAAGCTCGGCGCCTCCGGGCTGATGGCCACCCCCACCGCCCTCGACGTCACCGGGCCGGCCGCCGCGGACATCGACGCCTACCTGCAGGCGGCGACGCTGCCGGGGGCCGAGCGCGTGAAGCTGTTCCGGCTGGTGTGGGACACCTGCGTCTCGGCCTTCTCCGGCCGGCAGGCCCTGTACGAGTACTACTTCTTCGGCGACCCGGTCCGCATGGCCTCCGCGTACGTCGCCTCCTACGACCGGGAGCCGTACAAGGCCCGCGTGCGCTCCTTCCTCGACGGCTACGCGGCCGCGGAGGCCCGGCGGGGGCGGGGGCCGGCGTGAGCGGCCGCTCCACTCCCCCGGCACCCTCCGTCATCGCTCACTGGATCGGCGGGGAACCGGCCGAGGCCGCCGACGGCCGCGTCCTCGACGTGACGGACCCGGCCTCGAACCGGGTGTACACCCAGGTGGCCAGGGGCGGGCCCGCCGATGTCGCCCGGGCCGTGGACGCCGCCGGGGCCGCCTTCCCCGCCTGGGCGGCGGCCTCGCCCCAGGAGCGCGCCCGCGTCCTGCACCGCGTCGCCGACGCCGTCGAGGAGCGCCGCGAGCGGCTCGCCGCCGCCGAGTCGTACGACTCCGGCCTGCCGATCGGCCAGGCCCGGGGCCAGGCCCACCGCGCCGCCGAGAACTTCCGCCACTTCGCCGGCGTGATCACCACGCTCGGCGAGGACGCCTGCCGGCAGGGCGGGGCGGGCGCCGAACAGCTGAGCTACGTGGTCCGCGTCCCCGCCGGGGTCGCGGGCCTGATCACCCCCTGGAACACGCCCTTCATGCTGCAGAGCTGGAAGCTCGCGCCGGCCCTCGCGGCGGGGTGCCCGGTCGTCCTCAAACCCGCCGAGTGGACGCCGCTGTCGGCCTCGCTGTGGCCGGAGATCCTCACCGCGGCGGGTGTGCCGGCGGGCGTCGTGAACATCGTGCACGGCACCGGCCCGGAGGCCGGGCAGGCGCTCGCCGACCACCCCGGGGTCCCGCTGATCTCCTTCACCGGCTCGACGGCCACCGGCCGCCGCGTCCTGCGGTCCTGCGCCGACCACTTCAAGGCCGCCTCCATGGAACTGGGCGGCAAGTCCCCCGTCGTCGTCTTCGCCGACGCCGACGTGGAAGCGGCCCTGGACGCCGTCGTCTTCGGCGTGTTCTCCCTCAACGGCGAGCGCTGCACGGCGGGTTCACGGCTGCTCGTCGAGCGCCCGCTGTACGGGGAGTTCGTCCGCCGCCTCACCGACCGCGCCGCACGCGTACGCGTCGGCCCGCCCTCCGACGCGGCCACCGAGGTCGGGCCGCTCGTCCACGCCGACCACTACCGCCGCGTCCTGGAGTACGTCCGGAGCGGCCGTGAGGAGGCGCGCCTCGTGGCCGGCGGCGAGCGGCCGGTCCACCTCCCCGAGGGCAACTACCTACGGCCTACCGTCTTCACCGACGTACCGCGCGAGGCGCGCGTCTTCCAGGAGGAGATCTTCGGGCCCGTCCTCACCGTGACCGCCTTCGACGGCGAGGACGAGGCCGTCGACCTGGCCAACGCCACCCGCTACGGCCTGGCCGCCTACGTCTGGACCTCGGGCCTCCGGCGCGGACACCGCCTCGCCCACGCCATCGACTCCGGCATGGTCTGGATCAACTCCCACAACGTGCGCGACCTGCGCTCGCCCTTCGGCGGCACCAAGGCGTCCGGCGTCGGCCGCGAGGGCGGCGCGCGCGGCATCGACTTCCACACCGAGGCCAAGACCGTCCA
The DNA here is from genome assembly GCF_020037025.1 of Streptomyces huiliensis. Taxonomy (GTDB): domain Bacteria; phylum Actinomycetota; class Actinomycetes; order Streptomycetales; family Streptomycetaceae; genus Streptomyces; species Streptomyces huiliensis. The sequence continues at coordinate 40,427 of NZ_JAIQLH010000068.1, read as the reverse complement.
CGTCGCGGTCGGCGACGCGCGCCCACCGCGGTTCGGAGGCACACCATGACCACCCGCCACCACCCGGCTCCCGACATCGTCCGCGCCGCCTACGCCCAGCTCACGGTCACCGACCTGGCTCAGGCCCGCTGGTTCTGGGCCGACCTGCTCGGCCTCCACGTGCAGTACGAGGACGGCGACACGCTCTGCCTGCGCGGTACGGACGAACTGACCCACCACTCCGTCGTCCTGCGCCTGGGCGACACCGCCGCCCTGGACCACCTCGCCTACCGGGTCCGCACCCCGGACGACGTGGCCAGGGCGGAGCGGTTCTTCGGCGGGCTCGGCTGCCCGACCTCGCGCGTGCCGGCGGGCGGCGGCACGCCCGGCGTCGGCGAGGCCGTCCGCGTGGTCGACCCGCTCGGCTTCCCCGTCGAGTTCTTCCACGGCATCGAGCGCGGTGAACGCCTCATCCAGCGCTACGACTTGAAGCACGGCGCGGAGGTCGCCCGGCTGGACCACTTCAACATCTGCACCCCCGACGTCCCCGCGGCGTACGCGCACTACGCGTCCCTCGGCTTCCGCTGCTCGGAGACCATCGAGGGCGACGCCGACGAGCTGTACGCGGCGTGGATGTACCGGAAACCGACCGTCCACGACGTCGCCTTCACCGCGGGAGCCGGACCTCGCCTGCACCACCTGGGTCTCGCGACCCACGAATCCCATCAAATCCTGCGCGCCGCCGACCTCCTCGGCGCCCTCCACCAGGAACACCGCATCGAACGCGGCCCCGGGCGCCACGGCGTGTCCAACGCCTTCTACCTCTACCTCCGCGACCCCGACGGCCACCGCGCCGAGATCTACACCTCCGACTACTACACCGGCGACCCGGACCACGAGACCTACCGCTGGAACGTCCGGGACGACCGCCGCCGCGACTTCTGGGGCAACGCCGTCATCGAGTCCTGGTACAAGGAGGCGTCCCCGGTGCGGGGTCTGGACGGGGCCGTCCGGCCGGTCTCGGAAGGGGTGCCGGCCGGGCCCTCCGCCCGCGTGGGAGCGGACGGGCTGGGCTGACGGACGTGACTGGCCGCACGGCCCGGAACGTACGCACCGGGGTCGAGCCGCATCAGGACCCCGGATTGTCAGTGGTGGCCTCTACCGTGGTGACACGACGCTTGGCACGTCCGAAGAGAGCAAGGGGGAGGCGGCATGCCCGAGTGGGCTCTCGCGATACTCATTCCGGTCGGCCTGCTGGCCGTGGGCCTGGGGGCGTTCCTGATATGGGCCCGTCTGGGGACGAAGGAACCGTTGAAGCACGACAACCAAATCACGGAGACCCATTTCGGCGTCGGTGAAGGGCCCGGCAGCAACTGACCGGCGGCACCTGACTCGGCACGGGTGCCCGGCGTCACCCGGCGTCACGGGCGGACCGGTCAGGCCCACGAGGTGTACGGCGCCCGGCTTCGGAGGCCCGGCCCGCCGGCCGACCGAGGCCGGCCGGCGGGCCGCACAGAAGTTCACACCCCCGAAGGTCCGCCGCCGCCCCGCCCGTCAGACCGCGCTGTGCGGATGGGCCGCCGTGGCGGAGCGCGGGGGCCAGGCGCACGGGGCCAGGATGCCGAGGACGTAGGCGCGGGCGACGAGGGCCGGGCGGGTCGCCGCGCCCAGGAGCTGCCGCAGGCGGCTGAGGTGGTAGTCGACCGTCTGCCGGGACAGTTGCAGCGAGGTGGCGATGTCGCCGTTGCTGCTGCCTTCCGCCAGGAGGGAGAGGATGCGGACCTGCGCGGCGGTGAGCGGCGCGTGTGCCTCGTGGGCGAGGCTCTGGTGCGTGACGACGGCCCAGACGTGCCGGGCCCGGCCGGCGGAGTGGCCGGTCGTCGTCAGGTGGAGCCGTGCGCGGCGTCGCAGCCCTTGGGCGTCCACGAGCACCACGGAGGTCTCCACCCGCCTGGTGCGGCGCGCTATCAGGCCGTTCCAGCGCCGGAGCAGCCGGTCGAGGTCGGGTTCCGGGGCGAGCAGGGTGTGCGCACGGCGGCCGACCAGGTCGTGCGGGCTGACCCGGAGGAGTTCGGCCGCCGCCGCGCTCGCCTCGACCACGCGCCCGTTCGCCGAGAGCAGCGCGCAGGGCAGGCCGCTGTGGTCGCGCAGGGCCTGCAGGTTCTCCTCTGCCTCCTGCCACCGGACCGTGGCGCGCAGGTGGTCCGTGACGTCCACGTAGATTCCGGCGACGCAGGTCTGCGCGTTCTCCCGGACGGGGAAGCGGTGGCCCACCGCCCGGCCCGCGCTGCCGTCCCGGCGCCGGTAGCCGACGGTGTGGCGCACCGGCGTGCCCCGGCTGAGTATCTCCTGGTCGAGGGTGCGGAACCGGTCGGCCTCGGCGGGCTCGTCGAGGTCCTCTATGTACTTGCCGACGACCTCGTCCGGGACCGTGCCGTAGAGGTGCCCGTAGGCGTGGTTGGCCCACAGGTAGCGTCCGTCGCCGTCCCGTATGAAGGCGGCGGCCGGGGCGAGGTCCACCAGGTCCGCGAAGGCCGCGTCCCCGCGCGGGGCTTCGGGGCGGGCGCCGGCCTCCACCGCGAGACCGCGCGTACGACGGCGGGCCCGGCTCTCGCCCGGGGGCCTGCCGGCACCGAAAGCCCGGCCGGCATCGAAGGCCCGCCCGGAGTCGAAGGTCTGGCCGGCGTCGAAGGCCCGGCCGGAGTCGAAGGTCTGGCTCACCTCGACAGCCCGGCTCACCTCAATAGCCCGGCTCACCTCGAAGGTGCGGCCGTCGAACCGGATTTGCCGGCGGCCCTCCCGTGGCGAGTGCCCCGGTTCGGGGAGTTCCCGGAGCAACCGGTCGAGGAAGCGCCGTTCCGTGCCGGTGTCGGCGAAGGCGCCGCCTCCCTGTTCCAGCACCTGCCCTGTCTCGTCGGCTTCCCACCAGAACACGGGAAGGTGCTCAAGCAGCGCTTTGAGCCTGGAATCATCCACTGCGGTCTCCGTCCGTATACGACTTCCTGACGCTCAGTCACATAACGCCGGATGTCCCGACTTCGCTCCGCACACGCCCGGTTTCCGGCCGTTGCCACTGAGGCAAGAGTGACGGCGGAGACGAAGGCCCTCCGGGACTCAGGCAAATGCCTGAGTCCCGGACTCCCGCGGAGACATCACGGGCCTCCGCATCCTGGTCTCCTTGAGTGAGCGGGTGAACACGCCCCGCCACGCGGGCCGCAGAGCCCTCGGAACCACCACGCGTTCCCCCGGCATACGGCGATCCGTCGAAACCGGACGATTGGAGACGAACTTCCGTGAGCAAGGTGCTGCTAGTGCATGCCAAGGGTGGTCCGCCGCTCGGTCACGTCCTGTCCCGGACGGCCGCGAAGGCGGACGTGCACCTGCTGGCGCTCAGCGCTCTTCCTCCCGCCGTGGCAGGCTCCGCCGGCAGACTGTGCGCCTCGGTCGTGACGCCGGCCGACGCGCACCACCCCGACCTGGTGTCCCTGATCGTCGCCCGGGCCGAGGCCGTGGGCGCCGACGCGGTGCTCACCTTCTCCGAGTACGCGGTCGTGGCCGTCGCCGAGGCGTGCGAGGCGCTCGGCCTCAAAGGGGCGGGCAGCGCCTCCGCCCTCGCTCGCGACAAGCGGCTGATGCGCAGCACCTGGCGGCAACACGGCCTGCCGCAGCCCGAGTTCCGTCCCGTGGACACCGAGGCCGACCTGCACGCGGCGGCGCGTGCCCTGCCGGGGCCGCTGCTGCTCAAGGCGGCCTGGAGCGCCGGGTCGACCGCGCACCAGATCATCCGCTCCCCGCACGAGGTGCCGGCCGCCTGGGCCCGCTCCCGTGACGTGATGGCCGAATCGGCCCGACTGGGCTTCGCGGAACTGCATGTGGCCGAGGCCGACGCGGACTACGTGGTCGAGCGGATCGTCACCGGCACCGCGTCGGACTGGTTCGACGAGTCCGGCTGGGGCGACTACGTGAGCGTCGAGGGCGTCGTGACGGACGGCGTCTTCCGTCCGGTGTGCCTCAGCGGGCGGATGCCCACGGTCGAGCCGTTCACCGAGCGCGCGAGCATCACCCCCGCCCTGCTGTCCGAGGACGCCCAGGACCGGATCGTGGACCTGGCCCGCCGTGCGGTCGACGCCCTCGGCCTGCGCGACTGCGGGACCCACACCGAGATCAAGCTCGGCGCCGACGGCGGCATGTGGCTGATAGAGACGGCCGCCCGGTTCGGCGGCGCGATGACCGTGCCGCAGATCGAGGAGGTCTTCGGGCTCGACCTCGTCGGCATGCTCGTCGACCACCTCCTCGGACGCCCCGTCGCATGGCCCGAGCGGGCGCTGACCCCGGCGGAGGCGCGCGGCGCGGCCGGCTCCCTCGTCGTCCTCGCGGTCGACGGCCACGGCCGGGCCTGGCCGGACCGCAGGGTCTGGGACTTCGGCGCCGTCGCGGCGGACGTCCCCCTCAGCCGGGGCAGCCGCCTGTCGGTGGTCCCGGAGAGCTCGCTCCCCGACGGCAGTGCCGTGCCGGTGTACGACCCGGCCGCCGGCGCCAACACCATGGCGGCCCTGTGCCTGCTCTCCGCCGCCGACGCGCGGACCGTGCTCCGCGACTTCGAGACCCTGGTGGACGCCCTGCCCCGGGTGCTGCCCGCCGCCCAGCCGCAGGAGGTTCCGGCATGACCGCCGAGTTGCTCACCGGTACCGCCGAACCGGCCACGGACCGCACGGTCGTCGGCGAGAACCTCTCGCTGCCGCTCTTCCGCACCCTCTCCGGTGTCCTGGCGGGACACCCGTACCTCAAGGTCGTCGTCGACCGCGCCGAGAACACCTGGCACCTGCTCGACACCGCCGCGCACCCCTTCCACGTCAATTACATCGCCACCAGCGTCCTGGGCATGGACCTGGCCGCACTCGACGCGGACCTCGACGCCTTCAACGCCTCCGTCTACACGGACCCCGGGCGCCGCTTCCTGCTCGGCGTGCTGTCCCTGCACACCGACGAGGACACGGAGGGCCGCGAACGCACGTTCCTCGTCCTGGAGACGACCGAGGCCGACACCATGCACGGGGAACTCCTCGTGTTCTTCTACGAGTTCGTCCGCGCACGGGTCGACGGCAGGCTGCCGCTGCTCCTCAAACCCGCCAACCACGGGCAGGAGGAGGAACTGGCGGCGATCAGCGAACAGCGCGTGCCGCGTATCCTCAGCCACGAGCTCTTCGGCTCCCGGACCCGCACGCCGCTCAACCCCGGCGAGGCCACCGGGCGGCTGCGGTACTTCCGTACGCACGACGAGTACACGGCGTACGCGGCGGAGGCCGGGCTCGGCTGGGCGGACATCGTGGCCATGCCCTGCCTGCCGGACGACGTCCCCCGGGTCGCCGGGTTCCTCAACACCGCGCCGATCACCCCGCTCTCGCACACCAACGTCCTCGCCTCCGGCTGGGGCATCCCCAACGCGATCGTGCGCGACCTGGACCAGCTCGTCGAGAAGGGCGGCCTGGACGGCGCGTGGGTGCGCTACCGGGTCCGCGAGGACGAGATATCCCTGGAGCGGCTCGACGACGAACCCGACCTGCGGCCCCCGGCCTGGCACCGGCAGCGCATCCGCCTCGAACCGCCGCTGCTCGAGGACGTCCCCGTGCTGGCCCTGCACCGGCTGCGCGGCACCGACCGCGACCGCTACGGCACCAAGGCGGCCAACCTCGGCGAGCTGCACCACGTGCTCGACAGCCGTACGGCCGACCTGACCGCCTTCTACGGGCGGCCCCGCCCGCCGCGTGAGGACCTCTACGGGCACCTCGCGGCCCGCCTCGGCCTGGACGCCCCCTCACCCGCCGAACTACGTGCCGCCGCCGCCGACTTCGCGGCCGCGACGGTCGGCGCACCCGAAGGCATCGCGCTGCCCTTCGCGCTCCAGCAGCGCTTCCTGGCCTCCTCCCCCGCCATCCAACAGGGCATCGGCAAGCTCAAGATGGCACTCGAACTCGACGCCGGCGACGTCCTGGACTCGCTCTGCCTGCAGCTCCAGCACCTGATCCGGCACACGCCCGTCCCCGAGTCGGTCACCCGGCAGATCAGTCAGGCCCTTCCCGCCTCCACCGGCTCGCACGGCCGGCTGGTGGTGCGCTCCTCGTCCAACGCCGAGGACCTTCCGGGGTTCTCCGCGGCGGGCGTCTACGACTCCGTCACCACCACCCACGGAACCGACGGACTCCTGGACGCCGTACGCCAGGTGTGGGCCTCGCTGCTCTCGCCCCGCGGCGTGCGCCTCCGCCACCAGGTCGGCATCTCCCTGGACGACACCTACATGGGCGTCATCGTCCAGGAGTACGTCCCCGCCTCCCTCGGCGGCGTTCTGGTGACCTGCGACCCGACCCGCCGCGGCGACTTCCGCAACGTCTACCTCAACTGCTCCCCCGGCTCCCCGGAGCGGGTGGTCGAGGGTTCGGTCCTGCCGCAGCAGTACCTGTACAACACCGTGGAGGGCGGCGGCCGTACCGTCTCCCTGGGCTCCGCGGGCGAGGAGCTCCCCGCCGCCACCCGGGCCCGGCTCGCCGACCTGTGCCTGACCGGGCGGCTCCTGCAGTCCCACTTCAGCGCGTCCGACGTGGACCGGCCGCTGGACGTCGAGTGGCTGATGACCGACCGGGGCGACTTCCGGCTGGTCCAGATCCGTCCGTACGCGCTGTGAGGGCGCGCACCGGCGGACGGGCGGCGGGCACCGGCCTCACCCTCACCGCCCGCCGGATCATCCGGCTCAACTACGGCTTCCAGCTGCTGTTCAACCTGCTGTGGTGGATGCCGGTGTTCTACGCCTACCAGAAGGCGGCCGGGCTCTCGGACGGGCAGATCTTCGGCATCCAGAGCATCTACTACGTGGCTTTCTGCCTGTTCGAGATCCCGACGGGCCTGATCGCCGACCGGATCGGCACCCGCAACTGCCTCCGGGCCGGCGCGGTGGTCATGACCGCGGCGAACCTGGCTCCGGTGGTCAGCGCCTCCTACGCCGGCTTCCTCGTCCACTTCCTGGCCATCGCCGCGGGCCGTTCGCTCACCTCGGGAGCGGCCAGCGCCTACCTGTACGACGGTCTGCGCGCCGAGAAGTGCGACGAGCATTACCTGAGGGCGGAGGGCACCGCCCGGGCGCTGGGGCTCGTGGCGAAGGTCGTGTGCTGGCCGCTGGTCGGGCCACTGATGGCCGTGGCGCATCCGGCCCCGTACGTGCTCAGCGCCGCCAGCGCGGCGGGCTCCCTCGCCTGCGCCGTCGCCCTGCCCCGCCTCGCGGGGACGGGCGACGGTACGGGCGGAGGGCGCGGGGGCGGGCGCGGGGGCGGCGCGTTCCTGCGGGACGCGGGCACCGCGCTGCGCTGTGTCGCCTCCTCGCCGTGGCTGGCGCTGCTGATGGTGCAGGGCGTGGCGGTCTTCACGCTCTCCCGGATCTGCCAGGTCAACCTCTTCCAGCCGATCCTGCTGGACCACGGCATCGCGGAGGCCTCGCACGGCAGTGTGATGGCGGCGATGACGGTGGCGGAGGCGGTGGCGTCGGCCCGCCCGCAGTGGCTGAGCCGCCGCCTGCCACCGGTCGCCTGGGTCTCGGTCCTCAGCCTCGCGCTGGCGGGCAGCCTGGCGGCCATGACGTTCGGCGGGCCGTGGGCCGTCGTCGCGCTGCTCTGCCTGTTCGCCGCCGCGACCGGCTTCGCGTATCCCGTCCAGCGCAAGCTGGTGAACGACGCGGTGCCCGCGCACGCCCCGCGCGCCACGCTGCTCTCGGTCGAGAGCATCGTGGACCGCGCGGTGTGCGCCCTGGCCGCGATCGCCGTGGGCGCCTACCTCGCCGCCGGGCGCCTGGACGCGTTGCTGTGGCACAGCGCGCTCGCCACGGCGGTGCTGCTCGGCGTCCTCCAACTGCTGCTGCGCAGTGGGGCGGTCAGGCGGGAGAGCGCCGGCCGAGGAGTTCGACCAGCCGGACCGGAAGAAACGCGGGCCGGTACGGCCGACCGACCTGATACGGCACGAAACCGAGCGAGGTAGCCGCTCTGACCTCCTCGGCCGTCTCGGCCTCATAGACGACGCGGCACCGGCCCGAACCGGCCTTCGCCCGCTGCCAGAGAGCGGGGGCCGGTTTGCGTTCCGCCTCGGTGCGCGGGGTGAGGACGCGGTCGCCGAAGTCCTTCCACGCGAAGGGCGCGGACCCCTGCCACACGGCGTCGACCTCCTTCCGCAGCCTGGCGGCGCGCTCGGCGTCGGTCGCGCCCCAGGACGGCGGCACATTGGTGATCAGCCCGACGGGAACGCGGCGTGCGCGCAGGGCGCGCAGGTAAGCGTCCGCGCCGGGCCGGTAACCGATGCCGCCGTCACCGGCGGTGTGCACCAGGGTCTCACCCAGATCGAAGTACACGATGGGGCAGCCCCGTTCGCGCACGTCGGCAGCCACTCTCGTGACTCCGCCCGCGTCTTCGGGGAGCGCCACGCTTGGTGTGGCGCTCCCCACGGCCCACACCAGAGCCGCGCTCACCGCGACACTCGCGCGCCCGCACCCCTTGAAAACGGACCTGTTCATACGTCATCACCCGTTCCTCGTGCACACCGGTCCACGACACCCCCGCCCTTGCGCGGGCCTTCCTCGGAGATCACCGCACCGGCGGCCCTTGAAACCCACGGCGGCGCCGTGATGAACACCACGACGACCGGCGGCCTGTCGGCGAGAACGCGTACGATCACTCACGCCCGCCTTGCTCCCACCCCGAGGAACGCCCCTCCGTGCCCGCTTCCATAGCCGCGCCGTCGGCCACCACCGGTCTCCTACGTCTCCGGCACCTGACGCGGACCGAGGACGGCGAGCTACTGCAGGCGCTGCTGTGGCGGGCGGGTCCTGGTTGGCGGATGGCCAGCAGCGCACTCCTCGGTGGTGGCATCGCCGAGCGGACCTGGGTTCTCAACGCCCAGGTCGCCCACGGGTACCGGCGCACCGACCCGGCGGCGCACCTGGCCGGCATCGCCCGGGCGGCCGGGGTGGACGGCGAGGGGGTGGGGCTGATGACGGCGGCCGATGTCTCCGCCTACGGCAGGGCGTACGACGACGGTGTGGAGGCGGTGGCGACCGCGGGCATCGCCGTGCGCGGCTGGGCGGCTTCTCCGCAGGAGGGCACCGTGGGACCCGAGGCGCCCGGCACCATCAACATCATCGCCGCCGTGCCGGTGGCGCTGACCGATGCCGCCTTGGTCAATGCCGTGGCCACGGCCACGGAAGCCAAGGTGCAGGCGCTGCTGGAGGCCGGCTACGACTGTTCCGGCACGCCCACCGACGCGGTGTGCGTCGCGGCGCGTGTGCCACGGCCCGGCGACGAGACCCATCTCTTCGCCGGACCGCGCTCGCTGTGGGGTGCCCGCCTGGCACGAGCGGTCCACCAGGCGGTTCGAGCGGCCGTGCCCGCGTCGCCCTGACGCAGCCGCTCCCGCCCGGCCGACCGAGGCTCAGGCGCCGCGCCGCACCCGGGCCGCCTTGCGGGCCTCCGCGAGCTTGCGGGCCTCGGTGCTCTTGCGGGACGGCTTGCCGCCGGAGCCGCTCTTCGCGTCCTTGGTGCTGCCCAGGCCGCGGAACGGGACGTTGTGGTTCTTGGGGCGGGATACGGCCGGTCCGCCGTCGAGCGGCTCGCCGGAGGGGGCCCGCGCGCCGGTGATACGGCTCAGCTCCGCCTCCCCGGAGCGCACCTTGGTGACCTTGGACGCGACGCCGGCGTCCGCCATGACCTGGCCCGCCTCGCGGCGCTGCCCCGTCAGGACGAGTGTCACGACGGTGCCGGAGCGGCCGGCCCGGGCCGTGCGGCCCGCGCGGTGCAGATAGTCCTTCGGGTCGGTGGCCGGGTCGACGTTGACCACGAGGTCCAGGTCGTCGACGTGGAGGCCGCGCGCGGCGACGTTCGTCGCCACCAGGGCGGTGACCTGCCCGTTCTTGAACTGCGCCAGGGTCCGGGTGCGCTGCGGCTGTGACTTCCCGCTGTGCAGGGCGGCGGCGGCCACCCCGCTGGCCCGCAGGTGCCGCGTGAGCTGGTCGACGCCGTGCTTGGAGTCCAGGAACAGCAGGACGCGGCCGTCCCGGGCGGCGATCTCCGTGGTCACGGCGTACCGGTCGGGGCCGTGCACGACGAAGACGTGGTGCTCGATCGCGGACACCGCGCCGGCCGAGGGGTCCACGGAGTGGACGGCGGGATCGCGCAGGTAGCGCCGCACCAGCTCGTCGACGTCGCGGTCGAGGGTGGCGGAGAACAGCATCCGCTGCCCGTCGGGACGCACCTGGTCCAGGATCTCGCTGACCTGCGGCAGGAACCCCATGTCACACATCTGGTCCGCTTCGTCCAGGACCGTGATGCGCACCCGTCCCAGTCGGCAGTCCTTGCGCTCGATGAGGTCGTGCAGCCGGCCGGGTGTGGCGACGACGATCTCGGCGCCCTCCCGCAGCAGGGCGGCCTGCCGCCCGATGGACACCCCGCCCACCACGGTGGTGAGCCGCAGCCGCAGCGCCTCGGCGTACGGGGCGAGCGCCTCACCGACCTGCTGCGCCAGCTCCCTGGTCGGCACCAGCACGAGGGCCAGCGGCTCCTTGGACTGCGCGCGCCGCCCGGCCGTCCGGGCGAGCATGCCCAGCCCGAAGGCGAGGGTCTTGCCGGATCCCGTGCGGCCCCGTCCCAGGACGTCCCGCCCCGCGAGCGCGTTCGGCAGCGCCGCCGCCTGGATGGGGAAGGGCGTGGTCACACCCCGCTCGTCGAGCACCCGCAGAACGTCGGCCGGCAGCCCCAGCTCCGCGAAGGACGCCACCGCGGGCCGCGCCGAAGGGGCGCCCGACGCCTCGGACACAGAGTCCTGTCGCCGGACATCCGCACGTGCTGATCCGCTGCTCACAAAAAGCCTTCCGTCGAGTCGAAGAGGTCGAAGGTCGAAGGTCGAAGAGACCGAACCGAGGAAGGCGCGGCCGGGTCGCGGTCACCAGCCACGGACACCGCGAGGAGCACCGACACGGCGACGATGCGAACAGGTGAGCCTAGCACGGAGCACACCGCCCGGGCCTCCCACGGCGACCGAGGGGGCCCTCGTCGCCCCGCCCCTCACCGTTCCCCGGGAGTCCGTTCCGCGCCTCGCGACGGCGACTCCGCCTCGGCGGTGATGCCCAGGCGGAGCAGGACGAGGTGCGAGATGTCGGTGATGGTGCCGCCGCTGCGCAGGAGCTCCAGCGGGGGGATCTCGATGTCGAACCGTTTGCGGAGGGAGACCAGGAGTTCGGCGAGCATGAGGGAGTCGAGCCCGTACTCGTCGAGGCGCCGGTCGGGGTCGATGTCCCGCTCGTCCAGGTGGAGGACGTCGGCCATCAGCCGGGTGAGGGTGGCGGCGACGGCTCGTGACGCCTCCTCGTAGGGCATGGTGGCGAGGAACCGGAGGATCTCCTCCTGGGTGTGGTCCGCTTCCTGGAGGTGTTCGGGCAGGAGGGAGGCGCAGCGGGGGGAGTCCAGGAGGGGGAGGACGCCGCGGAGGCGGCCCCAGTTGTAGCGGCCCAGGCCGGCGACGGCGGTGCCCTGGGCGATCAGCAGGCCGCCGGTGGCGAGGGCTTCGCGCGGGTCGAGGGGTTCGATGCCGACGGCGGCCAGGGTGCGGGCGAGGCCGGTGCGGGCGACGTAGCCGGTCTCGCCGATGGCGCCCCAGGCGATGGCCTGGGCGGGCAGGCCCCGCTGCCTGCGCCGCCGGGCGAGCGCTTCCAGGTGGAGGTTGGCGGCGACGTAGCCGGCCTGGCGGATGTTGCCGAGGAAGGTGGTGCCGGAGGAGTAGAGCAGGAAGGTCTCCAGGGGCCGGTCGGCGAGGAGGCGTTCGAGGACGGCGGCTCCGGCGACCTTGGGGGTGAGGACGGCGGCGAGGCGTTCGTCGGTGAGGTCGGCCAGCGGGTCGTCGTCCAGGTGCATCGCGCAGTGCAGGACGCCGTCGACCGGGTGTCCGGTGGCGTCGACGAGCTCGATGACGCGGCGCATGCCGTCCGGGTCGGCCGCGTCGGCCGCGTACGCCGTGGCGGTGACGCCGCGTCCGGCCAGGTCGGCCAGGAGGGCGGCGGCTTCCGGTGCCCGGTGGCCCCGGCGGCTGACCAGGGCCAGGCGGCGCACCCCGTGGTCCGCGAGCCACCGGGCGCCGGTGGCGCCGAACCCGCTCGTGCCCCCGGTGACCAGATAGGTGCCCCGGGATCCGAACCGGGGTGCGGTGACGGGCCGTTCGACGACCGGGGGCTCGTCCAAGGGGTCGAACGTGACGACGACTTTGCCGATGTGGCGTGAGTGCTGCAGCAGCCGGAACGCCTCGGCCACCCGGGCGGCCGGGTAGGTGCTGTGCGGCAGGGGCCGGTAGGAGCCGGCGTGGACGCGCCGGGTGACCTCGGCGAACAGGCGGGCGCCCCGGTCGGGGTCGAAGGCGAGGGTGGTCAGGTCGACGCCGAAGAAGGCCAGGTTGTGACGGAAGGGCCGCAGGAGGAGGGGCTGGTTCTCGTAGATGTCGCGCTTGCCCAGTTCGATGAACCGGCCGCCGGGGCGCAGGAGTTCCAGCCCTCTCGTGATGGCCTCGCCCGCCAGGGAGTTGACCACCACGTCGACTCCCCCGCCCTCGGTGGCGTCCATGACCTGTGCGGCGAAGTCGAGGGCGCGGGAGTCGACGACGTGGTCGGCGCCGAGGTGCCGCAGCAGCTCCCGCTTGGCGGGGGTGCCGGCCGTGGCGACGACGCGCGCGCCGCACAGCCGGGCGTGGCGCAGCGCGGCCAGGCCGACGCCTCCCGCGCCGCCGTGAACCAGGACCGTCTCCCCGCGACGCAGGCGGGCGAGGTCGTGGAGGCCGTAGTGGACGGTGGCGAAGACGACGGGGAGCGTGGCGGCTTCCGCGAAGGACATCCCGTGCGGCATGTGTCCGACGGCCTGGGCGACGGTGCGCGTCCGGGACGCGAGGGAGGCCGGTGCGAGGGCGAAGACGCGGTCGCCGGGGCGGAACGCGGTGACGCCGTCGCCGACGGCGGTGACGACGCCGGCGCACTCCAGGCCCGGGCCCGTCTCCGTGTAGGTGCCCTCGACGGCCTCCGCGGGCAGGAGGCCGACGGCCTGCATGACGTCCCGGTAGTTGAGGGCCGCGGCGCGTACGTCGATGGCGACCTCGCCGGGGCCCACCGGTTCCTGGGTGCGTTCCACCCAGACGGGCCGGTAGGAGAGGCCGGGCGTGCGGATCTCCAGGGCGTACGCGGTGGTGGGTGCGGCGGTCGTGGTGGTGTGGCCGGCCGGCAGCGGCAGTTCCCTGGGGGCGAAGCGGCCTCCGGAGCGGGTGAGGGCCACCTCCGTCTCGTCGGTCGTTGCGAGCAGTTCGCGGGCCAGGCGCCGGGCGTCGGTCTCCGTCCGGCCGGAACGGTCCAGCGAGACGGTGCGCATGGACACCCCGGTTTCCTCGTTGGCCAGGGTACGCATGATGCCCCAGACGGCGGCGTCCTCGGGCGCGAGCGGGCGTTCGGGCGGGGGCAGGGCGCCGCTGGGCCGGGTGACCACGATCAGCTCCGCCCGGGCGCCTTCCGGCGGGCGGGTGCCGGCGGCCGTGATCCGCCTCAGAAGTGCCGCGCGCCGGGTGGTCAGCGCGACGGCGGCGGTGGGCTCGGGCAGGTGGTGCGCGCCGAGGATGACGCAGGTCCCGGCGGTGCCACCGCTCGGTGTCGCGGGCCGGGGCGCGGTCGTGTCCTCCACGGCGTCCACGCGGTGGGCGGCGCCTCCCTCCGGCCGCGGGAGACGGGCGGCCACCGCCCGCGCCAGGGTGAGTTCCTCGCGCGTCTCCGCCACGATGTGCCAGGGGCGCCCGGGCCCGGGCGCCCGCGCCGGTCGCCGGGTGGAGCGTCGCGGCGCGTTGGCGAGCAGGACGGAGAAGTCGTCGCGGCAGGGCGCGGTGTCGTCGCCGGTGCGGACGGCGTCGGTGAAACCGCAGCGGGTGAGCAGGGCGACCCACCGGTCGGCCGTCAGGAGGGGCGAGTCGGGGCGTTCGTCGTGGTCGGTGCGGTCCCAGAAGGTGTCCAGGGTGCCGAAGAAGGGCGCCAGGACGTACGGGTCGTGACTCTCGACGGCCAGCAGCAGGCCGTTCGACGCCGTCAGCGCCGCCACGTTGCGGACGGCGGTCTCGGCGGACCGCGCGGTGTGGAGGGCGTTGGCCGCGACGACGATGTCGAAGGTTCCCTCGGCCAGGCCCTGCCCGACGGGGTCGGCATCGAGGTCGAGGGTACGGAAGGTGAGGAAGTCGTAGGCGGCGAAGCGGTGTTCGGCTCGGGTGAGGAAGGCCGGGGAGACGTCGGTGAAGACGTACTGGGTGCGCTCGGGAGGCAGCAGCGGCAGCAAGGCCGCCGTCGTACCGCCGGTGCCCGCGCCGACCTCCAGCACGCGCAGGGGGCGGTCGTCCGGCCATCGCTCCACGACGACGCGCAGGAGCGCCTGCGCCAGCCGGTTGTGGAAGCGGCCGATGACCCCCGTGTCGTACAGCTGCTCGAGATCGGCCAGGCCGCCTTCGGAGAGCAGGTGCTCGACCGGGTGGTGTCCGCCCGTGGCCCGCAGCGCGCGCAGGCCGTGGAGCGCCAGGCGGCCTTCAGGGGCGTAGCGGGGGAAGCGCAGGATCAGGTCGCGCAGCGCCCCGGCGCCGTCGAACCGGGTGCGGAGCAGCCGGTGCCCGCCGGCGCCGTCCCGGCCGAGCAGACGGTGACGGCGCAGTTCGGGCAGCATCGCGACGAGGAAGGCCGCGTGCCGGGGAAGCGTGCCGGCGCGGAGGAGGTCGGCCGGTGTGAAGGAGGCGTCCGGGCGCGGGAGGACGTCGGCGAGGGCGGCGGCGTAGCAGTGGGCGGCGGCCCTCTTGAGCGCCGCCGCGAACCGGGGGTAGTCGTGACCGTGCCAGTCGGCGCGCAGCGCCGCCACCTGTCGCGTGGCCGCCGAGGCGATGTCCGTCGCGGTCATCGGCGGCTCGCCCGGCGACAGTGCGTCCGATACCGGCTCGTCGAGAGGAGTGACCGCCCGGAGGACGGTGTGGTGGACGGTCACGGGGGTGCGGTGGGCTCCGGCCAGCCGGCGGAGGCGGCAGCTCCGCAGCTCGGCGCTGACCCGGCCGTCGTCGTCCGTGATCAGGACGTCCCAGCACACCTCGGTCCCGGAGGCCGAGAGCGGGCGCACGTACGCCCACCCGGTCGCCGCCGGGCGGTGCCACACCCGGGCGGCACCGATCGCGGCCGGCAGGTACACGGCGCCGTCCGCCACGGCCTCGCCGAGCAGCGGCGCCCCCGCCTGCAAGGCGGCGTCCAGCAGGGCCGGGTGGGCGGTAAACGGGTCGTCCGCCGCCTGGTGCCGGTAGGCCGCCAGCACCTCGCCGTCGCCCACGTGCAGCACGTCGAGGAGCCGGAAGGCGGGCCCGTAGCGCAGTCCGGCCCGGCCGACGGACTCGTAGTGCTCCGCGCCGGTGACGGTACGGGGGCAGCGCGCCCGGGCGGCGGCCACGTCGACGTCCGCCGGGGCGTGACCGTACAGCGCCCGGACCCGTGCCCGTACATGCGGGCGCGGCCGCTGGGCCCGGGCGTCGGTGCTGGTGATGTGCACCCGCCCGTCATCGGGGCTGATCGCGAGCTGGACGCGGACGCTGCCGGCGTCCGCCCATGGGACCACCAGGGGGCGGGTGATCTCCAGATGGTCCACTTCGGCCGCGCTCTCCAGCGAGAGTTTCCCGGCCGCCAGGGCCATCTCCACGTAGGCGGTCGCCGGGACGACCACGGATCCGGCCAGTTGGTGATCGGCCAGCCAGGGCACGAGGACCGGTTCCACCGTCCCTTGCCAGGTCGGCCACGGCGCGGGCAGCCGCTCGCCCAGCAGAGGGTGCTCCAGTTCGCCGGACCCGCTGGTGCGCAGCCAGCTGTGGGGCGTGCCGTTCCAGTGGCGTTCCCGCTGCCAGGGGTAGGCGGGCAGGTCGGCCACCGCGCCCCTTTCGGGGAAGTACGCGCGCCAGTCCGGCTCCGCACCCTGGGCGAGCAGCGTGGCGACGGCCCGTCCCATCGCCTCCGCGCCGGGTTCGCCCCGCCGCAGCGTGCCGGTCACCGCGATCGTCGTGCGCGGCCGGCTGGCGGCGATCCGCCGCAGGAAGGGGCTCAGGACGGGATGCGGGCCGACCTCCAGGAGGATGTCGGCACCGAGGTCGAGGGCGCGTTCGACGGCGGGGGCGAACGCGACGGGTTCGCGGACGTTGCGCCACCAGTACGCCGCGTCCAGGCCGGCGCCGTCCACCGGCTGCCCGGTCACGGTGGAGATCATCGGCACGGCCGGGGGCGCGGGCCGCAGGTCCGCGAGCGCCTCCCGCAGCGGCTGCTCGACGGGGTCCATGGCCACGCTGTGGAACGCGTGGTCCACGCCGAGTTCCGTGCCGGCCACCCCCCTCTCCCCCAGCCGCGCCAGGAACGCGCGCACGGCGTCGGCCGGGCCGGCGACGGTCACGTCGCGCCCGCTGTTGACGGCGGCCACCTCCAGCCCGGGGTGGCCGGCCAGCGCCTTCCGGGCATCGGCCTCGCCGAGCGCCACGGCCGCCATCCGGCCCGATCCGGCGGTGTCCGCCTGCCGTGCGCTGCGCGCCGCGACCACCCGGGCCGCCTGCCCCAGGTCGAGCACGCCCGCCACGTATGCGGCCGCCACCTCGCCGACGCTGTGCCCGAGCACGCAGTACGGCATGATGCCCTGCTCCGCCAGGAGCCGGGCCAAGCCGACCTGGACGGCGAACAGCAGCGGCTGCGCGACCCGCGTCAGCGCCATGCGCTGCGCCTCCGGCGGCGCCGCGAGCTCGTCGAGCGGTGACCAGCCCAGGAGCGGCGAGAGACGCTCGTCCGCCTCCGCGACCGCCGCGCGGAACGCGGCGCTGTTCTCCAGCAGGTCGGCGGCCATGCCGGCCCACTGCGACCCGTTGCCCGGGAAGACGAACGCGACCCGTCCGTGCTCGACCGCCTGAGACGTCATCCCCAGGCCCTGGAGCCCCTCGCCGAGGGCCGGTTCCGGGTCCGCGGGAGGCGCGGGAGGCGCGGGAGCCGACTCGGCCGGTGCCGCGGGGGCCTGCGCCTCCGTTCCGGGGCCGTGTTCCGGGAGCGTGAAGGACCGCAGCAGCGGGACGGCCGTCCTCGCGGTCGCCAGGACGGCCAGCCGGTGCGGATGGAGTCCGCGGCGCCGGCACGCGGTGTAGGCGATGTCGTGGAACTCGCCCTCGCTGAAGCCTCGTTCGAGCTGGGCGGCCATGGCGGCGGCGGCCTCGGCCAGCGCCGGCGCCGTGCGCGCCGAGACGACGAGCGGCAGGGGCCTTCCCGCGAGACCCGGCCCCGGCGACTCACGGTCCGACGCCGCGCCGGGGCCGGCCGCCAGAGCCACATGAGCGTTCGAGCCGCCGAATCCGAAGGAGTTGACGCCGACGACGGGACGGACGACGGCCGCGGTCGGACGCGCCTCGACGGCCGGCGCGATGTTCAGCCCGCCGAAGTCGATGTCGGGATGGGCGGGGACGGCGTGCAGCGTCGGCGGGACGGTCCGGTGCCGGAGCACGAGGAGGGCCTTGAGCAGGCCCACGATCCCCGAAGCGGGCTCCAGATGACCGAAGTTGGTCTTCACCGAGCCGATGGGCAGGACCCCGGTGGTCCGCCGCCGCCCCAGGGCCCGGCCGATGGCCCGGCACTCCACGGGGTCCCCGACGGGGGTCCCCGTACCGTGCGCCTCCAGGTACACGAGCTCGTCCGGGTCGATGCCCGCCCCCTCGTACACCGACCGCAGCAACTCCTCCTGCGCCGGCGCGCTCGGCAGGGCGAGACCCATGGTCCGGCCGTCGCTGTTCGTCCCCGTGCCCAGGATCAGACCGTGGATCCGGTCGCCGTCGGCCACGGCGTCCGCCGCCGGCTTCAGCACCACCACACCGCCGCCCTCCGCCCGGACGAAGCCGTCGGCGGCGGCGGAGAACGCGGCGCACCTGCCCGTCGGCGACAACATGGCCGCCTGGGAGAACCCGACGAAGTGGTAAGGGCTCAGCAGGACGTTCACTCCCGCGCACAGCGCCGCCGCGCTGGTGCCGTCCGCCAGGGTGCGGCACGCCCGGTCCAGCGCCACCAGCGAGGACGAACACGCCGTGTCCACCACCATGCTGGGCCCGCGCAGGTCGAAGAAGTGCGACAGCCGGTTCGCCGCGATGGACGACGCGCCGCCGGACATGGTGTAGGCGTTGACCGCCTCGGGGTGCATCATCTGCAGGCCGCCGTACGACGTGTCCGACACCCCGACGAACACGGCCGTGTCCGAACCGGCCAGCCGCGCGGGCGCGATGCCCGCGTCGTCCAGCGCCTCCACGGCCAGCTCCAGCAGCAGCCGGTGCTGCGGGTCCATCCGCGACGCTTCCTTGGGGGCGATCCCGAAGTACCCGGCGTCGAAACCGGCGACGTCGTCGAGGAATCCCCCCGCCGCCGTACAGCTCTTGCCGCTGCGCGGCATCGACGTGTCGACGAACCGGCGCGCGTCGAACCGGTCCGCCGGCACTTCCCCGACCAGGTCCCGCCCCTGCTCCAGCACCTCCCACAGGGCGGACAGGTCGCCGACGCCCCCGGGCAGCCGGCACGACACCCCGACGACCGCGACCGGACCTCCACCAGGACCCGACGGCAGTACGGCCATGGCACCCCCCACACGCCAGGAGCGAGACGCCCCATAACGAGACAATGACCCCCACAGGGGGTTACCCCTCGCGGGCGGCCCGTTCACCCGCCCCGTCGGTCGGGGATACGTTCGGTCGCTCCGGCCCCTTCCCCGTCCCGCGGAGGTGACCAGGGCCGGCCGGGCTCGGCCGGTGTCGGTGAACCACCGGGCGTGGACGGCGCTCTTGGCGTACGGGCGGCGTTCGGTGACGAGGTGAGGGTGAGAGCGCCCGTCGGCTTCAGGCCGCGTGCACCCGGACCGGCAGGCTCTGCAGCCTGCGCATCGTGCTTTCCGGCCGCAGTACCGCGGGCCCGGCGGGTTCGATCCGGCCCCAGACTGCCGGCAGCCGACTGAAGACGATCTCCGCTTGCAGACGGGCCAGTTGAGAGCCGAGGCAGTAGTGAGCACCGCCGGCGAAGGAGAGGTGGGGCCCTTCGTCGCGGATGATGTCGAAGCGGTCCGGGTCGGTGAACCGGTCGGGGTCGCGGTTCGCGGCCGCGAGCACGGCCACGACCAGGGCGCCGGCCTCGATTTCCAGACCCGCGAGGGTCAGCGCCGTCCGCGCGCGGCGGGCCATGACCTGGACAGGGGGGTCGTAGCGCAGCATTTCCTCGACGGCGGACGCCGTGAGGTCCGGCCGGCGGCGCAGCAGTGCGAACTGCGCGGGGGTGTCGAGGAGCGCGCGCAGGCCGTTGCCGAGCATATGGGCCGCGTTGCAGCCCGCGACGAACAAGGTGGCGGCGAGGGCGACGACTTCGAGAGTGTCCAGGCCCGATTCGTCCCGGGACGATTCCAGCCGGCTCAGCAGGTCCGGAGCGGGGTGCCGGCGCTTTTCCGCGAGCACGTCGGTGAAGTAGGCGTACAGTTCGCGGGCCGCCGCGGCCGTCCGGGCGAGCGTCGGTTCGTCGGTGAAGGGCTCCACGAGTGCCGCCGCCGCTTGGGCGACCGTCGCGAGGAAGGGGCGGTCCGCGGCGGGGACGCCGAGGAGTTCGGCGGTCACATGGAGCGTCAGGGGCCGGGCCACAGCGGCCATGAAGTCGCCGTGGTCGGCCAGGCCGGCGACGCACGTCTCCGCATGGCGGGTGACGGACGCGCGCAGCCGCTCGACGGCGTCGGCGGTGAAGGCCGATGCGACCGCGCGGCGCAACCGGGTGTGGTCCGGGGGGTCGCTGAACGGCAGGATCCCCACGAGGGAGTGGAGGGAGGCCCCGGCCCTGCCGTGCGTGCTCCAGACCGTCGGCCGGGCCGCTCCGAGGTCGCGGTGGCGGATCGCGGTGGCGCAGTCCTCGTAACGGGTCAGCACCAGCGTGCCGTTGGAGGTGCGCAGGAGCGGTGCCATGGTGCGCAGCCGGTGGTACGTCGCGTACTGCCCTTCCCGCGCGTCGGCCACGACCGAGGCGAGGAGCGCTTCGGCCGCGGGGTCCACACCGATCTCGCGCGGGCTCACCGGAGAAGTCATTTCCCCTGCCCTCCCGTTCACGTCGGACGGGACGACAGGTACGCCTCGTCGAGAGGCCGGCCCGCGGGCCAGGCGAGCCCCAGGGCCGCCGCCCGGGTGACCTCGTAGCGACGGCGCTGCCGCATGAAGGGCAGGTACCGGACCCATCGCCGGTGCATGGTCCGTTCCGCTTCCGTCCCGGGCGGTTCCGGGTCGAGGACGAAGGTGGGACTGCCGCCGAGCCCGCGGGTGACGGCCGCGAGGAGCGCGGACACGGGCGTGCCCTCCTGGTGGGCGATGTGCTGCAGGTACATGCCGCCGGTGGACGGCGCGCGGTCCAGGGATTCCGCCATGACGCGGGCGACGTGCTCCACGGGCAGGTAGTTGTGCACGGCGTCCGGGCGGGTGCCCGGCAGGCGGACCGTCCCGGTGGGGCCGACGACCTCCGGGAGGGTCCGGAGCATCGTGTGTATCAGGGGCGTGCAGACGTCCAGCGGGCCGCGTGGCCGTCCGGGATAGGCGGGCGTGGCGGTGACCAGGCCGGGCAGGCGGAAGACCGCCGCGGAGCGCCCCCGGCGTGTGCACCAGTCGTGGACGAGGAGTTCGCAGAGGAACTTGGACTCCTCGTAGGGGGAGTTGAAGCCGTGGGCGCCGTCGAGCAGCGTCTCGGGGACCGTGCCGTCCTCTTGGGCCCCCGCCACGGCGAGGCTGCCGGAGTGGACGAGCCGGGGAGCGCGCTCCCCGGCGTCGAGCAGGGCCAGCACCTGCCGCATGCCGTTGGTGTTGGCGGTGCGGACGGCGGAGCCGGCCGGGTCGAGGCTGATGTCGGCGGCGCAGTGCCAGACCGTGTCGGCCTCGTCGGCCAGCCGCCGGAAGGCCGGCTCCGGCAGGCCCAGGCGGGGGGCGGTGACGTCGCCGTCGACCACGCGCAGGCGTTCCGGCAGCCGTCGCGTCTCGTGGTCCGGCATGCCGTGGTGGCGCAGGAAGCGTGCGACGCGCGGTAGGGCGGGCGGGGAGGCGGCCCGGGCCAGGAGGGTCAGGCGGTCGTGCCGGGCGAGGAGTTCACGGATGAGGTGGAGGCCGAGGAAGCCGGTGCCCCCGGTGAGCAGGACGGTCATCGGGCGGCCTCGGCGTGGCGGGCGAGGAGGCGGCCGACGAGCTCGGCCGGGGTCGTCGTGCCCAGCAGCTCCATGGTGGGGATCGTGCGGCCGAAGCGCTGCCGGATCAGGACCGCGAGTTCGGAGGCCGTCAGTGAGTCCATGCCCATCTGCTCCAGGGGGCGGGTACGGTCGACGCGGTCGGGAGCGGTGTGCAGGACCCGGGCGAGCAGTTCGGCCAGGACGTCCGCGGCCCGTGCGGGGTCGGACGGCACGGTGCCGGGGACGCCGGCGGTGTCCTTTTCGTCCGGTAGCAGACCGGCCGTGCGCGGGGCGGACAGCGTGTGCAGGAACGGCGCGGCACGGTCCCAGTCGAACCGGCCGACGGTCACGACGTCCACGTCGGGTCGCGCCAGCAGCGCGTCGAGTTCGGCCAGTGCCTCCTCCGACGAGAGGGTCGTGACGGAGTACGGCACCACGGTCCGCCCCGTGTCCCGGGCCCGCCGGACGAAGCCGACGTCGTCGAGGGCTCCCCAGCGCACGGACAGGCCCGGGAGACCGGCCCGCCGCCGCGCACGGACCATGGCGTCGAGCGCCAGGTTCCCGGCGGCGTACGGAGTCTGCCTCAGGTTGCCGGCCAGAGCCGCCGCGGAGCTGTAGGTGACGAAGAAGTCGAGGTCGCGGTGGCGGGTGAGGTCGTCGAGCAGGAGCCCGGCGGTCATCTTGGGGGCCAGGACGGCCCGCAGGCGCTCGTCGGTGAGGTCGGTGAGCGGGGCGTCGTCCAGGACCATGGCCGCGTGCACGACGCCGGCCAGCCGCCGTCCGCCGGTGTCGATGGCGTCCAGCACGCCGCGCAGCGACGGGACGTCACTCGCGTCGACGGCGTGCACCGCGGCCTCGGCACCGGCTTCCGCGAGGTCGTCGAGGAGGGCGGGCCCCTCGGGTGTGCCGGTTCCCCGGCGGCCGACGAGGGTCAGGTGGCGGGCTCCCCGGCGGGCCAGATGGCGGGCGGTGGCCGCGCCGAGGCCGCTGAGGCCCCCGGTGATGAGATACGTCGCCCGGGCGTCGAGCGGCGGCGGTGCGGCGGGCGGTGTCACGGACACGGGCTCGTCGGGGTCGAAGGTGACGACGACCTTGCCGATGTGCCGGGAGTGCTGGAGGCAGGCGAACGCCTCCCGTACCCGGTGGGCGGGGTAGGTGCTCAGGGGCAGGGGACGGAGGTCACCGTGGTGCACGGCGTCCCGCAACGCCGCGAGATGGGCGTCGGCGCGCGGGCTGGCCGCCGTGGCCCAGGGGAAGACGCCGACCACGAAGTACGAGAGGGACTTCTCGAACGCGCCGAGGGGAAGCGCGTTGTCGTCCAGCAGGTCCCGCTTGCCCAGCTCGACGAAGCGGCCCTCGGGGCGCAGTACGTCCAGACCGCGGGTCATGGCCTCGCCCGCCAGGGAGTTGAGCACGATGTCGACACCCTCGCCGCCGGTCACCTCGAGGACCTGGTCGGCGAAGCGCAACCCCCGCGAGTCCAGGACGTGTTCGGCGCCGAGCAGGCGCAGCAGGTCGCGTTTGGCGGGAGTGCCCGCGGTGGCGGTCACCCGGGCGCCGGCCCGCCGGGCGTACTGGAGCGCGGCCAGTCCGACGCCGCCCGCGCCCCCGTGCACGAGCACGCGCTCCCCCGCCGCGAGCCTGGCGAGATGGCCCAGGCCGTGCTGCACGGTGAGGAAGGCGCAGAGCAGGGTGGCGGCCTCCGCGAATGTCATGGTGTCGGGGACGGGCACGACCCGGTCGGCGCGGCACCGGGCGTGGGTGCCCAGGCAGGCGTTCGACATCCCCATCACCCGGTCGCCGGGGGCCGGGTGGCGCACCCCGGGGCCGACGGCCGTGACCGTGCCGGCGCACTCCAGGCCGACGGCGGTGGTCGGCATGGGCACCAGCCCGGTGACGGTGAGGACGTCGCGGTAGTTGAGCCCCACGGCCGCCACCTCGACGACGACCTCGCCGGGGCCGGGTACCGGCGTCTCGCAGGGGGCCCACCCCAGCCTGTAACGCAGGCCGGGGTTCTCCACCATCAGGGAGTACGAACCGCGCGGCAGCCCGGGACCCGACGAGGGGCGCCGGTACGGAGGCAGGGGCACCACCCGGGGGACGAACCGGCCGCCGGGGGTGAGGACGACCTCGTCCTCGTCGGCGTCGTTCCCGTCGTCACAGGCGAGGAGTTCGTCGGCCAGCCGCCCGGCCGGCACCTCCGTCCCGTCCCCGGCGGTGCAGAGCGCGACCCGGCGGACCCGCAGTCGCGGGTGCTCGTTGGCCAGGGAGCGGGCCGCGCCCCACAGGGCGGCGCCCGCGCCCGCGTGCCCGGGGACGGACCGCTCGTCGAAGGCGTCCCCGTGGAGGACGAGCCAGACGGTCACCTCCCGTTCCCGCGGCAGTCGCAGGGCCGCGTCGGCGAGGGCCCGCAGGACGGCGCAGCCGTGGAGGGCCCGCCCGGCGCGCTCGGCGGCCGGGCCGTCGTCCGCCCCGGCCGTCAGCAGGACGTCCACGGGGGCCGTGCCGGCTCCGAGGTACTCGGCCCAGGCCCCCGGGTCCGTACCGGCCTCGGCCGGGGACACCGTGCCGGGCGTCAGCCGGGACCGCAGGGCGGCCAGGATCCCGTCGTCGTCCCCCGTCGCGTACAGCGGTGCCAGCAGCCGCCGGCGGCCGTCGGCCGGAGCGGGGGCCGGTGCGCACGGCGGGCGCGGGTGGCGGGCGGCGAGGAGGACGGACTGGTCGCCGCGCGCGGGTTCTTCGGGATCTCCGGCGCGGACGGTCCCGGTGAAGCCGTTGCGCTCCAGCAGGGACTGCCACTCTTCGTACGCGAGCAGGGGGGCGGTGCCGCCCGCGGGCCAGAAGGAGTCGAGCAGCCCGAAGACCGGTGCGACCAAGGGCGTGTGGTGGGATTCCAGAGCGAGGAGATGGCCGTCGTCGGCGAGCAGCCGGTGCACATGGGACAGCGCCCGGTCCGGGTCGTGCGCGGTGTGCAGGGAGTTGGCGGCGATGACGAGGTCGAAGGAACCGTCCTCGAAGCCCTGCTCGGCGGGGTCGGCGGTCAGGTCGAGGCGCCGGCAGGTGAGGAAGGGGAAGTCCCGGAAGCGGTGACGGGCCTGTGGGAAGAAGACGGCCGAGACGTCGGTGTAGACGTACCGGCAGCGTCCGGGCGGGAGTTCCGGCAGGATCAGGGCGGTCGTTCCCCCGGTGCCCGCGCCGACCTCCAGGACGCGCAGCGGGCGGTCGGCGGGGCGGCCGGCGCTCAGGGCGCGGACGAGCAGCCGGGCGACCTCGCCGTGGTAGCGGTTGATCCCGTCGGCATCGTAGTAGCGGGCGGCCAGGGGGTCGGGCCCGAAGAAGAGCAGTTCCAGCGGGTCGCACTCGCCGCGGAGCACTCCGGCCAGGCGGAGGCCGCAGACGGCGTGGGTGTGGAACGTGGTGATCGCGGCGGGCATCGTGCGCACGGCGTCCTGGAGGACGCGGTGCGGGTCGGGGTCCGCGGCCCGTCGCCAGCCGCCGTCCTCGGCCGTGAACAGCCCGTACTCGGCGGCGGTCGCCAGCAAGGTGCGCAGCAGCCGCACGTGGCGGGGTAGGGCGCCGGCCAGCAGCAGGTCCTCGATCGTGAAACGCTCCCGGTCGGGAAGGAGTCCGGCGACCGCGGCGGCGGTGCAGTGTGCCGAGATCTCCATGGCGGACGCGCGGCCGCGAGCGTAGGGATGGGCGTGCCAGCGCGCTGTCAGCGCTGTGAGTCCCGGTGCCGCGGCGGCCAGGACGTCCGCCGGCGGACGTCCCTCGCTCGGCGCCGCCGGGCCGGGCAGCGGAGCGGCGCGCAGGACTTCGGTGAGGCGGGACGGCGGGGCCGTCGGCACGGCGTCGAACCGCTGGGCCCGGATACCGAGCAGTTCCAGGGCCACGGTGCCGTCCTCACCGGCGATGGTGAGGCTCCACGACGGCTCCTGGGACGGCGCGGCATGTGTGCGGACGTGCACGGTGCCGGCCGTGGGCAGGGGCTGCCAGCAGCGCACGGCCTCGAAGCCGATGGGCAGGAAGGCCATGCGCTCGCCCAGCGCGGCCTGGGCGAGTGGCAGGACCGCTTGGAGGGCGCCGTCGAGGAGCGCGGGATGGGCGAGGTAGCCGGTGCCGGTGCCGGGGTCCGCGGCGTAGGAGGCCAGGACCTCGCCGTCCCCGGTGCGCAGGCCGGTCAGCGGGCGGAACGCCGGGCCGTAGCGCACGCCCGTGCGCTCGGCGGCCGCGTAGTGCGCCTCGGCCGCGCGGTGCCCCGGCAGACGCCGGGCGACGGCCGCCGCGTCGAGGGCGGGCGGGCGGTCGCGCAGCAGCCGCCTTACCCGGCAGCGGGCGTGCTCCACCCACTCGCCGTCGGTGCCCCGGCGGGTGGCGACCGTGAATTCTCCTTGAGGCGAGAGCGAACAGTCGAGGACGAGCTCTGTCCCCGAGGAGTCGGACGGCACGGTCACGGAGCGGCGGATGGCGAGCCGGGTCGCTTCCACCGGCCCGCCGAGGGTCGGCTCGCCGGCGGCCAGGGCCAGTTCGAGGAAGGCCGAGGCGGGGAGCACCACGGCGCCGCCCACCGTGTGATCGGCCAGCCACCGCGGGCCGCCCGGCGCGAGTCTCCGGCTCCACGTGGGCAGGGCCGTCGGCTGCCGGTGGCCCAGCAGCGGGTGGGACGGGCCCGCTTCGGCCTCCGTGGCGCGCTCGTACCACCACGAGGGTTCCCCGTTCCAGTGCCGCTCGCGCTGCCAGGGATACGCGGGGGTGGTCACGACCCGGCCCGGGCGGGGGAAGTACCGCCGTTCGCCGGTGGCACCGGCGGCCAGGAGGTGTGCCTCGGTCCGGTCGAGCGCGGCGGGTCCGGCGTCGGTACGGCGCAGGGTGGGCACCACCGCCACCGGTGTGCCGGGGGCGGCGGCCCGGCGCAGGTAGGTGGCCAGCACCGGGTGCGGGCCGATCTCCACGAGCGCGTCGCAGCCCTCCGGCCCGGTCAGCTCCGCCACGGCGCGGGAGAACCGCACGGGCTCGCGCAGGCTGCTCCACCAGTAGTCGGCATCCAGGAAGCGGCTCTCCACCCGTTCCCCGGTGACCCCGGACACCACCGGCAGCCGGCCGTCGCCGACGGCGAGCCCGGCCAGTCCGGACTTGACGGCGTCCCGCAACGGGTCCATGGCCGCGGTGTGGAAGGCGTAGTCGAGTCCGATGTCCCGGAAGAAGACGCCCTCGGCGGTGAGCTCGGCGCCGAGCGCGGCCAGCGCTCCGGCGTCGCCGGCGACCGTCACGTCCCGGTCGCTGTTGACCGCGGCGACCACCAGGCGGCCCGGGCAGCGGTCCTCCAGGAGCCGTACCGCCTCTTCCTCGCCCAGTCCGACCGCCGCCATGCGGCCCGAACCGGCGGTCATGGCCTGGGCCTTGCCGCGTTCCACGATCACCCGGCAGGCGGCCGCGCGGTCCAGGGCGCCGGCGCAGTACGCCGCCGCGACCTCCCCGACGCTGTGCCCGGTGACGGCGGCCGGGGTGATCCCGCGCGCGGCCAGTGCCGCCACCAGCCCGGCCTGCACCGCGAACAGCAGCGGCTGCGCCACCTCGGTGCGGTCCCACCGCTCCGGGTCGTCCGGGTGAGCCATCTCCTCCAGCACGGACCATCCCAGCCGGTGCGTCAGTTCCTCGTCCACCGCGGCCGCCTCGGCCGTGAACGCCTGGTCGGTGGCGAGGAGTTCGCGCCCCATGCCCACCCAGTTGGCCCCGCCGCCGCAGAACACGAAGGCCGTCCGGCCGCCGCGTACCGCCACGGCCGAGGCGCAGGCGGCATCCGGCTCACCGCGTGCCGCCGTGCGCAGCGCGTCCGCCGCCTCTCGCGGTCCGTCCGCCAGCAGTGCCAGCCGGTGCTCGTGGCGGGTGCGGCGGAACGAGGTGAACGCGAGGTCGTAGAAGGCGTCCGGCCCGGCGTCCGCCAAGCGGTCCGCCCAGGCGCCGGCCGCGGCGGCCAGCGCCTCGGGGGTCCGCGCGGACACCAGGACCGGCAGCCTTTCCGTGTGCGGCACCGTCCCGCGGGCGACCGGCGCCGGCGCCAGCACCACATGGGTGTTGGCCCCGCCGAAGCCGAAGGAGTTGACCCCGACCAGGCCGCGTCCGGTGCGTGGCAGCGGGCGGTCCGTGGTCACCGGGGCGAGGCCCAGGCCGGCGAAGTCGATGGCGTCGTTGAGGGGTTCGGCGTGGAGCGTCGCCGGGATCCGGCCCTCGCGCAGCACGAGCAGGCCCTTGAGGAGCCCGGCGATCCCCGAAGCCGCTTCCAGATGGCCCAGGTTGGGCTTGAGCGAGCCGATCGGCAGCCCGCCGTCCGCCCGGTGCCGGCCCAGCGCCGCGCCCAGGGCCTCGCACTCCACCGGATCGCCCACCTGCGTCCCCGTGCCGTGGGCCTCCACGTAGGCCACCTCTTCGGGGGCGATCCCGGCCCGCTCGTAGACGTCGCGCAGCAGCGCGGCCTGTGCCTGCGCACTGGGCATCGGGAGCCCGGCCGTGCGGCCGTCCGCGTTCATCCCGCTCGCCACGATCACCGCGTGCACCCGGTCGCCGTCCGCCAGCGCCGCGGCCAGCGGCTTGAGGACGAGCACCCCCGCACCCTCGGCCCGGACGAACCCGTCCGCCGCCGCGGAGAAGGGCCGGCAACGGCCGGTGGGCGACAGCATCGAGGCCTGGGAGAATCCCACGAACCCGCCCGGGCCCAGCAGGACGTTCACCCCGCCCGCCAGCGCCAACGCACTGCGTCCGGAGCGCACCTGCTCACAGGCGGTGTGCACCGCCGTCAGTCCGGAAGAGCAGGCGGTGTCGACGGCCAGGGACGGTCCGCGCACGTCGAGGAAGTGGGAGATCCGGTTGGCGGTGTTGCCGCCAGCTCCCCCGCTCATCGTGTAGGCGTTCATCGTCCGCAGCCGGCGCTGCTGGAGGATGAAGTGCTCGGACGTACAGGCGCCCATCACCACGGCGGTGTCGCCGCCCGCCAGCCCGGCCGCGTCCAGGCCCGCGTCGTCCAGTGCCTCCACCGCGCACTCCAGCAACAGCCGCTGCTGCGGATCGACGCGTGACGCCTCCTTGGGCGACATCCGGAAGTAGTCCGCGTCGAAGAGCGCGGGATCGTCCTCGAGGAAGCCGCCCGCCGAGGTGTACGACAGGCCCGGCGGGCAGGGCACGTCCGCCCCGGTGAACGACGACGCGTCGAAACGCTCCGGGGGGACCTCACCGATCGTGTCCCGGCCGGCCGCCAGCGTCTCCCACAGGGCGTCCAGCGAGCGGATGCCGCCCGGCAGCCGGCACCCCACTCCCACCACGGCAACAGCGTCGGACCCGGCCACGCGCGCATTCCTTCCTCGGCCCCCGGAAGAAGCCTCGGCCGCCCTCCGGACCGCCGCATCCGAGGTGATCCGTCCGGGCCCGACGTCACCTGTCCGGCCGCCCCCGATGGCCCAGGGACCGCCGGATCCGGAGCATGGGGACGGGGGGAAGCCCCGATGACGAAGGACGGCCGGCACCATGACCCTGTCCCGAACCTTCATAGCCGCCGTCCTCGGCGCCGCCGCCCTGACCACCGGCACCCTGGCCACCGGCGGCGCCCTGGCGCTGCAGGCCGCACACGCCCGGGCACCGGTGAGCCTGGACTTGGTCAGTGCCTCCGGCCAGTGCACGGTGACCTGGAAGAAGGACGGAGTGGCCTTCGAGCCCCTCGCTCCCGGCGACGTCCCCGGCTCCTTCGCGATGACCGGCGGCACGGGGACGGTCAGCTTCGACCTCGCCGCGCTCACGGATCCCGTCGCGCTGGCCAGGTCCATGCGGATCGAGGGCACTTTCAAGGGGGGATTCACCTACACCGACCCGGCCGGCCGCACCGTGGAGGTCAGCGACGGCCAGTACACGCTCCCGGTCGGCAGCGTGAGCTATCTGGTGAAGAGCCCCGCCGCTCCGGCCGGCGTCCGGATGACCACCCACGTGTACGACGGGACGGCGGCCTTCGAACCGACGGTCACCTCCGTGATGCCGCCCAAGGTGGGCGTGCGGACCACCGGGCTGACGACGAACATCACCCCCGAGTTCGCCCAGGTCCTCAACGACACCTTCGGCCCGGGAAGCGTCACGAGCGGCGCACCCGTCGCCACCTGCACGGGCTCCGCCACCACATGAGCCGTGCCGGGCCGAAGAGGCCCGGTCTTCGAACGCTCCGCCGCCCCGAACGCACCATTCCTCCGCGATGACGGGTGGGCGGACGACAATCGTGCGCTTGGGCAGGAATTCGCGGGGGTAACGGGCGTAGAAGATCTCGCCTTCCCGCCGGATCCATTCGCTGTTGTAGACGACGAGGTCGGCGCCCGCCGCGTTGTGGAAGCTCGCGGTGAAGTCGTCGTGACAGAGGACGACCATGGGTATGTCCCGGGCCTTCGCGAGACCCGCCAGGATCGGGACGTTCTCGAAGTGGGACAGCAGCACGTCCGCCTTCTGCGCGTGGGCGGCGAAGTCGATGCCCTCCCGGTACGGGACGACACGCACGCCGTCGATCTCATAGCTCTTGTCGATGCTTCCGGGGCGCGACAGCCAGACCGTCACCCGGTGACTCGCAGGCGAACGGCACGGCAGGCCCGTGGCCACCTTGCGGCCCGCTTCGCGCACCCCGTGCGACGATGGCCGGGCGACGCCCCGCTGCCCGAGGGGAAGATCTTCGATCCCACCGACGTTGACGCCCCGCACAAGCCTTCGACGCACGTGACAGGAGTGGACCACCGCGATGCCCAGCTCCACCACCACCCAGCCCACCGCGCAGATCGGCGTCACCGGCCTCGCCGTCATGGGCAGCAACCTCGCCCGGAACTTCGCCCGCCACGGGCACACCGTGGCCGTCCACAACCGCACGTACGCCAAGACCAAGGCCCTCGTCGACGAGCACGGGCACGAAGGGACCTTCGTCCCCGCCGAGAGCGCCGAGGAGTTCGTGGCGGCCCTCCAGAAGCCCCGCCGCATCGTCGTCATGGTCAAGGCCGGCGAGCCCACCGACGCCGTCATCGACGAGTTCACTCCCCTCCTCGACGAGGGCGACGTCATCATCGACGGCGGCAACGCCCACTTCCACGACACCCTCCGTCGCGAAAAGGCCCTGCGCGACAAGGGCATCCACTTCGTCGGGACCGGGATCAGCGGTGGTGAAGAAGGGGCGCTCAACGGGCCCGCCATCATGCCCGGCGGGTCAGCCGAATCCTACAAATCCCTGGGCCCCCTCCTGGAGTCCATCGCCGCCAAGGCACCCGACGGGACGCCCTGTTGCACGCACATCGGGCCCGACGCCGCCGGGCACTTCGTCAAGATGGTGCACAACGGCATCGAGTACGCCGACATGCAGCTGATCGCCGAGGCGTACGACCTGCTGCGGACGGTGGCGGGGTTCGGGCCGGCGCGGATCGCGGAGGTGTTCCGGGGGTGGAACAGCGGGCGGCTCAACTCGTATCTGATCGAGATCACGGCCGAGGTGCTGGCGCACACGGACGCGGCGAGCGGGCGGCCGTTCGTGGACGTGGTGGCGGACGAGGCCGAGCAGAAGGGCACCGGGCGGTGGACCGTGCAGACGGCGCTGGACCTGGGAGTGCCGGTGTCCGGGATCGCGGAGGCGGTGTTCGCGCGGTCGCTGTCCGGGCATCGTGAGCTGCGCGACGCGGCCCGGACGCTGCCCGGGCCGGCCGCCGCGCCACTGGACGCCGAGGAGGCCGAGGCGTTCGCGGCGCGGGTGGAGGAGGCGCTGTACGCGTCGAAGCTCGTGTCCTACGCCCAGGGCTGGAACATGATCGCCGCCGCGAGCGCCGAGTACGGGTGGGACATCGACCTCGGTGCCGTGGCCGCCATCTGGCGGGGCGGCTGCATCATCCGCGCCGCCTTCCTCGACCGGATCCGCGCGGCGTTCGCCGCCGACCCCTCCCTGCCCACGCTGCTGGCCGACGAGGGGTTCGCGGACGAGGTGGGCCGCGCCCAGGACGCCTGGCGCGACGTCGTCGCCACCGCCGTGCGCCGCGGCGTGCCGACCCCGGGCTTCTCGGCCGCCCTCGCCTACTACGACGCGCTGCGCGCCGAGCGCCTGCCCGCCGCCCTGACGCAGGGTCAGCGTGACTTCTTCGGCGCCCACACCTACCGGCGCACCGATCGCGAGGGGTCCTTCCACACGCTGTGGGGCGGGGACAGGAGCGAGCAGGACGTGTCCTGACGCCTCGTCAGGAGGCTTGCGCCGCCGCACAATGGGCGCATGTCGTCGTACGAGCACACCGATCCGCTGCGCCGGCTCTCCCTCGGCGAGCTGCGCCGCCGTACGAGCGCGAAGTGGCGGACGTATCCGCCGGACGTGCTGCCGCTGTGGGTCGCCGAGATGGACGTGCCGCTCCCGGAGCCCGTGGCCCGGGTGCTGGCCGAGGCCGTCGCCCTGGGCGACACCGGGTACGCGACGGGCGAGGGCTACGCCGAGGCGCTGGCCGGGTTCGCCCGGGAGCGCTGGGGCTGGTACGGGGTCGCGACGGACCGTACGGCGGTGGTGGCCGACGTGATGCGGGGCGTCGTGGAGGTGCTGCGGCTGGTGACGGGACCGGGTGACGCGGTGGTGGTCACCCCGCCCGTCTACCCGCCGTTCCACGCCTTCGTCGCCCACGAGGGGCGGCGAGTCGTGGCGGCGCCGCTGGACCGCACGGGCCGGCTGGACCCCGGTGCCCTGCGGGCCGCCTTCCGCGAGGCCACGGCGGCGGGACGGCGCGCCGCCCTGCTGCTGTGCAGCCCGCACAACCCGACGGGGACGGTCCACACGCGGCCGGAGCTCACGGCGGTCGCGGAGCTGGCGCGACGGTACGGGGTGCGGGTCGTCGCCGACGAGGTGCACGCCCCGCTGGTGCTGCCGGGCGCGGAGTTCGTGCCGTACCTGTCGGTGCCGGGGGCGGAGGACGCGTTCTCGGTGCTGTCCGCGTCCAAGGCCTGGAACCTGGCCGGGCTCAAGGCCGCGCTGGTCGTGGCCGGTCCGGAGGCCGCCGCCGGCCTGGGCCGGCTGCCACCCGAGGTGAGCCACGGCCCGTCCCACCTCGGCGTCCTGGCCCACACCGCCGCCCTGCGGCACGCCGGCGGCTGGCTCGACGCCCTGCTCGGCGGGCTGGACGCGAACCGCCGGCTGCTCGGCGAGCTGCTCGCGCGGGAGCTGCCCGAGGTGGGGTACCGGCCGCCGGAGGGCGGCTACCTGGCGTGGCTGGACTGCCGGGCGGCCGGCCTGGGCGACGATCCGGCGGCCGCCTTCCTGGAACGGGGGCGCGTCGCGCTCACGTCGGGGCCGCCCTTCGGCGCGGGCGGTACCGGACACGTCCGGCTCAACCTCGCCGCCTCACCGGACGTGCTCGGGGAGGCGGTCCGCCGGATGTCGGCGACGGTACGGCGGGACCCGGCGGCCTGACATGGCGGGACGCGGTGGGCTGACAGGACGGCCGGGGCCCGTGGGCTGACGAGGCGACGGTCGCGCCCCGCCGCCGTGCGCCATCCGGCGCACAAAGCGGACGATCCGCCTCCGCCGCTGGGTACACTCGCCGCGCGTCGCTCGGCGAGGGAGGCCGTACTCATGGGGTGCGGCGATCCCGTCCCGTCGCGCTCTCTTCGTACCGGGTCCGCCGGAGTCCGGGTGACGCTCACCGGGACGCTCACCGGACGGTCCCGAGACGACGACACACGAGGAGAGCAGTCATGGCCGAGGTCAAGCTGGCCGCCGAAACGCGCACCGATTTCGGCAAGGGCGCCGCCCGTCGCATCCGTCGGGACGACAAGGTACCGGGGGTCATCTACGGCCACGGCGCCGAACCGAAGCACGTGACGCTCGACGGGCACGCCCTGATGATGGCGCTGAAGACACCGAACGTGCTGCTGCGCCTGCAACTCGGCGGCAAGGGCGGCGAGTTGGTGATCCCCAAGGAGGTGCAGCGGGACCCGCTGAAGGGCTTCCTCGTCCACGCGGACTTCCTGGCCGTCAAGAAGGGCGAGAAGGTCACCGTCGAGGTGCCCGTGCACACGGAGGGCGAGCTGGCCCCCGGCGGCAACCTGCTGGAGCACATGCTCAACGCACTGCCCGTGGAGGCGGAGGCCACGCACATCCCGGAGGGGTTCACGGTGTCGATCGAGGGCCTGGAGGCCGGGCACACGGTCCGGGCGGGGGACGTGGAGCTGCCGCGCGGCACGACGCTGGCCGTCGACGAGAGCACCGCCATCCTCCAGGTCGTCGCCGCGCAGACCGAGGCGCTGCCCGAGGAGGAGGCAGAGGAAGAGGCGGAGGGTGCGGAGGGGGCGCCCGCCGAGGCGGCGGAGGAAGAGGCCGCGGCTCCGGCCGAGGAGTCCTGAGCCGGCCACCCCATCCACCGAGGCGCTCCCGGCACCCACCGCGCCGGGGGCGCCTCGGTGTACACAGGGGTGCGAACCCTACGCCGACAGCGCCGCCCCGCCGGCCACCCCCTCCGCCCCCTCGTCCGGCACCGACGCCGCGGCCAGCGCGTCCAGGGAGACGCCGAGAGCGCCGGCCAGCGCCGCCACCGTGAAGAAGGCCGGGGTCGGCGCCCGGCCCGTCTCGATCTTGCGCAGGGTCTCCGCGGAGACGCCGGCCGCCGCGGCGACCTCCACCATGCTGCGTTCGCCCCGGGCCTGCCGCACCAGGGCGCCGAAGATCTCGCCGCGGCGCCGTTCCCAGGGGGTCAGAGGAGTTCTCACCATGCCCCGATACTAATACCGTGATATCTATACCGTGATACAAATACCGGGATACCAATACCGGCACGAGACCGGACGGTCGGGTCGGACGAGGGGAGCGTCGGAGGACATGGTCGAGATCAAGAGTGACGGCGAGCTGGCGGCGATGCGCGAGGCGGGCCGGGTGGTGGCCCACGCGCTGGCCGCCGTACGGGAGGCGGCGGCCGTCAGGGTGAGCCTGCGGGAGCTGGACGAGGTGGCCCGCGAGGTCCTCGCGACGGCGGGTGCCGAGTCGCCGTTCCTCGGCTACCGGCCGTCCTTCGCGCCCGTGCCGTTCCCCGGAGTGATCTGCACATCCGTCAACGACGCGGTGGTGCACGGCATACCCACCGGCTACCGGCTGCGCGACGGCGACCTGCTCAGCGTCGACTGCGGCGCCCGGCTCGACGGGTGGACGGGCGACGCGGCGGTCAGCTTCACCGTCGGGACGGCCCGGCCGGCCGACACCGAGCTCATCGCCCGAACCCGGGAGGCGCTGGACGCCGGCATCGCCGCCGCGCTGGCCGGCAACCGCATGGGCGACATCTCACACGCGGTCGGCAGGGTCGCGGCGAAGGCGCGCTGCGGCATGCCGGCCGACTTCGGCGGCCACGGCATCGGCCGGCAGATGCACGAGGACCCGCACGTGCCCAACCGCGGCCGTCCCGGCCGGGGTTACCCGCTGCGGCACGGGCTGGTGCTCGCGATCGAGCCGATGCTGATGGCCGGCGGCGGCGACGCCTACCGCACCGCCGAGGACGGGTGGACGCTGGTGACCGCCGACGGCAGCCGGGCGGCGCACATCGAGCACACCGTGGCCGTCACGGACGACGGCCCGCGGATCCTCACCCTGCCGTGATCCTCGCCCTGCCGTGACCCTCACCCTGCCGTGAGCGAACCCGCCTCGCGTCCGACCCCCTCGGCCCCGCCGAACTCCCGCAGCGCCTCCTGCACGATCGCCTCCAGCCGCGCGTGGTGCGCGCCGCGCCAGTACACGCGCTCGCAGGCGGCGCACTGCGCGAAGACGTCGTACGTACGGCGCGTGCCGTGCTCCAGGAGCTCGCCGACGGAGTCCTTGTCGGCGTCGCGCAGCTCCCCGTTGCAGGCGGTGCAGCGCGTCCACGGCGCGAGGGGCGGGGCGAACCGGCCGAGGACGTCGCGCAGCTGGTCGTCGGGCCGGTCGCTGTAGACGTAGGCGCCGGCCCAGAGCTCCCTGCGGCGCAGCAGGCCGCGGTCGCGGGAGAGCATCACGCGGCGCTCGGCCGCGGAGCGGGCGGCGAGCGCCGGGTCGCCGATGTCCTCGCTCTCGTAGGCGGCGTCGACGCCGAGCAGCCGCAGCCGCCGGGCGAGCGTGCCGAGGTGGACGTCCAGCAGGAAGCGCAGCGGCGCGCCGGGGACCCGCTGCGGGCGCTCGACCGCCCGTACCTCCACCGTCTCGCCCGCTCCCGGCACGTGGGACACGGGCACCTCGCGGCCGTCGACGAGCAGCCGGCCGGCCTCGGTGAGGGGCATGCCCAGCGACTCGATCACATGCCCGAGCGACGACGATCCGTCGGTGACGACGGTCATCCGCTCGGCCCGGCGTTCGGCGGGGACGAAGAGCCGCAGTTCGGGGGCGAAGGTCACGGTGATCTCGGGTCGGTTCACGGCTTCAGCATGCCATGGGCCGCGTCCGCCCCCGCCGGGTGTCCCGCCGCACCCGTCCGGCGGGCTGTGTACGGTCATGGCGAGGGCCCCGCAGCGACGCGTCAGGAGGAAGAACGTGAGGAAGCACCGCAGGCTCCGGCCGTCGTTGGCCGCGCTGGTCGTGCTGGCGGCCGTCGCCGGTGGGGCCACCGCGTGCGGCGGCAAGGACGACGGCAAGTCCCAGGGCCGCCCGTCGCCGAAGGCCACCCCGATCGACCAGAAGTCCCCGGAGAAGCCGGACGGCGACCAGGACCCCGCCCGCTACGCCCCCGAGGTGAAGCGGTACGCCAAGGAGGCGGGCGTCAGCGCGCAGCTGGTGATGGCGATCCTCTACAACGAGGCGTACAAGCCGCACGACCCGGAGTTCGAGAAGTCCTGGCAGAGGATGAAGCCGGACTCCGCGTTCGGGGTGGCCAACATGCACCGGGCGGCCTACGACGAGACCAAGCGCGGGCGCCCCTTCGCGAACCGCAGCTGGTTCGATCTGCCGGACGACCCCGCGCTCGCCATCCGGGCGGAGTCCTGGCACCTGCGGGACCTGGCCGTGCAACTGCCGGGTTCCTGGCCGGGGTCGTACACCAAGGAGGAGCTGATGGCCCTCGGGTACAACGCGGGCGCGGGGAACATGGCGGCGTTCGCCCGGGGCGTCAAGCCGGGGTCGCAAGCCGGTTCGTACCTCGCGAACCTGCGCGGGAACTGGTCCAAGGCCGCTGCGGCGCTGCGGAGTTCCGGCTGACGGCGGGGTGACGGCAGGCCGGCGGCCGGCGCGCGGACCGGTCGGTCGCGGGCCGCCCATGTCCCCCGGCGGCCCTCCCGCGTTGCTCAGGGTGCGTGCCCGCGAGCGGGCGCGCGTACCGAGCGACGCCGAGAGGGAGTACGTCAGCCATGCGCCCACGTCCGCACCGGTTCCGCCGCCCGCCGTCGGACGGCAAGGACCCGTCCGCCCGGAGGAACGCCTCGTCCGCGGAGGAGGACGGCAGCCTATGGGCCTACCTGCGCGGCGGCGCGCTCCGCCGCGAGGAGGCGCGGCACGCGTTCGAGTGGGCCGCGCCGCACCACAAGCGCCTCTCGAAGGCCCACCCCACCGACTGGCTCACCCACCACGGGACGACCGGGGGCACCCTCCGCGTCAACCTCACCTGGAGCATGCACACCGGTCCGGGCGGGGACGGGCCGTCGGGGCTGCTGCGCAGCCTGTTCGCGCCGCTGGGCGCCTCGGTGCAGGTGCACGGGCCGGCCGTGGTCTCCGCCGACCTCGACCTGGCCTGCCTCTACGAACTCACCGACGGCACCAAGGGCGTGGTGCAGCCGCTGGGCGGCTTCCACGGCGACCTGTACCGGCCGCCGTACATCTCGCTCA
The DNA here is from genome assembly GCF_020037025.1 of Streptomyces huiliensis. Lineage (GTDB taxonomy): Bacteria > Actinomycetota > Actinomycetes > Streptomycetales > Streptomycetaceae > Streptomyces > Streptomyces huiliensis. The sequence continues at coordinate 3,356 of NZ_JAIQLH010000068.1, read as the reverse complement.
GCGCGGACAGCCGGTTCGGCGGCCCGATGGGCGAGACGCTGTACATCAACCTGGACAAGCGGGACGAGTTCCGGCGGATGCTGGTCTTCGTCTACAACTACGACTGCACGCCCGTGTTCGGACGGGTGGACAGCGTGCTCACGTTCTACCTGCCGGACGGGCACCAGTTCGCCGTGGAGCTGAGGGAGCGGGTGCCGCAGGCGCGGTCCTGCGCCGTGGCGCTGATCGAGAACCGGCAGGGGCATCTGACGGTGCGTCGGGAGGCGACGTACGTGTACGGGTTCCAGTCGGATCTGGACCGGTTGTACGGGTGGGGGATGCGGTGGGCGCGGGGGCACAAGCGGCCGTGACGGGGGCCGGGGCGATCGGTACGGGGGCCGGAGCGATCGGTACGGGGGCCGGAGCGACACTCGGCCCCCGCGCCGCCTACGCCACCGGCACCGGTTCGAGCAGGTTCCGCCGCAGGGCCGCGACCAGGGCGTCGTCCACGCCCAGCACCTTCTCTGCGTACCCGCTCACGGACCCGTGCCGCCGGGCGAGGCCGTCCAGGAACAGGCTCATCACGTCGGCGGGCGCCGTGCCGTAGGCGGGCCAGGCGAGTTCGCGTCCCGGGTGGCCGGCCCGCCAGTCGGCGACGAGCCGCGCGGTGGCGCGCTCGGTGAGCGTGAAGTCCTCGACGACGACGTCCTGTTCGACGTCGAGCAGGGTCAGGACGAGGGCGGCGAGCAGTCCGGTGCGGTCCTTGCCGGAGGCGCAGTGGAAGACCACGGCCCCGGGTTCCGGTCCGTCCCCCGCACCGGCGATCACGTCGAGGGCGCGCCGCAGTTCGGCGGCCCCGTCGTGGGCGACCTCCAGGTAGCGCTCGGCGAGGTAGGGGCCGGGGGCGACGTCCGGGCCGAGGGCGGCCTGGTCGTAGGGGCGGTGTTCGACGCTGAGGTTGTGCCAGGTGTACGACGGGTGCTCGGGCGCCCGTCCGGCGGCGTCGATCTCCCAGGGGTATCGCAGGTCGATGACGGTGCCGACGCCCAGCGCGAGGAAGCGGTCGAGGTCCGCTCCGGCGAGCTTGCCCAGCGAGTCGGAGCGGTACAGCCGCCCCCAGCGCACGGTGGCTCCGTCCCGGGTGGGATAGCCGCCCAGGTCACGGAAGTTGTGCAGGCGCTCGAACGTCAGATGTCTGTCCATGGCCGGACTCTAGGGGCGGAACGCCGGGACCGCCGCGACGTGGATCACCTTCCCCCTTGCTTCTACGCCTCCGCGCGCCGGCGTTCGCGGAGGGCGCGGACGCGGCCCCGGCTGGCGCAGGCCGGCGCGGGGCACCAGCGGCGGCGGCCGGTGGGGTTGGCGAAGAGGCCGCGGCAGTCGTGTTCGGGGCAGACGGCGAGCGTGGCGCGCTCGGGGCCGGTGAGGTGGCCGACCGCCTGTCGGACGATCCGGGCGAGGGCGGCGCCGGTGTCGGCGGGGGGCTCGCGGAGCAGCCGGTCGGTGACGGTGAGGCGTACGGGGTCGGGCTGCTCCGCGAGGAAGCGGGCGGTCTCGGCGACCGCGCCGGCGGGCGGGGTCCCGCCCTCGACGACGGGCAGGGCGAGGAGGCGCAGGGTCTCCCGCACGGCGTGGACCCGGACGACGTCGGCCGCGTCGGGGGGCCGGACGGGGGTGAGTTCGACGCGGGCGAACCACTCCACCAGCCGCTCGGCTGTGGCGACGCGTTCGACCGGCCGCGTGCCGAACGTCCGTCCCTTGGTCGCGAGGAAGTCGAGCCAGGTCGCGCCGAGGTCGAACCGGAACTCCAGGTGCTCTGCTGCGGGCATGCCCCCATCGTAACGGCTGATGCGTTACATTGACCGCGTCGATGTAACGGCTCAGCCGTTACACACGTTCTGGGGTGGGAGGAAAGACATGACGGAGAACATCGGTACGGAGCCGCGGGGCGCGGCGTTCGACCGTGCCGCGGGGTACCGGCTGCTGGAGGTGCTCCAGGACGAACGGACGCGGGAGGCGACGCTTCCCGGGCTGGAGCGGTTGGCGCCCGGCTTCCCCGACTGGATCGTCACCAGTCTGTTCGGCGGTACGTACCAGCGCGACGGGCTGTCCCTGCGCGACCGGCAGATCGCCAACCTGGCCGCGCTCACCGCGCTGGGCGGCGTGGAACCGCAGCTGGCCGGGCACGTCACCACGGGTCTGCGGGTGGGGCTGACGGAGGAGGAGATCGTCGAGGTCTTCGTGCACCTGGCCCCCTACATCGGGGTGCCGAAGGCGCTGGCCGGACTGCGCGCCGCCGCGCCGGCGCTGACGGTGGCCACCGGCGCCGACGAGACCGCGACGACCGCGACGGAGGGGGCCGCGTGACCGCCGTCGTCCGGACAGTGCTCGGCGACGTCCCGGCGGAAGCGCTCGGCACGGTCGACGCCCACGACCACCTCTTCCTGCGCAGCCCCCTCCTGCCCGGCCGGGAACTCGACGACGCCCGGGCGGCGGAGGCCGAACTGCGCGCCTTCGCCGCGGCGGGCGGCGGGACGGTGGTGCAGTGGACGCCGCGCGGCATGGGACGACGGTCGGCCGACGTGGTGGCGGCGTCCCGCGCGACGGGTGTCCACGTCGTGCTGGCCACCGGCATGCACCAGGCGGTGCACTACACACCGCCGCCGACCCCCGCCGAACTGGACGCGCTGGCGGCGAAGTTCGTGACCGACCTGACCGCGGTCCCGGTCCGCGCCGGCCTGGTCAAGGTCGCCGGCGGGTTCCACGGCCTCGACGAGCACGCCCGGCGCACGATGACCGCCGCCGCCGAGGCGCACCACGCGACCGGCGCGGCCGTGGCCGTCCACCTGGAGCTCGGCACGGCGCCGCTGGAGGTGCTCGACCTGCTGTGCGGCACGCTCGGCATGCCGCCCTCCGCCGTCGTCCTCGGCCACCTGGGCCGCTGCCCCGACCTCCGCGTACAGCGGGAGGCGGCCCGGGCGGGGGCCTTCCTGGCCTTCGACGGCCCGTCACGCGCCAACCACGCCACCGACTGGCGGCTCTTCGACCAGCTGGCCGCCCTGGCCGACGCCGGGCACGCGGGACAGCTCCTCCTCGGCGGGGACACGACGACGGCCGCCGCCCGGTCGGTCGACGGGGGGCCCGGCATGCCCTACCTGCTGCGAGTACTCCGGCCGCGCCTGGCACGGGAGTTCGGGGAGGACTTCGTCACCGGGCTGTTCGTCCACAACCCGGGCCGGGCGTTCGCGCTGCGGCGCGGCTGACACGCACCAGCCCGTCCGGCGTTTGAGGACAACCGCGCGGAGCGCGGTTGCGGGGGTGCGGGGGCCTGCCCCCGCAAGAAACGGTGAAAGGGCGGGACCGGGGCCCCCAAAAGC